>JAZKEA010000107.1:0-17836 GCA_040387315.1 Armatimonadota bacterium | reverse complement strand
CGCGGCCCCCACGCCTTTAGCAGCCCCGACACCGCCTGCCACAGCCCCTGCCGCTCCTGCGCCTTTAGCAGCCCCGACACCGCCTGCCACAGCCCCTGCCGCTCCTGCGCCACCAGCACCGCCTCGGGCCAAAAGAGCCGCAGCCGCAGCCGCGTTGCCCATTTCCAGCAGACTGCCCGTAAGTGTCCGAACACCACCGAGAGCAAAGGCGGTCGCGCCGCCGAAGTACCGGACGGTGAGGACGCCGCCGCCGATGATCCCAATCAATCCCGCGCCGCCACCGGTCGCTGTGTTGAATGCTCCCAGATGATCGACCAGGGTCTTCACGTTCCGGGCAACCGGGGTCAGGATCGCGTTCATCACGCCGCCCGTCGGCTCCATCCCGTTCTTGATGCTTTCGAGGATGTTCTTGCCGATACCGATGGGATCATTTCCCGCCTGCCGAGCCGCAAAGCCCGCATTGGCCGCGCCGATCCGCTCGATCAGGGACACCACTTCTTTGCCGCTCATCGTGAGCAGGCGCCGGTTGGCTTCTGCGGCGGAGACACCGAGGATACGCCCGATCTGCAGACCGACCTGGGGCGCATAGGTCGTCAGCTGCTCCCGGTCGACTTTATCGATCTTGGAGGAGCCCTTGACGCCCATATCGGTCAGGTTCTTCTGGAAGTTGTTGAAGAAACCGTTCTCGACCCCGAGTGCGGCGGCGGCATCGATCACGTTCTGCGTCTTGCCGACCGCGCCCATCACATCGCCATCTTTGCCGGCATACTTGAGCCCGAGCGATACGACGGCGTCGGTGTCGAAGTTACTGTTTCCCGCGATGTTCTGAAGCCCTTTGAAGGCTCTGCTCGCGATTCCCACGTCACCGGCGATTCCTACGAGCTGGCGACGGTAATTGCCGAACACGGCATTGGTCCGCATGCCGGAAACATCCAGCACCAGGGAGCCGATGGTCTGAATGCCGCCGATCGCGCTGTTGATGCCGGAGATCGCGTTCAGGATGGGGGACGAGAAGCCCGTCGCGAAGGAGGAGCCGAACGAAGCGCCGGCCCGATTGCCCTGAGCGCCCGCCCGGTTTACGGCCCGGTCCATGGTGGCGTTGAACGGGGCATCGTTTCCGAGAAGGTCAATCGCCATTGCCGCTAAAGTCGTTGCCATGGCGTTTTACTCGTCCTTGTTCCGAAGTGCCGGGAAAGCCTTCTGCAGTTCGCCAAGAAGAAAGGCCCAGAGGTCGTGGCTGGCCTCGCAAAGCGCCGCATAAAACGCGCTGGGAGACAGATCGCCGGGATCAGGCGCGACGTGGCAGGCAGCGAGGGTCGCCACATCGAGGGAAAGCTGCCGGGTCCAATGGGAATGAGACCGGTACAGTTTCCCGGCATCCTCGGAGATTACGTAAATCTTCGGCGTGGTTGGCATCTGCCAGGTGAGGATCTGTTTTTCGCCGCCTGATTTGAAGAACGGGGTAATGTCCACTTCCACCAGGGGATATTCCGATGGTGGCACAGCCTCCAGGATATCGGCGAGCGTCGGACGTGCCGCAGGAGGTTCGGGGGCAGATTGAATCTCTGGAACGTCAGCGGCAACAGAGCCAACAGAGGCAGCGCTGGTTACACTGGTTACTTTTTTCGTGGAGGTTCTCGCGGTTCTCGCCATTTCAGTGGGAGCCTTTCAGGTATGCGTCAAGTTTGCCGGCAGAGGCGGGGTGATGGTCGATCCAGCGCATCAGGTCGGGGCCGAAGAGCGAGGTGAACGCGACGCGGGGATCATCAGCGAAGCGCTCGGTACAGAACCGCCAGGTGGACAGGGTAGTGCCCTCGCGGATCTCCAGTTGCATGGACGTGTTGGAGATCACGGCGAGCACGTCTCCTGCTTTCTCAAAGAGGAGATGGAGATCACGCTCCTTCTTGCGCTCGGCCTGCTTGTCGACAAAGCTTTGCACGGCAGCCTGCAGCGCTTTGACAGGCTTTCGGGGCTTTACGGTGTTCAGGATCTGCACAGACCACGCTCCTTTTGCAGAGGCAGCGTTCTATCCAGTCTCTCCTGTTTCTGCTGCTCGGAGACGAAGCGGCTGCAGGCGACCCGGATTACATCGGCCCGGCTGGAGAATCCCTGCGCTTCTGCTGCTGCATCCAGATCCTCTAAAAGATTCGCCGGCATGAGCAGGCTGGTGCCCTTCCAATTCCGTTTCTTCTGTGCCATTGGTGCTGTGTTTCCTGGTCTCACATATCCCGTTGTCTAGCGATAGTTGCTATAACTGTGCTATAAATATTATACCGTTTGTCTTATGTATAAGCCTGTAAATACAAGCAGATATAATTAAGCTATGGCTAAAACGGGCCTCTTTGATTTCGATGACGATCTTCCCCTTTCAGCTGCCGCGCAGCATCTCGTCTCCGTGGCTCTTGCCGCTCTCTCCTGGGCAGAGGAGCCGCTACGGCCTGGTCAGCCGCGCCCCCGTAAGACGGTCGAGGAAAAGGTGATCGGAAACGAGTACCGGCGCCTGGTCCAGGTGCGCCAGCAGACCGAGGAGCGCAAGCAACAGGCAGCAGAGCGAGACAAGGAGCACCTGTACCGCGGCCTTACGGAGATCGCCTGTGCTCAGGTTGGAGTCGAGTACGGAGAGGTGGAAGTGCCGCTCCTACCAGCAGACTACCTGGAGAGAGCGGAAAAGGCGGAAGCAGAAGCAGATCCGGAGAATTTGAACGATGCCCGAGCACGGCGCCTGGAGGCGATAAACGTCACGAATCGGGCTATTTGGGACGGCAACACGAGGAAAGAACGTGTGATTGGAAGCAACCGGGTATCGAACCGTCTCGTAGGATGACTGCAGGAACGCCTGATCAAAGCGGGGCAAACAAAAATGTGTAGGACACATGACGACGGTCAAACGGGGCGAAAAAACCTACTTCTACCGTAGTATCCGAGACGGTAAGCGTGTCGTCAAGCAGTACCTCGGCACCACTCCGCCAGTCGGATGCTGAGAGTCTGGAGTTCCGTAAGCTGCTTGCTCGGATGGACGCGATCAATCGGACCATTGTCGCGGCGCTGAAGGAAGCGAAGATCGTCGTAGATGCGGCATTGACCCTGGCAGGCTATCAGCGGCACAAACGCGGTAACTGGAGAAAGAGACGAACACCGATGCATGTAGAGATGGTAGACGCGGCGAAAGCGGAACTGGCGGCACGCAAATTCACGGTGCCGGAGGATTCGAGGGAGCGGGCGCGTATCATTTATGACGCGCTGAATAATAAAAAGGGCGCCGATGAGGCCGCGGCTGTTGCCTGTATCCGAAAGCACCCAACCGACTACGGCCTTGGATTTTGGAACACGACGGAAGCCGTTGTGACAATGGTCGTCGGTGATAAAAAACCGGTCCTCCAGGAGATTCTGCGGCAGGAAGCCAATCAGCACAAAGACGCCTTGCTTGGCGAGAGCCCCACGCAGCTGGAGCGTATCCTAGTTGATCGTATCGTTGCCTGTGGTCTCCAGGTTGGTGCTCTGGAACGTGAGTACGACGCGGCGCTGAGCAAAGCGGGGGGGATGTACATTTCCCAGTCGGAAAGCTTTGGGAAAAAGATCGAACGCGCCCATAAGAACCATTTAATGGCCATAAAGACGCTCGCACAGGTCCGCAAACTGCAGCTTCCGACGATCGCCATGGCCATGCCGGGCTCAACTCAGATCAATATTGGCGAGAAACAGGTCAATATGGCGGGGTCGGTAGATGGACAGACGAACCTTCCCGCTGACTGACTGAGAAATTTTCGTATTGCTGGGATTGCCTCGCGCGAAGGGTTTAGAAGGTCAAAAAACGATCGCCGGTGACTGTGATCAGGCCGATAAGCGAAAATGACAAAAACGTTACCCAAGATTCGCCCGCTTCCAGGCACGGTTCACCGAGAGTGGAAGAAGTGCGGGAAGGCCGGCTGTCGTTGTGCTGGTGGCTTGGTCGACCAGCTGCACGGCCCGTACCATTATCGGTTCTGGCGGGACGGAGGACGCCTGCAAAAACAGTACGTTCCTGCCGCCGACGTCGACCAGGTACAAGCCGCCTGCCGGGAGAGACGGATCTTCGATGCCCAGATGCGGGAGCACTGGCGGGAGTCGCGGCAGGATCTCCGTGACCTTCGTACGGTTCTGCGACGGGCTCAGTTGAAGGTGCGCGATTGGGAAGAGAAGCGGCGCGCAAAGGCGATAGCAGACTAGACGTAAACCCCTAACTCCCCCGCTGCCATAGTGGGAATGAGGGCCATGGCAACAGTTTTGAAACCCAGGAACTCCGACCGTCCTCTACCGTAACAGATCATTTCCTCTGAGGGGCACCAGATGTAATCCCAATATGCTCCTGGTTCTCAACCCAGCAGTCAGTTCCTTATTTTCGCCAGGTGCCATGGCTGATCACTTTTCCCGTGTTGTCTTTGTAGGTTACGGTAATCCCGTCGCCGGTCTTTACGGTGAATCTAGGAACACCTATATAGGGAATGGCCTTCTGCAGAGGCACCTCTGCAGCAGATTTGTTTGGCAGTGTCCATGTTTCGAAGGTCTGCAGAAACTCGATTGGGAGAGATCCAATGACATCTCCTTTGGTGTCGGCAATAACTGCCTCGCCCGATCCCACGGCAAAATGAATAGTTGTGGTGCGATCGGAACCACTGGAGGAGCGACGGTTCGTGGTAAAGGAAAAGTTTGTGCCGCGCCGAATCAGGATCACCGGCCTTTTAGGAAGCGTTCCCGACCATAACACACGCTTCTCCTCATCGGCTATAGTGAAGGCCCCGTTGATGCCGCTGATGTGGACCCCGTAGCCATCGAACTGGTAGCTGTCGTTGCTTCCTGCTGAGGATCTCTTCGATTCCAGCGGCAGCGGCAGCGTCCCCGCCCATAGCGGCATGCCGTCCCTTCCCGTGAGCGTCGCTTCCCCTTCCTCGGTACTCTGCAAAAGCAGATCCGGTGAGGCAGCCTCCTCCGCATTCGTCCACAGAACCGTGCCATTACGGTCCTTGAGCGTATTGACCCCGCCCACAACTTCGTGGATAAGCTCTGCATCGGCCACGGGGCAAGCCCAAATCGGCTTTACTGTCTGTATCCCGAAGTCATTTGCCCCACTGCTTGTTGTGTTAATTGTGGTAGTGTTGCCCGTTTCTAGTCGGAGCATGGTGGCACTCATGGTGCGCATTGTGGCATTCACGGTGTCACTGCGGTCGCTGATCACAATCTGACCATCAACGAGCTGTACTCGCAAGGGTAACATCACAAGCATGCTGTCGACGGGTCCGAGGCTAATGTCTTCCAGGGTCAATGTAGTTTCCAGGCAGGGGTCGGGAGTTTGTGGAGTCTGCCCTGCCGCCCAGCAAGCGTAGAAAGCGAGAGAATCGCGAACTGGCGACTGTGTTATCACTGCCCGTTGGCGTCTGTCAGCCCGTATGACGCCCAGAAGCGTTGGATTGTTTCGGTTGACAACGTTGCATGCAGCCTCCAGCAGGCAAGCTTACTGCGATACCCCATGACAGTTGTGTTTTTCACGGGACCTCATGACAGTTTGAGCAGGGGGCAGTATCTATTAGAATAAATACTGCCCCCTGCCGTTGGTCGTCACTGATCGTTCCCTGGGTTATTTTGACGGTGTGACCACTTTGGCAAAAGTCTGGTGTGCAGCGGCAATCCTGATTAAGAGAAGGAAAAATAAAAAATGTAACAACGTAATGATCTCTTTCGCCGATTCGCCACGCCTTTATTACAGATGATACACGACCCACACACACGGCTATCGAGCGACGCTGAACTGATTCGGCGAGCCTTGGCGGGAGATCGCAACGCCGCCGGACGGCTTTCGGAGCGCTATCGTCGTGAGGTACAGACTGTCGCCCACCGTGCCCTTGGAAACGCCGATGATGCTCTGGATGTTACACAGGAGGCTCTTGTCTACGCGCATCAGAACCTTGCCGCCCTGCGTGACACGGGCCGCCTCTCGGGGTGGCTCCGCCACCTGACTCTAAGCCTCTGCGCTGACTACCGCCGCCGTCGCAGCACGGGCCACCTGGGCATATCGCTTACGCACCTCAGTGAAGCGGGAGCGGAGTCTGACCACGTTTTGCGCATCACCATCCACCAGGCCGTGGCGCACCTCTCCCAGGAGCAGAGAACTACTCTTCTACTCCATTACGTCGGCGGATGGTCTTTGGCGGAGGTCGCCGACATCATGGCGGTACCACTCAATACTGTCCGCAGCCGATTGATGGCAGGAAAGCGCCATCTTCGCGCAGATCTGCAAACCCTGTTTCCTGCCCCCGTTTTTCGCAAAGGAGCTTCTTTTTCTATGCCCACTCGAACTTCTGTCAGCGTCGATGCGCTGGACCGCACGTTCTCGCTTTCCAATGCGCACACAGCTGCGATCACTGCTGTCTTTCCCGGTTCCCGTATCGTTTCCGCACAGGATTTGCCCGAACCGTGGATGCCCTTTGGCCCCCGTGTCCGCCTGGTTCTTGCCAATGGTGAGGAAAAGGTCGTGGATTTCCGTAGCGGCATGGATGACACCAGAATCCAGATCGCTAACGCACTAAAGGAACTTGGTATTCCCGGACCTCAGATACTGAACCCTATGCCAGGCGAGAACATCTGTCTGTGCGAACTACCGCGCGGCGGGAACCTCAGCCTCTGGGTGATGGGCGGTACACCGCATCGCATCCGTATTGCGACCGAGAAAGCCTTTGAGGGAATTGATCGCTTGCAGGGGGTGACGGAGGGACTCCTCGCCCATCCCGTCGCGCCTCTGCTTCCACGCCGGACTCTGACGGATGAAGTGGCGCTCCTGACTGACGACGACAAGTGGAACTCGGAACCCTGGATGGCAGAGGAGGGAAAGGCGCGTGCGGACTGGCTGCGCGATCCCTGGTTCCAGTCTGCTCTGGCAAAGGTCTCAGCGGCGGCGGCTGATATTCGGACGCCGCTTGTCTACACCGACTATGCTCACTTTTTCCCACAGGGCTATCGCATTCAGCCTGATGACGGACTCTTCGACGATCCGCTGGGCTGGCCCGGAGACAAGCGATACGAGACCAATCCGCTCGTCGATTTTGTGTATCTCTTCGGCCATTTCGGCGACCCGCTACTCGGTCTCTCGATGGTCTGGCTGTACGACTGCTATCCCTTTGTCCACACGGGTTTCGTGGAAGAGTTTTTATGGCGGCGGGATGTTTCACGGCGCGAGTTCGCCCCGCGGCTGGCTCTGATGGGATTGCAAATCATCGCTCGCGACCTGACAATCGCTCGGCCTGCGGAAGGAACTGCTCACTGGGACGGCCTGCATGGATGGGTGGAAAAGGCGCTGGAGTGGATGTAAAGCCGCCAACCCGCTCTATTGGGGGACGCTGGGGAAGCCGCGGCAAGAGACGCACCACCCGCTGCGAGCGAGAGACTGGATAGAGGCGAACCAGCGCGTGTCGCCGTCGCCTGTCAGCAGCGATGGCAGTCCCGTAAGTTGGGGAAGGGGCCGTAAATACACCTGATCTAACTATCCGCTTTCGGGAGATGGGCCGGAGTTACTAAACCATCTCCACAATTCCCTCAGCGAGCAAACATGGCAACCGAAACAGACGAGAACAAATTCGACCCCCGGATTCAGATCAAGTATCAAAGATACGTTCGGAACGGGACGCTTCGGAGAGACCCGGAGAAGGCAGAAGATGCTCGTGAGCTCATTCGCCGCGGTGTCATTCGCGCTATACCGGAAGATGTAGACGCAGCAAGTTCCAGCTTCACGGTTCCTGTCTCCGGTATCAATGCGCCATCAAAGCAGGAGGCTCCGGTTTCTGCGTCGGTACAGCCCTCGAAAGCGGCCTCTGTCCTGCCTGCGTCTCGCGCCAAATCTGCCCAGGCGACGAACAAGGATACTCTGTCGGCGGTCGCGGCTCATGCTCAGAAGAGCAGCAGCAAGCCCAAACGCTCGGAGGCAGTGGCGGCCTATTTGCGCGGTGAGAGAAAACCCAAGAAGTCTGTACCAAAAGAACCAAAGCCTGAGCCGAAACCATCGGAGATCCTCCGGCCCGCTGTTGTCGGTGTCGATGAATCCCGACTGCCGGTTCAGTCGTTCCTGCCCGATGACTTCGACCCGAACGCAAACAGGACAGAGCTTGATGGTGATGTCTCGCCTCAGCAGCTTGCGGCCCTTGAGGACAATATCCTGCGACCCGTGATTGGCGCGGCTATGTCTAACCTTCAGCTTCCCGGCGCATTGCTCGCGAAGGCACGCGGTGACATTCCCGGTGCGGTTCGTGCCGTGTCGCGTGACTTTACCAATATGCCTCCGTCTCCAATCCCCGGCCTGACGCCAGAGGAAGAAGCGGCAAGACTCGATACAGGCGCCGCGGGTGGCGCGTTTGGTCGAGCCGCTGGAGAAGCCACTGTACCGACGTTATCCGGCGCAGCAGGGGCCGCAACCACCGCTCCTATTGGCGGCGCTCTGGGTGCTCCTTTCGGTCCTGTTGGCAGGGTCATTGGAACCGGCGCGGGTGCGCTTGCGGGCGCTCTCAGTTTTGGTGCCACGGTTTCCAGAGTACAGGATTCTCTATTTGACATGATCCTGGGACCGGAGATTCAGGCGGCTCGTCACAAGGCAGCGGCGACAGACCGGGAGCAGAACCCACTCGCAACCTTTGTTGGGGAACAGATTCCGCAGCTCCTCACCGGTAAGCCGAGCCTGTCACTTGCCAAAGAAGCGAACATCCGGCGTCTGATCGGAGCAGGAACAGGAACCGCCGTCGAAGGAGCGCAGCAGCTTCGCGAGGGCAAGCTGAACCCAATGCGCCTTGCCGGGTCCGCCGTCACCGGCGCTCTGCTCTCCGGCGATCCTACGCGCATCGCCAAAGCGATAGAGCGGCCCGGTGCGTCTGTCGGTCGTCGCGCGGCAAATGCCATCCTTTCGGGCTCCGTTGGCGATCTGGCGGCTTCTCGTGCTGTAGGCGATGTCTCACCCGTTAAAGCTCGCCTTGAGGCATGGCGGCAGAGCAAGCAGAACACCGTTGCCGAGACGGTCCTGTCCGGCGGCGAGGGCTACACACCGACCGGTCGCAAGATCAAGGTGATTGGTCTGACGCCGGACGGGAGACGCGTACAGGTCGAAGAGAACGGCAAGCGCACTCTGGTATCTCGGGAGATTGCCCGCCGCGAGTTCTCCAACCTGACACCAGAGCCTCCTGCCGTGCCAGCTGACAATAAAGCAGCACAATCACGCGAGCGTGATATAGCAGCGACCAGAGCGCCGACGAGGAGCATGGAAGATACGATCTTCGGCAGGGTCGAGATGGAGCGACCGGGAACGGGCAAGTCAGGCAGTGAAAACGTGATCCCGATTCGCGGCGCGGGCGACCTGGCGAGACATTTCCAGACGCCGCAGGAGCAGGGCGGCTTCGGCTATGATGCTGATACCGCGACAAGGGAAGCGAGCGCCTGGGATGACATTGCTCAGGCCTGGGCCGAGCGCAACGGTAAGAAGCCGAAGGACTGGTATCAGAGCCACCTGAGCGGCCTGCAGAATGGCGGTCAGGTGGTAGCAGATCGGCTCATCAGCGAGGCGCGCGCCGCCGGTCGCAATGTCGGCAGCAATCCGCGGGCAGCCTTGATACCGGAGTCGGATGGTCGGCAAATCATTTCCTCTTTGGTTAACCCTGACGAGACAAGCGCACGGCACGAGCTGAGTCACGTCGTCCGAAAGATGATCGGGCGCGAGAACCCCGATGATGCCGCCGTTCTTGACCGGTGGATCGGTGCGGAAGATGGGCGATGGACTGCTGCAGATGAGGAGCGCTTTGTCACCGTTCTGGAGAAACGCCAGTGGCAGCAGACCGCGCCGCCATCGGTGAAAGGTGTTTTGTCCAAAGTTGCGGACTACCTTCGCAATATCTACGGTCGAGTCGTTCAGGGCAAGTCTGACGCCGAACTCGGCATCTTTAACAAGCAGGTATTGAAGCTGCTGAAGGAGTATGGTCTTGAAACGACATCCATCAATGAGAAAGCCAGGGCAGATGTTCAATATCCGGAATCTGTTTCGTCGCAGGGTTCGACGATTCGCGTACAAACCGGGCGAGGAACCGGATCACCTTCCAGCGATGCCGATAGAGGAGATGTCTCCGGAATCTCAGAAGGTCTTTCGGTCGGCGATAGCTCAGGCGGATCAGGAGCGGAAGCAACTGGACCGGGCCGATATTCTGGAGTACCAGGAGAGGTACTTCCAGGGCTTGATAACCTTCGAGCAACTGGAGGAGGCCGTGAGCCGGTTCGGTCTGGAAGCATACCTGGATATGGTGATCGAGGTGGACGGTCCCCTGCAGGCAGCGGCACAGGCGGAAGCACGCGAACGATTGATCGAGAAGTACAAGGCGGAGTTCTAGCGCCTACCACTGCCGCCGGTCCTTCCCGTGGTCCTTCCGTTGCTGATCTTCCCGTCGGTATCAATCCCGCTGCGGCCTACACTCAGGGATTCAATCGCCCCACGGAAAAAGCGGCCGTAAATTCTCCGACCACCCCTGCACCGGATCTGCCTTCGCGCCTGGAGTTTGTCACGCCTGAATCTGTCGAAGTGGAGCCGGGCCTGCAATACAAAAGGTCGGGCATCGTCGATAGTAAAGCCGGTGTCACAGACGCATTGAAGGGGACCGATACCTTCGACGTGGACCAGGGCGGAATCCTGACCGTCTTTGAACGACGGAACGGCAAGCGCTCTGTCATCAATGGACATCATAGGCTCGAACTTGCCAACCGGGCAACGTCTTTCATTCGCAATGCTCCTCGGGATGGCAAGGTGGTTCCCCTGGATGCTCCCCGGATGCTTCAAGCCCGAATCCTACGTGAGTCTGAGGGCTGGACGCCAGACCTTGCCCGAGTACAGGGAGCCCTTGAGAACCTGAAGGATCAGAAGGGAGAAGCGCTTGACGCCGCGGATGCGCTGTCAAAGCTCGGCGACCCTGAGCGGTCCGCTCGCGAAGTCGCCTCGCTCCCGAAGAACGCCCTGAGCCGTGACACCTCCGGACTGCTTGCCCTCGATGACACAGCGCGCGCCATGGTCCGCGCCGGAACCGTTCGGCCTTCGGTTGCCGCGGCTATCGGCGAGGGCCTGAAAGGCGACTTGCCCCGTCAGAGAGCGGCTCTCAAAGATGCCAGTAGCAGCAGCCTCCGAACCTACGAGGAAGGTCAGCGCCTCGCCGAACTCACCCGGCAGGAGGACATCAAGCTAGACGCCGACAACCAGGGCTCTCTTGACCTTGGCGACACCGGCGGCGGCTACACTTCTACCCTCGGTCAGCAGGCCGCTATACAGGCGGCGGTTGCTCGTCGCATCGAGAATGACAAGAAGGCGCTGACATCCATTCTCAGCCAGTCCGAGCGAGACAGCGAGGTATTCGACCGAGAGGGCCGGATGGCGGACGCAGAGCGGCTTGCAGAGGGTCAGCGCAGGCTTGCGCGTCTCTTCGCCGATGGTCCCGTGCGTGACGAAGTGCGGGCTGCTGCTGCGGAAATAGCTTCTGGACAGGGCAAGATGTACGATGCCGTGAACCGGGTTCTGTCCGCGGTGAATCGGGGCGATTCTCTCGCCAAGTCTGCCACGGCTGAAGACCTCAGCACCTCGCCTCTGTTCCAGTCCATTCGTGACGGGCAGGGCCGGGAGGTCGATGATCGAACCGGCGAGATCCTGCGTGAGGCGGACGGCCAGCGCGTGAACTTCGGAACCGGTGTCAATACCGCAACGATGCAGAAAGCGCCGAAGGCAACCCCGGCTGTGAGAGACGCGGCCAAGTGGTTCGGCGGTCGTCTGGTCAAAGAGGGCGCGACTGGCGCGACCTGGACCGGTCGCATGAAAGAGGCGTTCGGCACCTGGTTCAAGCCGGAAGACATCGAGAAGCTGAGAAGTGCGTCAGAGTTGTCGGCAGCCACGGCAAAAGAGGTCGCGGACAGGCTTGAGAAAGCGCCGCTTACCAGCGTAGACACGTATCGTGCACTCATCTCCGACCAGCCCGGTCATATCGCCGGTGTTGTGGACTTCCTCGGCAACCAGCGGCAGAAGCTGATGGATGGGAAGATGACACCCCGCGACATCGCCAAGAGCTACTACATGACGCTCGCCTCTCAGGGTGCAAAGGAGATGCCCGCCGATACCATCGAGCGCAAGACCGGGCTTCGGTTTGACTCCCGCTTTACCACGGTCGATAAAGA
Source organism: Armatimonadota bacterium (assembly GCA_040387315.1). Taxonomy (GTDB): domain Bacteria; phylum Armatimonadota; class Armatimonadia; order Armatimonadales; family Armatimonadaceae; genus JACMJB01. The sequence goes on along the minus strand of JAZKEA010000107.1, from coordinate 5,632 downwards.
CGGTCGCCGTCTCATCCGGCCCGAAGAGGCCGCGGCCTTCTGGCTGGGCACACCGGACGGGCAGAAGGCGCTAGACGCCATCGAGCAGGGCAAGTACCTTCCCGGTATGTGGGCGAAAGGCGCAAAGGTTCGGCAGGCGTTCGGCGATGATCGGTTCGCGACACTGAACGCACTCGGCACGCCGAAGCGCGGCGCTTTCAACCTGTCCAATATCGCGGAGATAGCAAGCCAGGTCAACGCGACCGGCGGAGATCCCGCGAAGCTGACAAACGTTGTCCTCCAGATGAACGGTATCGGCGCGGGAAAACAGGGCTTTCTGAAGCATCTGCTCGGGCTGGGTGATTCACCGACCATCGACGCGCAGGAAATCAACTTCCTGCTCACCGGTCAGGGTGACATCTCCAGGCTGAAGACCAAGGAGGCGGACCTCGCGCGCCGGGTGAAAGAGCTATCGAGCAGGGGACCGGTCGCGAAGGTTCTCCAGGAGAAGCTGACCGCGATATTCGAGGCGCTGGATAAGTCGGGCAGTAATCCCGACGGACTGCCGCCCGAGGTCTGGAATCACGTCGCCCATCAGCTCGTCTGGGAAAAGGCCAAGGGGCTGCCCGAGACTCATGCCGGAATGTACCTGGCTCAGTCGCTGTATCAGCGAGGAGCGGAACCGGAGCCCGGCGACTTCTTTGTCAGCGAGAAAGACGGTAATACCTATCGCGTCGACAAGATCAACCCTGACGGCTCGCTGCGTGTCGCCATCGAGCGCGACGGGAAGAGGGTCGCCTTTTCGCCGCGCATCGCTCCCAGCTTCTACAAGGAGCAGCGTGACGCCGCCGATCCGTTCGCGGCGATTGGGGGTATCGCGGGAAGTGGTTCCAGTGAACCGCCGGCAGACGACAAGAAGCCGCTTCGAACGATGACCGGTCGTGTTCCTGGTGATGTGACGGTTATTTCTCCTGAAGGTGTCACTGCTGACCAGCTTCCGGAGGCTCCTGCATCTCCCGGCCTGAAAGCAAAAGCAGCAGCAGCGAAGGTACGCGCCTTTGCTGTCGATGCTGCCAACGCTCCCCGGTCCATCATGGCGTCGGGGGATCTGTCCGCCGGTGGTCGTCAGGGCGCGGTGCTGTCCGTGAACTATCCCGGCTCCGCTGCGAAAGCCACCGGCGAGATGCTGAAGTCTTTCCTCCCGTTCAAGGGTGCCGAGCATTACGAAAAGATGCAGGGCCGGATAGAAGCGTATCCTTCTTTTGCCGAGTCGCAGAAGGCCGGTCTGTACCTGTCGGAGACAGCCAAACGGCGAGCGGAGGCAGCGGGTGACATTGCAGAGAACGCCGCTGAAGAAGCGTTTGCCTCGCGCCTCGCCAAGATGTACCCCGGTGTGCAGATGAGTGACCGCGCTTACTCCGCCTACCTGGATACGCTCCGCATGGATGTTTACAACAAGATGCGGCAGGAGGTGCTGAGCAAGAAGCTGCCCGAAATGGAGCAGGCGCGCGAGCTTTCGGGCATCGCCCGTTACATCAATGTGGCGACGGGAAGGGGAGACGTGCCACTGTCGGCGGAGATGTCGCGCATGCTGTCCTCTGCCTTCTTCGCGCCTAAGTGGGCAGCTTCCCGGTTCCAGCTCCTCGCGGATCCGACGCTCTATGTCACGGCTTCACCGGTTGCGCGGAAGATCGCCATCCGCAACAGTACCCGGTACGCGGCATCGGTGGGAACGGTGCTGACACTGGCTTACCTCGCTGGGGCTGATGTCACGCTGGACCCGGATTCTGCCGACTTTGGGAAGGTGAAGGTGGGGAACACCCGCTACGAAATATCGGCAGGGCTTCTGCCCGATGTCCGGTTCACGCTGCGCGTCGGCAAAGCTCTGTACAACAATCGGACCGGCAAGAAGAACGCCTACGGCAAGGAACCGGCGGACATTGTGGCGCAGTTCCTTCGGTACAAGATGGCACCGATGGCGGGACCCGTCGCAGATACGTTCGCGCCGCAGTACGCCCCGGATCGCTACGAGAAGAAGAGCACACTGGAGAAAGCTATCGAGATGGCGACGCCTTTGATCGTGTCCGACCTCCGCAAGGCTTACGAAGTGGACGGGGCGAAAGGCGTGCTGAAGACCGTTCCATCCACCTTTGGTATCAGCTCCTCGACATATGCTGCCAGGGAGAAAGCAAAAGGTGAAAAAGGCAGCAGCAAGAAAGCAAGTCCCGTTCAGGATTACATCAGATCCGGCGCGGTGAAGGTGCCCGTTCGCGACCAGGCGGTGCGGACAATGCCGGTGAACCAAAGCCCGATTACTCGGATGCTTGCTCCGGCACAGTAGGATTATCCTGGCAGGACGTTCTGTTTTTCCGGACAGATGAGCCCCTGATGCTCAGGTAAAATTTTGGAATGGATTTACTGACGCGGCTCGAATCCGCCACCAGTCGTCACAAAGCGGCCTCCATAGAGCGGGAACGCCTGGTGGAAGAGGCGCGCTTCACCATCGCCAAAATGCGGCGACTGCGGCAGGATCTGGCAGAAACAAGGCAGCGCAGCCGACAGATCCGGAAGATGGTGAACATAGCGAAGCCCGGTGACTGATCTTCATCAGTCACCGGGCTTTCATTCGTCGCGGAATAATATTACGCTGGAGAATCACCTGTGTCGGGCTTGATCTCGATGCAGAGCACACGGGCATGCTCCCTTGGTATGATTATCAGGCTGTTTTTCGTTGCAATACGTAGCTTCTCTTTTCCCTCATGGTAGCTAATGTACTGCTCAATGTCTTCGGGGCTCGAACCGGCAGCGGTCGTCGTGATATTGGTGTACCCTTTGCCAGCATCCACCGCTAAAGTTACATCGATCCGATAGTTTTTTTCTTCCATTTCGCTCACTTTTCTCCTACTCCTTTAGTAAAAGGCTAGCGATGAAAGTAGTTCGTTCTACCTTCAATTTAATCAACTATGTTTCGCGGCGTTCTGTCAAGCACGACGCCGACCCTACTCCGAATTATCAAACCTGCGTGGCACTCACCACGAGGCCAAGGGCGGACTGGCTGATGCGGCTGGCCTCCTCGGGGCTGATCCGATGATCCGTGATGCAGACGATCTCAAGGGGAGGAAGCTCTGGACCAGCACTTCGCGTCTGCAACTCCGTTACCTGAAGTCCTTCTTCTCGGGCATCCTTCGCGGCTTGATCGTAGGCAGCTCTGTCAGCCAGGCTCGCGAAGAACGGAAAGTTGCCGTCCCCCTGACGATCCGTGTACGAGAAGTAGAGCGGATCTTCCCCTGATGTCCCCAGCGTCTCTGTCGCCTCGTCTGTATCTGTGCTCATTTAGCTTTCCTGTTTGTTGTAATCTCGGCGACACGAATCTCCCGGTCCACCGATAGGCGCGCCTCGGCGAAGCCTGCTTCCCCCGCTTCCTCCTGCGTGGCGAACTTTCCCGAAAGACTCCCATGAACCCGATCACTGGACCGCTGCGTGATCGAACCCGTGAAAAACGAGTAGCTCCCGGACCACAGGATGCCCGCCGCATCCGGCTGCAGACGAACACGGATCTCCCCCCCCCTGTAGAGATCGGACTGATGAACGTCCTGATGAACGTCGGCTCTGTCTCTTGCCTCTGTATCTTTATCTATTTCGGTATTTCTATCTGTTTCTGAATCGTTAACTTTAGGACTAATAATACTAACTGGTACTTTACACATGAGATCCATGTACCCAAAGTGACCAGAGGTGCTAGACAGGGTTCTCCCGGCAATGATCCTGCATTTCCTGGCAGGTGATCCCTGGCAGTGTGACAGCAATGAAAATCAGGCAGGCGAAGCCCAGAGCACAGAAGCACTGTACGCTTCCCCGGCACATTTCCTGCAAAGGACTTCTCTAACCCTTGCTAGCACGTCGTGTAAATCGTGTTAATAACGGTTATGGACTGGAGATTACGGATCACCAATGTTACGCATATCAATATGGCCAGCAATGGATTACAAGTCGTTGCGCGGTTTTCCCTCTTTCACTGTCTGCGCTCTGTCGCTGGTCTCTGTCGTGGGTTGTGGTGGAGGGGGTGGAGGGGTAGGTAGTTCGGCTGCAATCCCTAGCGGCATCTCGAAAGATGCCCTAGCGCTTACACCGGAAACACAGAAAACACCGGAAACACCGGAATCCCCTGCAATGGCGTTTCGCCTGGTGGCCGTTCCCCAATACGATTGGAGCTACGACACGATCAGTCCGCAGGTGATCGAGTCTCAGGCAGAAATGGAGCGGTTTCTCGACCTACCGATCAACGCCGCCCGGTTCGGTCCAGACGGATTCTCCCATAGACTTTCGTGGCGCGACAATGTTGCCTTCCGGAAGGCGCTGCAGGAGGCTGATATCAACTTTGAGACGGAGGCTCTGGTTCTGCTCCCCTACGCCTATACCTACACCGTCAACAGTGGAGGAACAAAGGTCACAAGAGTCACTCTGGACACCCCTGTTATTCAGGGGACGGCTCTCGTGTCGACGCTCCGGGCAACCATCTTCAGGGGCGGAACTGCCACTGTCACACCACAAGGTTTCGCACTTGCAGTTTCCAAAGCCGCTATTAAGGAAGTGCGTGTTGCGGTAGCGGTGGTAGGGGAAGGGGAAGATGCTGACGCGGGCATCAACGCGCCGCCCTCCTCCATCAATCTCAGCGTCCGAGAGTGACCGACAGAAGGGCAGACATGCAGAATGACAGAAGACAGCATCTACTCTGTCACCACGCCGACCACCGCATAAAAGCTGCGCGAAACGAGACCGCCAGGCACAGAAAAGCCACCCGTCAGACTGTGACGGGTGGCTATTGTCATAAAGAGAACCGGCGATATCAGGCAGCGGCGCTCCTGCGCCGTCGTGCGCGGACCATCAGTCCCATGACCGACGTTCCTGCCATGCCCATCGCCAGCCACTCGGACGGTTCCGGAACAGGAAGCGTCTCAGGGATACCTGGTATCTCAGGAACCCCCGGAGTATTTGGAGTGTTCGGAAGAAGGGGAACCTCTGGGTTAACAGGGATACCTGGGGTGCCAGGACCTGGGATAACGGGACCCACCGGGGTACCTGGAACTGTGCCACCAGGAAGCTCAGGAGTAACGACGGGAGTAGTGGGAGTAGTGCCAGGTGGGGTGCCACCGGGCGGGGGCGTCAATGGTGGTTGCGTAGGCGGCTGTGTTGGCGGCACCTCATTGCCCCCCACGGAACTCTGCGACCCCGGAGACTGCAGAAGGGCAAACCCCGCGGCTAAACCAAACGGTAACCAGAGACCATTGCCGGGACGAGCGCCCGTCGGTGGTGCAGAGTTCGTGGTCACCAACGTTCCCCCCGGCGTGCCTGAAGATGTTACCGTCGCGACCGGCGTCGGAGGCGCAGCCGGCACCGGTGGCACTTCTTCCAGCGGGATGATTACCCCGTTGGTCGCAAGGGGACCGGGAGCGGCAAGGCCGCGTCCCACGGGGCGCGGCTTTGACAGTCGCGGCTTTCCGGCAAGGCGGGTTCCTGGAAGGGTTTTTGTCAGGGGATTGGCGCACAGCCATTTCAGCACGGGCTCACCCGAGCGTGTCGCCCAGACCCTGGTGCCTCGGGGAAGCTGTGTGCGGACGGCATAGATCCTGCCTGCTTTCGTCACGCCGTAGGT
>JAZKEA010000106.1:41872-43299 GCA_040387315.1 Armatimonadota bacterium | reverse complement strand
CCGTGATCGTCCGGATGTTTTTGACAAACGTCTGGCGCGATTCGTAGCAATGACTGCGAAAAACCAGCGATTCGGTATGCTGAAGTGAAGCTGCCTCGCCGTCTATGATTCTAGGGGATTACCTGCAGTACTATCTTTCCTCGGGAATGCTTGGTTTCACTGATCTCATGCGCCCTTCGGGCATCGGCGAGAGGAAGTGTCTCACCAACGATAGGCTTTATCGTCCCTGCGTCTACCAGGGCAGCAATAGCGGAAAGACCGGCGGCGTCCGGGCGGGTGAAGACATACGCACTGCGAACCCCGCGCCGCTTCGCCTCTTCGTCATCAGGAACCGAGACAATACCGACCAGAAAGCCGCCCGGTTTCAGCACGTCCCAGGAACGGGCGAGCGTGTCATAACCCATTGTGTCAAAGACGACATCGACGTCCCGGACGACCTCATCAAAGTAGGCGGTGTTGTAGTCGATCAGTTCGTCTGCCCCGAGCCCGCGTAGAAAATCGTGGTTGCGAGCGGATGCCGTTCCAATGACATGCGCGCCTTTCCACTTCGCCATCTGAACGGCAAGGCTGCCCACTCCTCCCGCAGCGGCGTGGATCAGGACGCTCTGTCCGGCCTCAAGTTTTGCCGTCTCAAAAAGTGCCTGCCAGACGGTCAGGGCGGCTACCGGAAGCGAAGCTGCCTCGATATGAGAGAGGGTCTTCGGCTTCGGCGCGAGCAGTGCGGCATTCACGGCGATGTATTCCGCGTAAGCCCCGTCCCGGGCGATCGGCGCATCCGCGAACACCGCATCGCCGACCTGAACTTCGGTTACCTCTTCGCCGACAGCCTCTACGATCCCGGAAAGGTCCCATCCCAGAATAAGCGGCAGCGTGTGCGGCAGCATCTCCTCCAGATACCCCTCGCGGACTTTCCAGTCAACGGGATTGACTCCCGCGGCATGGACACGCACCAGGGCATCGCGCGCTCCCAGGCGAGGGCGAGGGGCGTCTTCATAGACCAGCGTATCCACGCCTCCGAAGGCGTGGATACGGACTGCTTTCATCTTTTCAGACATTAGATGGCCTCAGCGACTTTCCGCCGCAGCCGTCTCCAGTGCCTCAAGGAACTCCTGCGTATCATTCCAGGACCCGTTGTACCGGTTGCCGTTAATGAAGAATGTCGGTGTTCCGTTAACTCCGCTGACAATGCCGCTTTCGAAATCTTCCTCGATCCTGTCCGCGAATATCTGGCGTTGAACCTGCTCCATCACCGTCGTCCCGTCCATGCCCAGGCTATCGGCGATTTCTTTGATCTTTGTGTCGCCCAGAGACTTCTGATGTTCATAAAGGGCATTGTGCATTCCCCAGAACCGCTTTTGCGCCCCGGCTGCCTCAGCCGCCTCGGCGGCGTGCTCGGCATGGGGGTGAATATCCGCAAGGGGAAAGTT
>JAZKEA010000106.1:33182-41862 GCA_040387315.1 Armatimonadota bacterium | reverse complement strand
TCTCCGCCTGAAGCGACTTGACAATGTAATGCGCCGTGCCGCAATAAGGGCACTCGTAATCGCCGTACTCCACAAGGGTTACGGGCGCATCCGCTTCCCCCTGAATGTGGTCGCGCGCAGGATCGACGGGAAGTGAAAGCGTAGCCATAGGAAATCAGCCTTTCTTTGGAAGCGCCTTAAGCGCCTCCAAAATACCGTCCGCGCCGGGATTTATTCCCGCGGGCGAAACATAGCTCCAGGTTATTTTGCCGTCCTGGTCGATAACAAAAAGAGCTCTTTGAGACATCCCATAGGTTTCATCAAAGACTCCGTACGCTTTTGCGGTCGCGCCCTGCGGATGCGAATCAGCGAGAAGCGGGAACTTCAGCTTTCGGTCGTGGGCATATGCCTGATGGCACCAGACGCCATCAACCGATATCCCTAATAGCTGAACCTCATGCGCATACTTCCGTAAGGTCGGTAAAACCTGATTATAGAGCGCCAGCTGGTCTCCGCAAACGGGACTGAAATCAGCCGGATAAAAAACGAGAACGACAGGCTGGCCCCGAAAATCAGACAGAGACACAGACTGGTCCGGCGTCGTATGCAGCGTAAAATCTGGTGCCGAGACGCCGGCGGGAAGTGCTGAGGATGTTGCGTTAGTCAAAATATATGTCCACCTTCATTCGTTCTACTTACAGAATCGGCGATGGGTTTCCGAAAATTTCGTCACTGCCCGAAAATACTATTTCACTGAGTGGTTTTCGAACGCGAGACGGATTAGAGTGCCGTGCCTGAAGCTTTTCGTCGGAAAGCCGTGAAATATCTCCCTGATATCCGATAGCCATCACCGCTGCTAATGCATAACCCTCGGGGATAGCAAACGCCGCACGGGCCGCCTCTTTGTTGTAGCCGCCCATCTGATGCACTTTCAGGCCTAGCTCGGATGCCTGAAACGTTAAATGAGCTGCTGCCTGACCCAGATCGTACAGCGCAACAGCATTAGGTGCGTCATTATGCGAAAACGTGGTCTTGGTGATACCCAGGATCAGAACGGGCGCGGTGCCTGCCCAGGCCTGATTGGAGGGAGTCAGTGTCTCGAATATTTTCTGGTAAGTTTGCGGGTCGCCGTCTTTTGTCCCGACGATCAGACGCCAGGGCTGCTCGTTAAAGGAGGACGGCGACCAGCGCGCGGCCTCAAACAAACTTCTTAGCTGGGCAGCGGGTACCGGGGTTTCGGCGAACGCATACGGACTCCAGCGCTGTTTGAGCAGGTCATGAATTTCGTTAGATGTCTCGGCAGGTTTATCTGTCATTGGGTGCCTGCCTTAAGGTACCAGAATAATCTTGCCGTAGGCGCTGCTCTCCATGATCTCGCGGTGGGCGCGAGCCGCCTCGGAAAGGGGGATTTCAGAGCCGATGATAGGACGCAGAGTGTCGTTCTGCAGGCCCGCATAGATTGCGGCGTGAATCGCTTTCACTTCTTCCGGCGAAGCATTGGACAGAGACATGCCCAGAATCGAGGCGTCACGTCCCATGGTGTCACGCGGGTCGATCTCCACCGGGCCGCGGCTGCCGATCACGACTACCCGTCCGCGCTTGGACAAAACTTTCAGATCTTTCCCCAGATTGACATTCGCCAGCATCTCCAGCACGATGTTGACACCGCTGCCGCCGGTAAATTCCGTTACCCTGTCCAGATAACCGTCCTCTTTGTGGTTGAGAACGAGGTGCGCCCCCTGCTCCTCGACAAGTGTCACGCCTTCCGGCGTCCCTGCCGTACCGATTACAGTCAGGCCTCGGGAGAGCGCCCACTGTACTGCCGCGATGCCGACGCCACCACTCGCCCCATGAACGAGGACCGTTTCACCGGGTCTGGCCTGGGCTCGCAGGAAAAGTCCATAGTACGACGTTCCATAGGGAACATTGAGAGCGGCGCCTTTGGCTGCCAGAATGTTGGGGGGGAGGGGATATACCTGCGTCGCCGCATCCGCAAGTATCAATTCGGCATACGCGCCACTGAGGCTGCCTACCGTATAGACACGGTCACCGACGGAAAACCGGGTGACGCCTTCCCCGAGCGCCGATATCTCGCCGGACGCATCCGCTCCCAGTACCTTGGGAAACTCCATCGGACCATAGTTGCCTCCGCGCTGGTACGCCTCGTAGGGGTTGACACCAATCGCATAGGTTTTGATAACAACCTGTCCGGGACCGGGGGCCGGGTCGGGCACGTCCTCATACATCAGAACTTCCGGCCCGCCGAATGCGTGAATACGTGCGGCTTTCATGATTTCAGGATACCTTTTTCGTGATCGATTTTGTGCAGGATCGCCCGAATATCGGACAGTGTCCTGCTACAAATGGTAACCCTAACCAAGCACGGTGGTTCCCACCTCATAAATTGCCGTTTATCACGACGATCCGCCGAATAGGACTAACGTGGCGCTGTTTCCGCCCATGCCCAGAAAGACCAGGCGTTTAGTAAGGCATCGATTCGGTCAGCGGGAACGGCGGGGCTGAACAGATATCCCTGCATGGAGTCACAGCCAAGCGAGCGCAGCAGGTCACGCTGCATCGTTGTCTCCACGCCTTCGGCAACAACGGAAAGATCAAGGGCGTGAGCGAGATCGATGACCGCACGGATAATGGCCTGTGAGCGGGGCTGGTCCGTCAGCTCACGTACAAACGACGGGTCAATCTTAACGGAGTTAAAAGGAAACCGTCTGAGGTACGACAAAGAGGAGTATCCCGTGCCGAAGTCATCGACCGAAAGGCGAATTCCCAGATCGCTAAGAGCGCGAAGTGTACGCTCCGCCGCCGCTCCGCCGCTGTAAAGCAGGGCGGTCTCGGTGATCTCCAGCTCCAGCATACTGGGAATTATCTCGGTCTCGCGGACCACCGCCTGGATTTTTGCAACGACATCCGGCTGCGCAAGCTGACGGGCTGAAAGGTTTACGGCGACACGCAGCGGAACGGTGCTGTCCTGGCTTAAGACGGCGCTCCAACTGGCTACCTGTCGGCATGCCTCACGCAAAGCCCAGTCGCCAAGGGGGCGGATCAGACCGGTTTCTTCAGCAAGCGGGATGAACCGGGAACGAGGGACGTCCCCGAACTTCTCGTGACGCCAGCGCAGCAGCGCCTCTACCCCCTGAATGCGCCCGGTCGCCAGATCAAGCTGCGGCTGATAGTGAAGCGTTACCTCCTCACGCTCCACAGCGTGACGCAGGCTGCCCTCCAGCAAAAGCCGGTCAAAGGCGGCGACATTCATCGCCTCGGTGTGCATCTGATAGGTGTTGCGACCCTGGGCCTTCGCGGCGTACATCGCAACATCCGCGCGCCGCAGCAAAGTCTCTCTATCCTGCCCATCGTACGGAAAGACGCTGATCCCGATACTCGCGGTGACGAATAACTCGTGTCCGCGCAGCATGACCGGCTCATGAAAGAGGGTGAGAAGACGATCCGCGACGCGCCTCGGATGATCGGAGCCATCCAGCTGAGGCAAAAGGACGGTGAACTCGTCGCCGCCCATGCGTGCGATAAGGCCATGTCCTTCCTTCTCGATAGCCTGCCGAAGGCGATCCGCCACGACACGGAGCAAGGTGTCTCCTACCTCATGGCCCAGCGTATCGTTGATGTGCTTGAAGCCGTCGAGATCTAAGAAAAGGATCGCAAGATCATGATCTCCCTTTGATGCCTGCTCTACCGCTTCGGTAACCTGGCGCTGAAATAAAGTGCGGTTTGGCAGTTCCGTGAGGGCGTCATGCGTCGCCTGCCACTCCATCGCGACTTCCGCTTCTCGCTGAGCGGTGATATCTTCCGCCGTACCGAGAAGCTGTGCGGGAGCATTCGTCCTGAGGGCTCGTTTGAAGACCATCTGGCGGCTGCGCAGCCAGGTCCATGTTCCGTCTGCGCGTTTCAGCCGGTATTCAACGACCGCGAAATTTCCATCCGGCAGCGATGACAGGCTGTCCACATGTTCCTGCCAGCGCGGCCAATCCTCAGGGTGCATCAGGAACTGCAGGATACCTTTGTTGATGGCGTGAAACCGGTCATTCTCATAACCAAGCATCGCGGTAACTTCACGGTTGGAATACAGGTTTTTATCTTCGTTCAGGTCGTATAAATACACGATGAACGGAGACGCTTCCGCGATTCGCTGAAGAAAAACCGGATCTTTTGCTAGGGAAAGGTTGGCTGCCAAAAGAGTTCCTGCGACGTTACTTTCTGCGATGGGTTCTACAGAGGAGTCCGGAAACCGCAGCACTATCTCCGGTAACAGATGCTTCTCCCGCAAAAACTCCAGGATCGGGTCGGCCAAATCTTCTGAAGTCACCGTCATCGCCGTGTCCGCCCGAAACTAGGGCCGGAACACTTACACAAAAGGAACCATGAGACGTTTCTGCGAACTGTACGTATGCTTATGCCTGAATTGCGCGCCTGCTGAACCATTAATTTTATTCAATTCTGCGTCGTTTTGACGGTGTAGCTAAATCCTGATAACTTCATCCGGTTCTTCGCACTCTCCAAGTGCGACCAGTGTGAGGGGAACAATGGTACACTGTGAAGCGGAAGGAGCAGAAGGCATTTATTATGAGCAGTCCCGTTCCCGCAACCGGCGGCGAACCTGAGTATCCGCAGCATGATTACGGCACCGATGATCTGGATATCGACGTCGAGGCTACACCATCTACTGTACGGAGTTATAGCAGTTTCCGTGCCTCAACGGGCGCCCTGGTCGCACCGACCACGCTTTTTGATCAAATAGTTCCGTTCCCGCATTTGTACGCGCCCAACTTCCTGCTTGCATTCCGCGCGGGGCTTGTGGCAACCATTGCGTTCACCCTCTTCTGGTATCCCCTGTACTTTGGATCCAAGAACACCTCGATGGACATCTGCATGCTGCTCGGCTCCTATGTCGTTCCCGGTGATCTGACATGGCTGACGCGCTTTGTCGGTATTGGGATGCACCTGGGCGTTGGCATTGGGATCGCCTTTGCCTACGCAATCGCGCTCCAGGTCCTCCGCACTCAGAGCCATGCCGGTAAGGGAGCGCTGTTCGGTGTTGGAATCTTCTTCTTCATGGCGATATGGGCTCTGCCCTGGGTTGCTCCAATGGCTGTGTTCGGGGCTTCACATGCCTTCTTTGACATGCCCAGTCCGTATCTGGAATGGCTGGGGGCAAACGATCAGGGATGGGACGGTTTTGCGCTTGGACTGATCGCCCACCTGATGTATGGCTCTATTCTTGGAGCGCTTTACCGCCACAAACGGATTGACCTTTCCCTCGGCGTTTAGTAATCCAGCCGTCCTGAAGCGAACTGCGACGACATGGTCGCCCCGAACGTAAAAACGGCGTTTGGGGCGACCGCTTTTTGATGCAGTCATGCTCCCGTGCAGATCAAGTCACGAAATCGATGAATGTACGACACGAGGTGCGCCGTCGGCGCCTTCAACCGTGTTTATGGAGGCCAGTCTGCCTTGCTACCTCGAACCGCTCTCTCTGAGAACGCCGCATCCGCTTCTGGCAGCGAGCGTATTGTTGTCCTGATTCCTGTTTTCAACGACTGGTCGGCTGTGACAAAACTTTTGGGTCTGCTGGATGACGAGATTGGAAAATCCGTCTACCCGGATGTGAGCGTTTTGCTGGTAGATGATGGGTCGACGCTCCCGGTGCCCGAAGAGACACTGGCGTTCAAGGCGCAGTCCCTGGCCTCTGTTGAGGTGCTTGCGCTGCGCCGAAACCTCGGGCATCAGCGGGCGATTGCAATCGGTTTGACGTATGTCTGCGAAAAGCTCCCCTGCCGCGCTGTGGTCGTAATGGATGGGGACGGCGAGGATGCTCCCGGCGATGTTCCCAAACTGCTGGCGCGTTTTGATGAGCTTGGAGGCAAAAAGGCGATTTTTGCCGAGCGCGCCCGTCGTACCGAGAAGCTATCCTTCCGCATCTTCTACAGGCTATATAAGGGGGCTCATCGTCTTCTTACCGGGGCAGGCGTCCGGGTCGGGAATTTTTCTGCGGTTCCGTATAAGCTTCTGACACGTCTCGTTGTGGTCTCTGACCTCTGGAATCATTATGCGGCGGCGGTGATCAAGGCCCGGCTTCCACACGATATGCTGCCGCTCGCCAGGGGTTATCGTCTGGCAGGCGAATCACGGATGAACTTCGTTTCTCTTGTGATTCATGGTTTATCCGCTATGTCTGTCTACGGGGATCGGATAGGGGTGCGGCTCCTTACCGCTACCGGTGTCTCCGTGGTTGTTATGCTCTTCGCTCTCCTCACCCTGCTGGCGGTTAAATTCATCGCAGGTATTGCCGTCTCGAAATGGGTCGCCTATTCGATTGCTGTCGTTCTGATCGTCCTCGCCCAGATGCTCGCGGTCGCACTTGTGTTCGTGTTTATTGTTCTGGCGGGCCGCGACAGCACCTCGTTTCTGCCGCTGCGTGACTATCACTATTATATCGATGAGGTGTATCCTATATGGTCGCCTGCTAACTCAAGCAAATTAATAGCAAGCCCCGCTTGACGAGATAGGCAGCTTCGGTTAAACTTTGCTGATGCTTCCGCACGGCGCTGAATGCGTGCTCCGTCGCTCGTAATACCCCTTTTTGGAGTGAAAGCTGCCATGGCTGAAAAACAACCACCCGCTCCCTCCGGTACCAGCACTGGCGCTGGTGCGCCGGAGGAACCGCGCCCTATCGCTCGCCGCCCCCATCCTGTCATCAAACCAAGCACGGAGACTGTCTCCCTTCAGCCCATTGGTGGCGGAGCGCCACAGGCACCGGGAATGCCTATTGGAGCCGCAGGTCCGGCGGCCCCTGCTGCTCCTTCGTCACCCCCAGCGGCTCCAACGCTCTCCGCGCCGACCACGCCTCTCTCTCCGCCCTCGTTGGGTGGGATCGGTTCCCAGGCGGCGCCGCCCCCCGCGGCGTCCGGCGCAACCGCCGCCCCGGCGGCCGCCCCCAAACCCGGCGGTCTTTCAGCGGTCGGCATGGCGGGGGGCTCATCCGCCCCACCGGATATCCATGCTGCATTAAATACCCAGCCCGATGCCGCGAACCCTTATTTATCCAGTGGCAGACCCGATATCGACCGACGTCCTGTTCCGGCCACGGCGGATGATGGTTCCGGCTTTGATACGCAAAAAGCCGTCAAAATAGGGATCGGTGTGATTGTTGCCGTTCTTGCCTTCTTTGTTGTCAGTGCGGCCATGCCGTCTAAGATTCCTGTGCCGAATGAGTTCGACACCTACAACAGCGCAAGCAGCGCCTTTTCTCTGGAAGCGCCGAAGGGCTGGGCACGTAAAGGGGTGGATATCCAGCGCGAGGATAGCATGACCGGACAGAAGTACGAGGCCGATTCGGATGGAGTTACCCTGACCAAGGGCAAAGGTATCATCCAGGTCTGGACGGACACGGGTGGCGATGTCATGCAGAACCAGCTCCTTTCCGGTGGCGGGCCGAATTTTGCGGCATTAGTGGATGATAAACACAAACAGTTCATGGGTGTTATGAAAAAGCGGGTTGGCGGTTTTCAGGAAACGGACGCCGGTTCGTTCACTCTTGCCCCCTTTAGCGCGAAGGTCGTGGAGTACACGGGAACCAGCGGCTTTCTCTTTTTCGGTGGTAAGGTACATGGTTACGCCGCGACGGTTCAGGGACCGAAGCACTTTATGCAGATACTGCTGCAGTGCCCGGAAAACAACTGGGACGATCTCAAGCCGGTCTACGAGCGCATTCTCAAGAGCGCGGCGCTCGACGGCGTGAGCGCCAAGACGCTTCAGGATCGACTCGGCGGCTTTGGCGGCGGGGCGGCAGGCGGCGGAAGTATCCAGATTCCCGGCGGCGGCGCTGTCTCGCTGCCTCAGGGAGTGGGGGGCTTCTAAGCTCACTGTCATGCCAGAGCCTGGAACGGATGAATCCACTGACGGCAGACTGCTGGAGCGTGCTATCGCTCTAGCGGTCGAAAAGCATGCGGGCCAATCCGACAAATCGGGCGCTCCCTATATTCTGCACCCGCTTCGCATGATGACCCGTATGAAGACCGCCGAGGCGATGATGACTGCGGTCCTCCACGATATCGTGGAGGACACAGACACGAGCCTGGACGACCTTCGTCGGGAAGGGTTTCCGGAATCTGTGGTGAG
This sequence comes from Armatimonadota bacterium, assembly GCA_040387315.1. Lineage (GTDB taxonomy): Bacteria > Armatimonadota > Armatimonadia > Armatimonadales > Armatimonadaceae > JACMJB01. The sequence goes on along the minus strand of JAZKEA010000106.1, from coordinate 33,735 downwards.
CGCGGTCGATGCCCTCAGCCGCCGCGATACCGAAAGTTACGAGGAATTTGCCACCCGTGCCGGAACCGTTCCCCTGGCTCGTCAGGTCAAGATAGCCGATCTGGAGGATAATATGAACCTGCTTCGGCTTGGCAAAGACGGACTGTCTGAGAAGGACGTTGACCGTCTGAACCGCTACCTGCGTGCGTGGAGCCGCCTGACGAAAGCCGACGACGCTTAGATCTTTATGTTCTTTCTGGCCGCCTGCTTACGTAATGCCTCCGCGACCACGGTATCGAATCCTGCCTGCTTACCGCTTCTCTTGCTGACTTCACGGCGCAAATAGTCATTACGCTGCTTGGACAGGACCAGTATCTCCGCCCGTACTTTTTTGCGCTTCTCAATGCGCCGTGAGATCTCTTTATTTCGTGCTTCCGGCGATAGCTTTTTCAGATCATCCGGCAGCTGGTCTGCCTTGATTGCCTCGGATTTTACCGCACCGTTCTCAACATCCTGCAGTAAATCGCCGGCATAGGCATACCGGTTGATGGCTTTGTTTACCGCCCGTTCCGCC
>JAZKEA010000106.1:27514-33172 GCA_040387315.1 Armatimonadota bacterium | reverse complement strand
GAAACGCGCACTTCCGTTGTTGTCTGGCGGGTCATCGCCAGAGCCCGCGCGGGAGCCGTACCATAGGCGATCTGCGTGCTGCCGATCTCCGCTCCCAAATCCGCCAGCTTTTTGTCGTAGGGTGTCGCGACCGCAGCGACACCACCGTTCTGGGCAATCGCGAAATAGCGTCCCTCGCCGCGCTGCGCGATCTCCTGCCACACACGCTGCGTATCCATCTGCCCGCCGCACTGAATCGTATTGACGATAAGCCCTTTGCTCACCGCTGTGGCAGTGGTTGAAATACAGGAAGGCTTCTGTTTATAGTCGTCATGCGGTGGGGCGTCTCCCACCAGAAAAAGTATCTGAGCGACGCGCGGTGAACGAGGAGACCAGCCTGATTTTCGCACACCATCGGCGAGCGCCTGACGAACGTCCTCCGGTCCGTCTCCGCCTCCTTCGGCCTTAAACTCCATCAGAGTCGTATAGACTCTGTCCAAATCGCGAGTGATCGGCAGGACCCGCGTCACGTACGCGTCTCCGTTGTCCCGGTAAGCAACAAGACCAATTCGGACATCGGGCCGCGTGGGAGATGACATCACCTCGTTGACAATGCCCCAAATACGCTGTTTCGCCCCCTCAAGAAGTCCGCCCATGGACCCCGTCGTGTCCAGCACAAAAACCATCTCGAGTGTCGGACGCTGCGTATTAACGATGCCTCGCGCCTTACCGGCACGATCCGGCGCGACGCCTGCCGCGGGTGACGTCAGTCCCACTAAGCCCGTCACGACAGTGATAGATAACAGAGTGGTAGTAAGTTTCATGGCAGTTCCCGCCTCCGGTTATTTGGAGTCTCGGGCTAGAGCGATGCTTCAAAACTTTGGGACACGTCTGAAGGAAAATTGTTTATAGGAAAGCAGCCGCAGGGAAACCCATGAGAAGAAAGAGGCGAATCTAATGGCACAAAACGCACAGGGAACACAGCGTGACAATGAAGGTATTGTGGCGGGACTTGCCGTCGCGGCAGGGGCAATAGGGGCCTTCGCCGCAGTGAGAGCCTGGCTGCGAAGCAGATCAGCCATAACTGTTGACGGCAAAAACATTCTGATCACGGGTGGCTCGCGTGGGCTCGGGTTGATATTGGCGCGTAAACTGGCCGCGCGCGGGGCAAGAATCGTTATCTGCGCCCGCGATGCCGAGGAACTGACGCGGGCACGCCAGGATATCGCCGCCGCCGCACCGACAGCCCCGCCCGTGATATCACTGGTATGTGACCTGACGGACAAAGAGCAGATCAAGCAGCTTGTTCGTGATTCCGAATCCCAGCTTGGCGGCCCGATAGAAATACTGATCCATAACGCCGGTATCATCCAGGTCGGGCCCATGGAGACACAGACCGAGGAAGATTATCAGGAGGCGATGCAGGTCCATTTTTGGGCCGCTTACCATCTGGTCCACGAGCTCCTGCCTTCGATGAGGGAGCGTGGAGAAGGTCGGATCGCACTGGTTGCCTCTGTCGGAGGCAAAGCGCCGATACCGCATCTGCTTCCCTACTGTGCAAGTAAATTTGCATTGGTCGGATTTGGGGAGGGGCTGCGGGCTGAACTCTTGAAAGACAATATCTACGTCACGACTATTTGCCCCGGCACCATCCGAACCGGAAGCCCACGAAATGCGTATTTCAAGGGTCAGCATGATAAAGAGTACACCTGGTTCTATATGAGCGATTCACTGCCGGGAATTTCTCAGAGCGCCGATGCGTGTGCGAATGAGATCATTGATGCTGTCGTTCACGGAGATGCTCAGATTATCACGTCACTGCCCGCCAAAGCGTTGTCCCTTTTTCATGGAATTCTGCCAGGAGTCACCTCCGATCTGATGGGGCAGATAAATAAAGTCCTTCCGTCTCCCGGTGGCATCGGTACGGAGCGCCGCAAGGGCTATGAGAGCCAGATGCTGATTTCGCCGGGGATACTGACCGCTCTGACAGAAAAAGCGGAAGATGACAACAATCAAAAGTAAGAGACTTTGTCGTGGGTAGAACGATGGCGATTTAACCATGTGCCAGGATTCCCCTCCACCGGATAATAGATCGACGCCTGCTGCAAATCGCAGCGTCGATCTGTTTTCCATGACGGACGAAGAACAGGATCTCCCGGCGTTCCAGGAGTATCTGCGATCTCTGACTCCTGATTCCTTGTGGGACGTCCAGAGACATCTGGATGCGGATCGCTATCCTCGTCGTACCGAAGCCACGTCCCGTGAGATCGCGCGCCGGCGACTGTATTATCTGAACCCTTACTCGCTGCTGGAAAGAAAGCTACGCTTTCTGTTCGGCTGTTTACTGCTGCTGTCTGTGCTGGCAGCCGCATTACATGGCGTCGCCGGTATTCCAATCCCGCTGCTGCCCGGCGAAAAGCTTCCCTACTTTTATGACCTGGCTGCCGGCGGTCCCAAAGCCGCACAAATGGTCCTGCCGCTGACCCGCTTCCTCGCTTCGCTTTGCTTTATCCTCACGCTGCTTAGTATTCCTATTGCCGTATTCGAAATGGCACGACGAAAACTGCGGGGCGAGGTATTTCTAACCGGATTTGGGGCGCTCTTGCTCAGTGCTATGCTGCTCCTGGTCGCTTATCGTTAAGCATGCAGCGCACAACGGAGCACAACTTCGCACGATACAATACAGCCACTGTGCTTCTTCTCGACGTTCGCGGCCTTTCCAAGCGGTATCGCAAGTTCGATGCTCTTTCCGATCTCTCTTTTTCGGTTTCCAGCGGGGAGATTGTCGGGCTTCTGGGGCCAAACGGGGCAGGCAAGACCACCAGCCTGCGGTGTATTGCCGGAATCATCCGTCCGACAGGCGGCAGTATCTTCGTCAACGGCAGTGACCTTCTCGCTGGGGGCGAGGCGGAGCGTGAGGCGAAACGCCGTGTCGCTTTTGTGCCGGAGCAGCCCAATCCGTACGAGCTTCTGACGGTATGGGAGCATTTGAAGTTTGTTGCCCTCGCCTACGAGACGACCGAGGGTTTTGACGAGAGAGCGGGCGATCTCCTTGTGCGTTTTGATCTCGCCGCGAAGCGTGACTCCCTGGTAGGGACGCTCTCCAAAGGCATGCGGCAGAAGCTGACAATCGCCTGTGCGTTTGTACGCCATGCCACGGTCTTCCTGTTCGATGAACCGCTGATTGGCCTTGATCCCAGAGGGGCGCGTGAGCTTCGCGAACAGCTGGTGGCGGCACGCGAGGCCGGGGCCGCGATTCTGGTCTCCACCCATATGCTTGATACCGCCCAGACATTGTGTGACCGGATCGTTATTCTAAGACAGGGCAGAATGGTAGCAGAGGGGACACTGGATGCCCTGAGGGAGCGGGCGCAGGCGACCGGATTCGCCTCGCTGGAGGAGGTCTTCTTCACCCTGACCGCCGAGCATGGGGATGTCGGGGTACTTCCCGAGGCATCCGCCGAAGCCCGCGAGTGATGCACGCACTTGTCTACCTCGGCACACGCCGGTTCGTAAACTCGCTGAAGCGTTCGGTGAGGAACCCGCGCGTTCTGGTCCCCGCACTGTTGTTTCTGGGAATCATTTTCCTGGTGGTCCTGGCGTCCTTCGGGGCGAAGGCACAGGGCCGCGACGATATTGTGGCGCCGTTTACGCCGCAGGAGTTTGTGACCGGAGGTCCGGGGGCTCTGATCGCGGCTATCCGAAGTGTCCTCCTCGTCAGTCTCTTTACCTCGGTGGTGACGGCCCTTGGCAATGGGACGATCTTCTTTCAGCCGAGTGATATTGATTTTCTATTTCCGGCCCCGCTTTCCCGCCGCGGGATACTCTTCTTTCAGATGCTGGGCCGCTATGGACGAATGATCCTGCCGGCTATCTACCTGCCTCTGGCGTTCGGGGGAGCGACCCTGACAGCAATGGTACAGGTTTCTCCACTGGCGCTATGGCCCGGTATGCTGGGAATGTGGCTTTTCTTTATCGCCACCGCCAATATCGCTCAGGCGGCTCTGCTGGCGCGCGCCTCGAAAACGGAAACGGATGATTCCAAGGCCGCTCATCGACGTGTCGTCGTGCGGCGGGCCATTGCCTCATTCGCTGTTGTGCTCGTTTTCGGCCTTGCCTGGCTGGCGTTCCGCGCGAGTCTGATGTCCGTTAGAGGACCTGTGTCGCTAGGCCAGACGATCCGCGCGGTGTTGCGGGTTATAAACGGCGAGGCTGTGTCAGTCCTCCTGCTGCCGGTCGCCTGGGCGTCGGATTTGCTGTTGGTTGCTTTCGCGGGGTGGGATACGGCGGCAGTCCTGAAGCTTTTGGGTCTCTTTACCCTGGCTGGTGTTTCACTTCTGCTTCTCTTTTCGCGGGAGCGCGATTTTTACGAGGGGGCGCTGGAGACCACAGAGCGGAGGACTCGACTGGTAAATGCCGTCCAGAGCGGCGATGCGGGTACGGTGCTGTCGCAGATGGCGCGGGATGGACAGCTCCTGCCGGGAAGAACGGTTCCTGTGCTCGGCATGGGTGCCTGGGCGATACTGTGGAAAGACCTGATTTCGCTGACACGAACCCCCCTGCGTTCGTGGCTCACTCTGCTCTTTATCGCGGCGTTTCCTGCGGCACTGGGCGTCGCCGTGGGAGGTAGAAGGAGCGAGCTTGCGGTCCTGCTGTGGCTGGTCCTTTTCACACTGAATATGGCGAACCTGTTTTTGCTGTCCGTACGAGATATGGTGCGGCGCGTGGACATCACAAAGGCGCTCCCAATCGCCCCGGCGCGGATATTGATGGGGGAACTGGCGCTGTCTATTGCGCAGCTAACTCTGCTTGGGGTTTTCTCCCTCAGTCTGATGGCTCTGACCGGTGTCGTACGGGGTCCGATGTTCGGTGCGGCACTGCTGATTCTTCCGACCCTTGCCGCACTTCTTCTTTTTGTTCAGACCTGCTTCGTCCTCCTCTACCCGCAGCGCCGTGACGATGTCGCCCAGAATGCGGTGGCGGGTTTTGTCAGCGTCGGCGCGTGTATAGCAGCGCTCTTTCCCTCTCTGCTTATTGGAATCAGTCTGTTTATAGTCCGCGCACCGTTACTGATTATGGGAGGCGGCGTCACGCTGGCGAACGGTATCGCGGCGTTTATCACACTTCAGGTGGCGGCACACCTCTGGCAGCGCTTCGACCCGACAGATTAGATTAACCGCCATGCCTGCAGGGCTACCGGAGACGCGGATTTGGACCGCCCCAGCCGCCCTGGCGCAGCAGCCCGCCGATGGGAATAGAAATCAGCGCATTCCAGATCGCGCCGCCGACGGTTGCCTGCAGCCAGAAAGCCAGGCCAAATCGTGGGGGAGCCGCGAGGATCTGTAATACTGAGGCGGCAAGCGAGGTGAGTAGAACGCCCAGCATGACAACAAGGGTATTGGCCTCGAAGATACGAGCCGTAAAACGACCCGCCATGAAACCTGCGACGGTGCGGGAGACAAGCAGGGTGCCCACCGTCTGCCCCACAAGGGCGGAGGAGAGCAGACCGCCGATAAATCCCAGCACACATCCTGTAGCGGCATCGGAGAGAAGCCCCGCGCAGAGAAGGATTGTCAGGATAAAGTCCGGCTGCGCTCCTAAAAAATAATGCAGGGGATAGGCGATGGTGGACTGCGCTGCGGAACCGGCGAGAAATAGAAGTATCAGAGTTCCCAGGGG
>JAZKEA010000106.1:25007-27504 GCA_040387315.1 Armatimonadota bacterium | reverse complement strand
CAAATGGGCTCGAGGTATTCATGGTCGCCGGAGCGATCCTGCAGGGGAAGGGGAGGGCGCGGGCGACGGTTCCGCGAAGATATCCTCGGCCCGGTTTGAGCGGACAAGATAAACCTCGCGCAAATCGCCGGGAAGATTCGTTAAGGTCGTTACCTTTGCGGTCTTCAGGAAGTGGGCTTTGTCTTCGGTGACGGACGAGATGATACCAATCGGAATGTCTGGAGGAACGATGCCGCCGAACCCGGAGGTATAAACCTTATCACCGGGCTTGACATCGTTCTCGGGAAGCAGGTGTTTTAGATTGAGCTCCTGCCCGCGTCCTGTCCCCTGAACAATCCCTATCGCCTGCATCTTCGCACCGCGGCGTACCAGCGCGCCCACCTCGGAGGAAACATCGGTCAGGAGAAGTGTTTGTGAAGAGAGCAGACCGGACTCTGTTACTCGACCGACGAGGCTGCTCGGGGTCCGAACGATGGTGCCGGGTCGGATGCCGTCACGCGTGCCACGCGCCACCGTGATGGTATCGACACTGGCGAACGGCAGCCAGGCAATTACCTCGGCGGCAATCGGGGTCTGCACACTCTTTCGGCGAAACCCGATTGCCTCCCGCAGACGGTCCGCTTCCAATGCTTTTACCGTGAGGCTCTCGTTTTCCTGGGTAAGACGGTCAATCTCCGCCTTCAGGCGCAGGTTTTCTTCTTTCAGACGCCTGGCGCCGAAGAGAGAGTCCCACGAAAAAACCGCCGCATTCTGAACACGGGCCGCGCCGATCTGGGCGGGAACCAGGGTGGCGCTGGGGACGGCAAGAACCGGGTCAGGGTGTCCCGCATGGTTCCACCGGTTGTGAAGGACACCAAGGACGATACCAAGCACGAGGAGAGCCCCCAGCAGGGGGAAAGGCGGAATGTCACCTTCGCCAATTCCGATACGACTGCGAGAACGTTTCCGAAAATCGGAGCGGTTCAGCAGTTCAAGCCGTGCCTGCTTTCTGGATCGGCCCCATCGCATCGCTTACTCACGGCGCTTATTCAGCGCCCCTTTCCTCGCAGGCATGCCGGAATCGACTCGCCTAATTGTATATCTGGCTATCGGACAGCAATGCATTCCGAAGGCTGGGGTTTTGTTCCGCGTAATCCAGCACGGCACCTGCTCCCAGCGCGACACACGAAAGGGGATCATCGGCAATATGAACCGGCATTCCGGTCTCCGAGGCGATCAGCCGATCAAGACCCCGAAGAAGCGCACCGCCGCCCGCAAGATAGATCCCGACATCCATTATATCCGCGGCGAGTTCGGGAGGCGCAGATTCGAGGGCGACTTTTACCGCCTCGACAATCTGGTTAATCGGTTCCGAGATTGCCTCGCGAATTTCCGAGCTGGATACCGTAGTGGAGCGCGGCAGCCCGGAAATTAGGTGCCGTCCCCGAACCGTCATTGTCAGCTCTTCCGGAAGAGGGTACGCGGAGCCGATATTGAGTTTCACCGCTTCCGCTGTCCGCTCGCCGACCGATAGATTGTAGGCGCGTCGGATGTAGCTGATGATCGCTTCATCTATCTCGTCGCCAGCCACTCGAATGGATTTGCAGGTGACAATACCGGACAGGGAAATAACCGCCACCTCTGTCGTTCCGCCACCGATATCCACGATCATCGACCCGGTGGGTTCCGATACCGGAAGACCCGCCCCGATTGCCGCCGCCATCGGTTCTTCAATCAGAAACGCGTCCCGCGCACCGGCCTTTTTCGTTGCGTCAAGGACCGCTCGCCTTTCCACCTCGGTAACACCCGAGGGGATACCGACAACAACCTGAGGCTGAGACCACGGTCGCCGCCGATTTACCTTTCCGATAAAATACCGAAGCATCTTCTCCGTCTGGTCGAAATCGGCGATGACGCCATCTTTTAGCGGACGAATCGCGACGATATGAGCGGGAGTGCGGCCCAGCATGCGCTTGGCCTCCTCACCGACCTCAAGTACCTCACGGGAGTTAAGATTCACTGCGACAACCGAAGGTTCACGAAGAAGGATTCCCTTTCCGTGGACATGAACGAGGGTGTTCGCGGTCCCTAAATCGATCCCCATGTTGCGCGAGAACCGTCCGAAGAAATTGCCGAGGAGACGCATAGTGGTGTGGCCGTTCTTCCTGAAAGCAGGATGATTGGCGCTTTCCAGTGGACTCGCGAGCTTTAGTGAACCAGGTAAGGGAAAGACGCTGACTCCGATTGTATCATAATGCCAGGTCCTATCCCTGCGTGCTTCCCAAAACCCGTACTCGCTCAGACCAGAAGCATCGTCTCGCGGACACGGCGCATTGTCTCTTCCGCAAATACCCGTGCTTTCTCCTCGCCTTTTGCCAGGACGCGGTCAAGTTCGGCAGGGTCATTGGCGTACTCGGCACGACGTGCGCGGATAGGATCGAGAACCGCGTTCAGAATCTCGGCTGTCTCTCGCTTGCTCTGGACACAGCCACGCTCTCCGCTGCGGCACTCGTCCCAC
>JAZKEA010000106.1:18241-24997 GCA_040387315.1 Armatimonadota bacterium | reverse complement strand
TTTAGAGGAGAGGTAAAGGCGGTTTTGAGCTTCGCCGCAACGGTATCCGCGCTGTCCGTGAGCAGAATTGTGTTGTTGTACGACTTACTCATCTTGCGCAGTTTCCCGTTCGCGTCCGCATCCAGACCTGGCAGAACTCCCGTGTCTTCGCTTATGATCGCCTCCGGAACAGGAAACAGTTCGGTCTCATAGAGGTGGTTGAAGCGCCGCGCGATCTCACGAGTCAGCTCCAGATGAGCCGCCTGATCCTTACCGACGGGTACGGCGTGCGCCCGGTAAAGGAGTACGTCGGCGGCCTGGAGGACCGGATAGCCGAGCAGTCCGTAAGAGACGCCTACCTCGTGTTCGCGCTCGGCGACCAGTTCGCGCTTTTCTTTATAGGTGGGAACACGTTCCAGCCAGGAGACCGGCGTTACCATGCCAAGAAGGGTCGCGAGCTCGGCATGCTGCATCACCTGGGATTGGCGGAAAATTGCGCACTTGTCCGGATCCAGGCCGGCCGATAGGTAGTCCAGGACGACGGCCCGGGACGCCTCCGCGATAGACTCACCGGTCCCAGCGAGCGTGGTCAGGGCGTGCCAGTCGGCGACAAAGCAGTACATCTCGTACTGATCCTGAAGCGCGACCCAGGGCTTCAAAGCCCCCTCATAGTTTCCCAGGTGGAGCAGGCCCTTGCCGGTCGGCTGCATTCCGGAGAGAATCCGCTTCTTTTCGCCCGTCTGTCCCACTACGCTTGTTGCGCTCATCGCGTCCTCAAATCTCCCTGCAAATGTTGTTTTGCCGTTCGATTATAAGGCGTAAGGTCAGCCAATGCCCGTCATGAAGGAGTACATCGATCTCAGAACGGGACCAAGTATCAGGCGAAGGGGGGATGGGATGCCCAGTGCCGGGGCCATGACGAGAATCAAGAGCAGCATGGGACCAACTCGCTCGGCATATCTGAGGAACGATTCGCCCATTGCCGTGGGAAGAGAGTAGGCCAGAAGCTTCGACCCGTCGAGCGGCGCGATCGGCAGAAGGTTGAAAAGGCAGAGCCCGATATTCACCCGCAGCGCGACATCAATCCACGTCAAGTAGAAATCATCCTGCACCACGCCCCAGCGGATGATCTGGGATAAGACGGTGGCGATAACGAGGTTCGACAGCGGCCCCGCTGCGACCACAAGAAAGCCAGCTACCCGCCGCGAAAACCGGGTGTACGCTCTCGGGTCTGACTGGACCGGCTTACCCCATCCGAGCCCGACACCAGTGATTGTCGTGAAGATCATCAGCACGGTTCCCGCAGGATCCAGATGCGCCAGGGGGAACAGAGTCACGCGCCCCTGGGAGCGAGGAAGGGGATCGCCCATAGCATCCGCGGTGACCGCGTGCGCCCATTCGTGAACCGTGATGCTCAGGATGAGCACGGTTATCATTATCAAAAAATAGCCGAAGTTAAATTCTGGCATAGGGTGTTCCTAAAGACCGACGAGAATCATAAACAGGCGCAGGATAAACGGCCCCAGCAGCCCCGGCAGCAGACCGGTGTACATAAGCGCGATAAATACGTAGGAACCCCAGCGCTCCATAAACTTCTTGTAGGCGGCGCCAAGAGAGGGCGGCAGCGCGCTGGTGGCGACATGAGTGGCATCGAGAGGCGCGACCGGCACCAGATTGAACGCGAACTGGGAGATGTTGATCAGCATGGTCGCCGTGACCAGCATCAGGAGCCAGAGGAACGTTTCGCTGACATCGCCGCGCCGCCGCTGCAGTTCGCCGACCATCCACCGGGCGACGGGCGACAGCATCACGGCGAAAAGAATATTAGCAAGCGGGCCGGCCGCGGCGACCAGAGCAAGTCCTAAGCGAGGACCGCCTTTGTAGGCTTCCGGATTGGTCCGAAGCGTCTTGCCCCAGCCGACGGGAAAGCCGATCAGGGTGGTCGCGATCATCATCAGCGTCCCTAGAGGGTCTAGGTGAGCGAGTGGGTTCAGGGTCACTCGGCCCTTGCTGCGAGGGTTCGGATCACCCAATCTGTCCGCCATCCAGGCATGTCCGAACACATGGACGACTGAGGTCAGCCCAATAGCGATGAGGAGCAGAACGTAAAGCTGCCAGGGCATCGTCTCCGATGCGGCTCCGCCGATCAGGGGGCCAAGTTTGTGCTGTAGAATTTCGATCATCGCCGGAGTGTCAGCCTTTGAGGGGATTTAGGTGGACCTAGACAATCAGTCTACCGTATAGCCGGTATGATACGTTCCCGACAAAAAAGGAAAACAGCTTTCCCACTGGGGCGATCCCCTTTCGTGGTGCTGTATAATCTTCCGGAAAAAGACATCGGAGATACGGAATTTTGTCGTTACGACCTTTACGAGCTGTACAGCATCGTCAGCGTTCCGCTGCTGGAATCGCGAAGACTATGGCGCTCTGCGCCAGTGCCCTGCTTTACCCCTTGAGGCCTGCCTGTGCCTACGATACGGACTCGCAGCTCTGGACGCAGTTTACGTTCAATGGTCGCTACACAAACGGGATGCGGATTTTTGCGGAAGTCCAGCCTCGTCAGGGCGACAACTTCGCGCGCTTCAGTCAGCTTATTGTGCGTCCAGCCATTGGCTATCAGGTTACCCGGAAGATGTCCCTATGGATAGGCTACGGCTGGACGCCCTCGTTCCTGCCGGAATTCAACAACGAGCACCGCGTTTTCCAGCAGATGCTGTTTGAGGATAGCTATCAGGGTGTTGGACTGACAAACCGCACTCGATTCGAGCAGCGCTCCATTGAAGGCGCAGGCGGTACGTCGCTGCGCCTGCGCCATCTGATCCGGGCATCGCAGCCGCTGGACAGGCAGCAAAGGTGGGCGGCGGTTGCATCGAACGAACTCTTTGTCAACCTGAACAGCACCCCGAGCGGCCCGCAGTCCGGATTTGACCAGGACCGGTTTTATCTTGGGGGAGCGTATAACGTGAATCGTCATACCCGGCTGGAACTCGGCTACCTTGCGTCCTTCATCAATCCGCCGCGTAATCGCCCGGATCGCCGACTGGATGTTCTGCTCTTTACGGTCAACTACAACCTTTGAGAGGACTATTCTTTAGAGCCGGAAGACCGCCGCGCCGACCTCGCTCTTCTCCATAATTCCTTCGAGCGCCGTCTGCGCCTCCGCTTTCGAGTTGAAGTAGCCGATCATCTGCATTTTCCCTGCTACTTCCGCCTTTAAGGCTGCCCCCGAACCGGTTTCTTCCACAAACATACGGCTGACATGATCCAGGTTAAAGGCACTGTTGCCCGTCCGAACGTAAATCCACATAACTATTTTCTCCTGTAGATTCAGTATCGGTTACAGACGCCCCCCGAAAGAGAAAATAGCTAGAGTCACGTCAGACTTATTACTAAGGCCATCTGGCTTGACTTTCCTAAGCGCTAAAATAGTGACGTCGTTCATTGATTCCGCAGAGACAAACCAGGGAGAGAAATAGTGACGGATTCAAATGCTTCGCCCCGTGTAATTCATAGGGGCGACTTATATTGGATAGAACCGGACGAGTCACGAGGCTCCGTTCCCGGCTTTCCTCATCCCCATGTGGTGGTTCAGGAGGATGTCTTCAACCGTTCCCGGATCAGTACCGTTATCGTGTGCGCCTTGAGTTCCAACTTGAAACGCCTCAACGAACCGGGCAACGTAGTGCTGGAACCGGGGGAAGGCGACTTAGACAAGCAAAGTATTGTGATCGTGTCGCAGGTATCTACGGTATTAAAAGATCGGCTGGGCGACTATATTGGAGCACTGTCCGACGAACGGGTCGAGCAGATACTGGCCGGAATGCGTTTCCAGCAGACATCCTTTTTTAACCGCTCGTGACGCTGTTACCAAATCCCACGACGCCTTAATCCTACTTTACAGGAACATGACGCGATATTTGAGAATTCAGCCTAGAAGCCGGTGCCTGATGTCCCGCGATAGATAACGACCGGCGGCGTGGGAGCCCCAGATACTTTTTGCGCCTCACGCTTTGCCCGAAGCTCCTCCACCAGTCCGGGAACGGCGTGTGGCGGGAAGGCTGGTTTGGAAAAGGCATCCGCAAAGATCGGCCAGAACGGGTCAATGTTATGGGAAAGGTCGAAAACCATGACGCCCTGGGTAGAGGCTGCCGCCGCCTGCAGCACACGGCGCAGCTGGTCTGATCGTCCCACGAACTTATCGAGAGAGATACCGGCATAGACGAAGGCCTGGTCATTGACGGCACGGTTGGAGAACTGCCCCGCCGCCTCGACCGAGTCACCGATACTTTTGTTGCTCGCGGCTGCCTCCGCGATAGTAGCTGTCGTGTAGTAGCACCCGGTCGTCACAAAGCTGGTAAGGCCCGCCCATCCCGTCTGCTGGTAGGAATCGTTGAGGAAGCGGAAGCCTGCCTGGATATCCGTGGCAGCCCAGTTTGCGCCGACCTCCGGATAGTCCGGATACCACGAACCCACATAGGTGTTCACCGTCATCTGGGGACGCGCCGTTTTGGCGACACGTACCGCATCCGCCAGCCAGTTCCGAAGCGTCATCGCACGAAATGTCAGCCAGGAGTCGTAATAGGGTCCGGGAACCTCGAACCGCTCCATCGTTGGGAAATTGACCTGATAGCGAAAGATATCGTCGGGCCAGTTGAGCCTTTTCCCCACATATTGTTCGAACTGCTGACGCGTATCGGGGGAGAAGTCGGCGTTGAGTCCGGCGTAACGCAGCCTGTCATCGAAGATGATGCCGTCCGCGGGATAATTCAGCGCCACCTCGCCGATCATCTCCAGAATCCGTCTGCGGACATCGGGGTTGTTCGGATTGACCATAAGCGGCACCTGCTTCTCAGGCCGCTGACTGATGGGAACGAAGACCGGTACACTTTCAAGGCTGAGTTTCTGTGCGGGTGCCGCATTGAGCCGCAGAAAGGCCACGGACTGAGGCGTGGCGGCGACCAGTGCCGCTCCGCCGGGAGGGAGCGTAGGCCGCACGACCGCCATAGCGGAAGCGGCTATCTGCGCCTGAACCACTCCGCCGGCGTCCAGCAGGGCGATCAGTGTATTGGGATCGGTCGTTTTTAGACGAGACAAATCCGTATAAACCGCGAGATCGTCCGGATTGCGTGTCGGGCCGTTTACATTGTCCGAGACTCCCTGTGATGCGGCCCCAGAGACTTCGCGTCGCACCCGCAGCTGCACATCATAGATAGTCGTCTGCCATTCCGGATGATCATACCCTGGCCCCTTCCCAAAATCCCGATGCCCTTCCGAAAAAGCGTTCATCGAAAGGATGAGGTTGATACCCTGTTTCCGGGTCTGAGCGGTCATCTCCCGCACGGGATCGAACGCGAGCGGCAGTCGCTGCGTCCCCTGGGGTTTTACCCACTCGGTCAGCTTCGGGGCGAATTTGCTGGGGTAGATCGTGAAGCCGATAATGGGCTTCACATCCAGGACGATGGTATTGAAGCCGACGCTCTTGATCTTTGCGACCAGGCTGCTGATTTTCTCGGCGGTATTGTAACGATCGATATTCGCCGTGGCATCGATCCAGAGGACGCGCCCCTGGTAGCCGCGCTCACGGGTCATCTGCTGCGCGATCCCGATGCCATTGCGTGCCTCATCCAGTACCACGGGTGCCAGAGCGGCAAGCCGTGGAAAAGGGACGTAAGAGGGGACAACTGCGGGAGGAAGTACGGAGATAGGTCCCGGCAGGGGCGCAGGGGGCTGCGTCGGCATCGCCTGCGGCGCTGTGGGTACAGGTGCACTGGGAACAGGCACCGGTATCGGTGCCTGCTTTTTTGCCAGGCTCGGCTTGACCGACTTGTTTGATTTCGTCGTCACCGGAAGCGCCTTTGCCGGGGGAGCGGCGGCTGTCGCCGCCGGAAACAGACCGGCTGTCACACACAAAAGGACGCTGCCACGGCTCAGCCGGGCAGCGTGTTGAAAAATCGTCACGTAACTTTAAGAACTCCCCCGTCGATATCGTCTGATGTTACCCCGCGCGTTATTGCGTCAATCACGGGAGACGAACCGAGGTCACTTTATGGAACAACCGGGGCGGGAATAAAGTTTCCGCCTACCGTAGGGTATCGGTCCCGTCCCCGCGCATAGCAGCCGGATCGAGACCATTTTCGCGGCAGAACGCCTCGTAGGCCACGGGCGATATCTCCGAGGGCTTGATTTCGCTGCGGCCTCCCCAGAAGACATTCGTATAGGAGACAGGAATTCCGACCGACTCCAGATGAGCATCCATCGCGGCCTTGTGCGCCAGCAGAACCGGCTTTTCCTGACCGTGCGCGACGCCCATGATATTCACGTCGGCGAAGTCAGGACCGCCCTCACGCCAGTAGGCGTGGGTCATGATATAGAATCGCCCTACCTCGCGGCCCGCCTCGATCTCACGGCCCTGCGGGACGCGCCAGTGGAACAGAGCGTTGTAGCGGGTGACCCGCTCCTCGGTCGCTGTCGGCTTCACATGCTCCAAAAACGTGGAGAAACGCCCTATGACTTTGCGTGCCGCGAGCGATTCAGCGACCTGATAAAAAGTCGCCAGATCGACGCCCGCCTCTTCGGCGCGCGCGCGCCACAGGTCGCGGACGATCTCCTCCGGTGCGAATTCCCGTTTTAGCGCGGTGATAACCCGCCAGTCCAGAGGAGAGAGCTGAACGATCTCGGTATCCAGAACCTCGCCTAGATGTTCGGACTTTGAGCCGGGCTCCATCCCGCGGCGGCGGACGTGCCGTTCCGGACCTTCAAACCTTTCGGCCCCGCGGA
>JAZKEA010000106.1:7642-18231 GCA_040387315.1 Armatimonadota bacterium | reverse complement strand
CGACCGTGGCCAACGCCGCCTGGACGCCGCCCGCCGCACGAATGTCTCCCGCTCGGCTCAGATCCGAAATCTTCGCCGTTACCGCCGCGGCGAAACCCGCGAAACGGATTTGCTTTGCTTTGGAATCCAGCGCGAACAGGCGCTTGGCGGGCATCAAACGGAACGACTGAGCGCCTATCTTCTTCGCCAGAAATTCGCCGTGCTTGGTAAGGGAATAGCCTTGCGGGACTTTGAGCGTGGTCCACAAGCGATATTTTGAACCGGCAGTCTCGCTGTCGGTCGAGCGCAGAACCACGTGTCCGGAAAAAGGATCGTCGCGATACAGGTATTCGAAGGCCGAATCGAGCCGGTCCTGCGGGACCTGCCAGGCAACAAGGGAACCCTGCGCGAGATTAGTGGCGAGAAGGGTCTGGCGCACACGGCGAATGGTTCCCGCGCGCAGCAGCAGACGAATCCGCTCCATAACCGTTTCGACCGGCACCTCGGACAGGCGCGCGATCTCGCCGAACGGATCGGTTTGAAAGCCCTGGATACGGTCTTCGGAGACGGTCAGGATCGCCGCATTGACGGGGTCATCCGTTCGTGCCAGAAGCGGGTCGTAATCGAAAGTCGGGTTGGGAGACGTAACGGCGCTCATGCTCTAATCGTACCCCGCGCCCGTCCGCTGCGCCATGGGCTCCGTGCCACTCGTACAGAGCGCCTAGTTTGTGTGTTTGCGACGGCGGAGAGCCAGCAGCGCCACGTCATCGCGGAACTTTTTGCCGCCGACAAACGCGCGGGCGCTGCCAAGCAACTTACGAACCAGGCGATCCGGGGGAAGAGTAAGAAACCGGGCCAGCCAGCCGCGAAGCCGCTCGATACCCACATACGTTTTGCCGCGACGAGCCTCGGTGACACCATCCGAGTAGAGCAAAAGTGTACCACCTGGTGAGAGCGCGGCTGTGTTCTCGGTATACCTAACCTCCTCCGCGGCGAAAGCGCCGACCGGAGGCCCTGTACTGGTCAGTTCCTGAATAGTCTCTGAGCCCCCCTGGTTTGCTTCGGGAGGGGAGGCGATCAAAGCGGGTTCATGTCCTCCGCTGGAATACACAATCTGGCCGGTTGCCGTCTCAACGGTTCCAGCGATAACGGTCGCGAAGCCTGGGAAATTCGGGTCCATCTCAGCAGCGGCATTGACGTATCCGAGTGCATCCGAGGGGGAAAGCCCCTCGTCCAGACAGCCTACGATAGCCGCCTTCAAATGGGCCGCATGAATACTTGCCTGATGACCGTGTCCTGACACATCGCCGAGAACGAAGGCGATTTTATCAGGCTCCTCTTTAAGCGGGAAAGCGACTTGAAAGTCGCCCCCGGTCGGCGGAACTAAGGGAGATTGAACATGGGCAGCAACAAAATCCGACGAAAGATGTGTGGTGCCAATATCAATTCTATCGCCAACGACAGACGGAACTACCGCCTGTGCAGTCGCGATATCTTGACCTGATTGATTGGGAGATTGGGGTAATTGTTCTATCATTGTTTACAATGGAACGAAGCTGAAGTTGGCACCGAGGACTGCATATTTTACCATGATTGCCCCCTTGCCAGCCGGATAATAAGAAGTGTCGGACAGCGTCAGCCATTTGTCTGGTTTAACTGGGTAAACTAATCAACGTATAACCCACGAATTTAGTTTCAGGAGCTCTTATCTGTGAATTATCGACGGCTAGGCAAGCAGGGAGTGAAAGTGTCCGAGGTGAGCCTCGGGTCATGGCTGACCTATGGAAACGCGACCGAGGATAATGCCGCCACGGCCTGTATAGAGAAAGCGTATGATCTGGGGATCAACTTCTTTGACACCGCAAACGTGTATGCCACGGGAAAGTCAGAGGAAGTCGTCGGACGGGCTCTGAAGCCGTACCGACGCGACAGCTTTGTCCTCGCCACCAAGGTCTTTTTTCCCATGGGCGATGGTCCCAATGATCGTGGCCTGTCGCGCAAGCACATCTTTGAGCAGTGTCATCTCAGCCTCAAACGTATGGGAGTAGATTACATCGACCTGTATCAGGCACATCGTTACGACCCCGAGACTCCGGCGGAAGAGACCCTGATGGCCTTTGATGATCTGGTTCGGCAGGGGAAGATCCTCTACTACGGGGTTTCCCAGTGGTCCGCCAGCCAGATTGAGCGGGGAGTCGGCATCGCCCGTGAGCGCGGGCTGCATCCTATTTCCAGCAATCAGCCGGTCTACAATGCCCTGAACCGCGATCTCGAAAAAGAGGTCCTCCCGGTCTGCGGTAAAGAGGGCATAGGTTTGGTTGTCTATTCGCCGCTGGCACAGGGGCTTCTGACCGGTAAGTACAAACCCGGCCAGCCCCTTCCGGAAGACAGCCGGGCCGCCGATCCGAAGCAGAACCAGTTTTTGAACAAGGGACAGCTGGATCAGTCCGTGCTGGAAAAAGTACAGAATCTTGTCCCGATTGCTGAAAAGAACGGGCTCAGTCTTTCACAGCTTGCGCTCGCCTGGTGCCTGCGTCTCCCGGAGATCTCCAGCGTTATCATTGGCGCATCAAAACCGTCACAGGTAGAGGATAATGCGGCTGCCGCGGGCGTCACCCTCTCCAGCGACGATATCGCCGCCATCGATGCCGCCCTCAAATAAGTCGCTGACTGCAGTATCGCTGGAAAAGCCGGAGAAGCCGAAATCATAAACGTGGAAAAACAGATACCCAAACAAGCGGTGAAATACCTGCTTTGTCCCCTCGCAGGAATGCCGCAGACCATCACCGCTTTGCTGCGAGACGTGACCGTGGAGGAACTGGACGCGCGTCCCTTCGCGGACCGCTTTACGCTACGTGAGGCCATCGCGCATCTTGCGGATTGGGAAGGGGTATGGCTGGGGCGTATTCAGAAGATAGCGACCGAGGAATCCCCGTTCCTGCCGGGCTATGATGAAGGACAGTGGGCGATCGATCACGATTATGCCCATTCGAACTTCGAAGAGCAGATGGCGAAGATTGTCAGTGGCCGCGAGGCGATGGTGAATTTCCTACTCGGTCTGGAAATGCCCGCCTGGCAGCGACTCGGCAACCATGGCGAGCTGGGGCCCGTTAGCCTGTTCGAACTCGCGGTGGTGATCACAGGGCATGATGGCTACCACGTTCAGCAGATTCTGGATTATCGCGGTCTGAAGGGAGCCGGGGGCCATTGAGAGCCGTTGTGACCGGGGGAACCGGGTTTATCGGGCGCGGACTCTGTGTGCGATTGGTAACGGCCGGGGTAGGCGTTACGGTCATCTCGCGGGACGCCTACGACTCCCGGAAAATACTCGGTCCCGCAGTTAGCGTCGGAACCGGTGCGGGTAGTGGGGCCGGCATCACCTTTGTAGATTGGGATTCGCCGAACCTATGGGCGGATGCCGTCGCCAATGCGGATGCCGTTTTTCACCTTGCGGGCGCATCGGTCGCCGGAGAGAAGTGGACCGAGGAGTATAAGAAAACAATCCTCGACTCGCGTGTCCGCACCACACGTGCCATTGTGGATGCCGGACCCAAACTCCTGATTAGCTCCTCGGCGGTCGGTTACTACGGGGACCGGAAAGACCAGGCCCTTCGCGAATCCGATCCGCCGGGAACCGACTTCCTGGCGCAGGTCTGCATCGCCTGGGAAGAGGAAGCCGAAAAGGCGACCGCTGATGGAGCCCGTGTTGTGCGCCTGCGAACGGCGAACGTCCTCGGAAAAGACGGTGGCCCTCTGCCGGCACTCATCAATCCGCCCGATGTTCCTTTTTCTCCCTGGAAACTGGGTCTCGGCGGCCCGCTCGGCAGCGGGCGGCAGTGGTTCCCGTGGATACACGTGGAAGATGTGCTTGGCCTGATGCTTTTCTGCGCGTTCGATCAGCCACAGGCGCGGGGCGCGATTAATGCGGCTGCACCGGAACTGGTGACGAACGCCGACTTTTCTCATGCCCTGGGCCGTGCGCTGCATCGTCCATCTCTGTTTAAGGTGCCCGGATTCGTACTGAAAGGTATGGTTGGCGAGTTTGCGGATGCCTTGCTGAACAGTCAGAAAGTGCTTCCCGAAGCGGCGCAGAAACTCGGGTACCCGTTCCATTTCCCCAAGCTGGATGCCGCCCTAAAGGATCTGCTGGATTAGAAAGCTTTCCGCAGTTACAGTATCGTGTCCCTGGCCTAATCCATCTCGTCCCGAGTCCAGAGCCCACAGGGGATTGCCATCGTCCCCTCGCACCGTGATGTCGTTCCTATCGGAGTGCGGGGATAGGTGACGCCAGGCGTCTTTATTGTGGATTCCGGTCGGTACCATTTGGCGTGACCGTCCGCAAACGCATAGTTCCATCCCTGGTTGTGATACGGCCCGCCCACGGGACAGGCAGCGCCCGCCGGGCAGGGGAGCTGTTCGTTAGGCAGATTGAAGACGCTGTAGTCCCGGAAACCTGCTCGATTGAGGTAATGCGCCCGCTCGGCCAGGTGGATGACGCTTGCGGGTGCGGGAATCTCCGCTAAAGTGATTCCGCTGAAGATACCGGTCGAGCCAAACGGTCCCCGGCTCCAGGAGTAGGAGCGCACCGGATCATTGTTCTGCCGCAGGATCGAATCGCTCGGGCACTGCAGAACGCCGATATTTTTGGTATAGGGAAGAATCACATAATCCCATGCGCCCGCAGTCACACCAGAGGCCGCCCCGAGCGGCGTGTAATACTGGAGACATAGGGTTTCGTCATAGTCCTGGGCATACATAACTGAGGCAGTGCCCAGTTGCTTGAGATTCGCCAAACAAGTGGTAGCGCGGGCCTTTTCCCGGGCCTGCGCGAAAACAGGGAAAAGTATAGCTGCAAGAATGGCAATGATAGCAATCACAACGAGCAGTTCAATTAAGGTGAAAGCGCGAACTAGGTGGGGGTAAACTACTGTGTTTCTCGTGTTCACGACGAAGACTCCTTCTTTGGGTCTCGGAAATTGCCGGGTATGCACCGCGCTGACTATTTTGTCTACTAAACAATGTCTCGCTTCACTCTACCACTGTCTTTTCTTTCATGTCAAGCGCAGCCAAGAGCCTCAATAACAGCCTCAATACGGTATAGTAAGAGCGATAGAAAAGTTTAGTAAACAAAAATGCTCAAAGAACGACATACTCCTACGATCCGCGCCCTCGCAGGCCGACTGAATATCTCACCGTCCACCGTTTCGCTCGCTCTCAATGGTCGTCGCCCAACAAGTTTCGTCTCCGCCTCCACCCGTGAGCAGGTCTGGCGCACCGCCGAGGAGATGGGGTATCCCCTGGAAAAGCTGCGCTCGCGGCGTCCATTACTGGAGCGTGTGGGAATTTTTGCCCGGACACGAAACACGGTCTATGCGGAGTCGCTGCTGGAATTATGTCGGGTTCTGAATGAGCGTGGTGTTGAGGTCGTTATCCGCGCCGTGGCTTCAGAGCGTGAATCCGTCGATGCCGCGCGCGACCTGATGCAGCGGCGGGAAGTCGATGGGGCAGTCTTTGTCGGCTCTCGCCATAGCGCGGATGAAGTTCTCCCCTCTCATCTGTTGGAAAGTCTGCCGTCCGTCTATATCGGTGAGGTTCACGAAGGCGCAAATGTTTGGCAGGTCAGAGCGGATAACGAAGGCGGCGCTCGCGCCATAGGCGATCACCTCTGGTCGTTTGGGCACCGAAATATCGCTGTGCTTTTCCCCGGCAGTGAACGGTTCGTCGCAGAGCGACGCCTGCGTGGCCTCCGCAGCCTTTGGGAGGAAAGGGGACTTATGCTGCTGGAGGAGAACGTACTGACTATCGACCTCTTCTCGCTGCGGAGCTATGAAGAAACTTTGCTGCAGTTTATAACGAAGAACCGGACCCTTCCGGAGGAGCAGCGCATCACCGCGCTCTTTTGCTACAACGACTGGAAAGCGGGGCAGACACTTCGGACACTGAAACGGTTGGGCGTTGGTGTCCCTGAGGAGATCTCCCTGGTAGGCTTTGACAATGTAGAATTTACACTCCTGCTTGACCCGCCACTAACCACCGTTGAACAGCCGTTCGAGTCTATGGGATCCATGGCCGCCGATCTTCTTCTGGAACAGATGGAATCACGCCTTCGGGGTGGTAATGATCCCCCTAAAGTGGTCGTTGCCCCCTGTACGTTGATCGTGCGCGAATCCGTTGCAAATAGAGCGTAAAGGTTTATCGATGCTTTATTACTCCTCGCCGTCTCGTCGGCGTCTCCTGCTGGACAGCCTTGCTGTTTTCATGGGACTCCCCGTTATGCTCGAACCTTCCATGTCGTCCGCGTCCCTTGCCCCCGGTTCCGATAAATACGGGCCGTTTCAGCATCCTGGAATGCTGCACACCGCTGCCGATCTTCGATTCATTCGCGACATGATCAAACGTGGCGAAGAGCCATGGAGCACTGTCTGGAAGAACCTGCTGGCGGATAAGATCGCCGATCTTACGGTGCATCCCGCTCCGGTAAAACAGGTCATTCGAGGACCGTATAACAAGCCGGATATCGGAAGCTCCGCACTGGGACGGGATTCCGGTGCGGCCTATGTGCATGCGCTTATCGCCGCACTCTCCCCGGATGCCGCTGCTGCCGCTCCCCACTGGCGTCAGTCCGTCGCGATCCTTGACGCCTGGTCCGGCACACTGAAGTCAATAGAGGGACACGACCAAAAGCTTCTGTGTGGCCTCACCGGCTACCGCTTCGCCAATGCCGCGGAACTGATCCTCCATGCCGATAATGCGCCGAAAGGTCTCTGGGATTCCAGAAGCGTCGCCGCCTGCAAAACGATGCTGCGCGAGGTTTTTGTGCCGCCGATCCGAAACCTGTTTCCGGAGGCAAACGGTAATTGGGACGCGGCTATGGTAACGACTCTTCTCTGCATCGGAATCCTGACAGATGACCGGGCGCTGTTCGAGAGGGGAGTGGATTTTTATCTCAACAGCGGCGGTAACGGGGCCATTACAAACTATATCTACCCGTCCGGGCAGTGCGCTGAGACGACGCGCGACCAGGGGCACGTTCAGCTTGGACTGGGTATGCTGGAAACCGCCTGTCGTGTGGCCCGGAACCAGGGAGTTGACCTGTACGGGGCGGCGAACAATCGACTGGCAGTGGGCTTTGAATACACCGCGAAATACAATCTGGGCGAAGACGTTCCCTGCGATGGCGGCACGCCGGGTGCGAAGGGACGCGGAAAATTTACCCCGATCTATGAAAGCGTCTACCGGCACTACGCGGTCGAGAAGAAGCTTCCTATGCCCTACACCCGGCGTGTTCTGGAACGGACGCGGCCTGAAGGTAATGATGGTTCGCAGCCTGCCTGGGGAACCCTGACAGCAGCGAGAACGCAGATACCAGCCCCCGCTCGCGGTGACCTGCTCGCCGCCGTGCTGGCATCTTCTCTGCCGCCAAAGGAGACCGACCGTGAGGTTCGCATCGTCTCGCCCTCAGGAACTTTGATGGTGACAGCAGGCATAAAAGACGGTGCCTTCACCTATTCGCTGAAAGATCGACAGGGTCGCGCTGCTATCCTCCCCTCGAATGCGGGAATCGAGTTTGAAGGAGCGGCAGCGCCACTCACAAAGGGGCTGTCGCTCTGGGAGGTGACGGCGGCTCGGCGCGACAGTGTTCGTCCCCGGCTTTACGGGGAACACGGGGAGCAGAACGCAGCAAAGGCAGCACATCTTCCCTTTGAGCAGCGTATCTTTACCCTGCGTCAGACTGCCGTGCCGCATCGGATTCTTCGGGTAGAGGTGCGGGTCTATGACGCAGGAATCGCCCTCAAGCTGACCCTGCCGCCGCACCGTGATCCGTCTACACAGTCACCTACCGCAGCCGAGCGTACAGAGTTCGTTTTTCCCAGCGGCGCTGTTGGCTATGGCTCGTATGCCAGCGAGGACGAATTTCATCCGGTTCCCGTGCCTGAACTGAAGAAGGGGAACTGGCTCCCGCTGACAGTTCAGACTGCGGCGAAGGGAGGACCCTGGCTCTCCATTATCGAGGTAGATGATACCACTGCCAGCATGCCGCAGACGGTCCTCTCACCATTGTCCGGTAAAACGGGCACACTGGTAACCGAGGCGCTGGGTACGGTTTCTGTTGGCGGCGAGGTCTCGACAGCCTTTCCCTGGCGGGTTATTCTAGTTGGCGAGACGCCCGCGAAACTGGCAGGCAACAACCGCCTTATCCGTTCCCTCTGGCCGGAATCTGCAATCCCTGCTTCCGACTCCGGCTGGATCAAGCCCGGCAAGGCGATCCGTGAAGTCACGCTCTCGACCCTAGGGGGAAAGGCATGCATCGACTTCGCTGCTGAAAACGGTCTTTCTTATATCCTCTATGATGCGGGATGGTATGGCCCTGAGACGAGTGAATCCTCGGATGCACGCGCGGTCCACCTCGACCCGGCTCGTGTTCCGGCGAACCATCCGGGACTTGACCTGCAGGAAGTCATCGCTTATGGAAAGAAAAAAGGCATCGGCGTTTTCCTCTATGTCAACCGCCGCGCTCTGGAACATCAGCTGCCGGAGCTTGCCCCCTTATATGAGTCCTGGGGTGTGGCGGGGATGAAATTTGGTTTCGTGAACACGGGCACTGCCCAGTGGACCCGCTGGATACGTGACTCCGTAGCTCTGTGCGCCAAACACCATCTGCTTGTCGATATCCACGACTCCTATCGTCCTGTCGGGGTCTCCGGGATGTACCCGAACCTGCTGACGCAGGAGGGGATACGCGGGAACGAGCACATGCCGACCCCGCGCCATAACTGCACACTGCCTTTTACGCGGTTCCTCTCCGGTCCTGCGGATTACACGGTCTGCTACCGGAACAAGCGCCTGCAGACGACCGATGCGCATCAGATGGCGTTATCCGTCCTTTACTACAGCCCATTGACCTTGCTCTACTGGTACGGGAAGCCTGCGGAGTACACTGGCCTGCTGGAGCTAGAGTTCTTCCGCGAGGTTCCTACGGCCTGGGATGAGACGGTCTGGCTGGGGGGTGAGATCGGAGAGTGGGCGGCAGTGGCGCGGCGTTCCGGTGAAAACTGGTTTGTCGGCGCTATCACCAATGAGACCGCCCGTTCCGTTACCATTCCGCTTGATTTTCTGCCGACCGGCGGGGGATCGACCTGGACAGTGCGCTCCTATTCGGACAAACTCAACAGCGACGGGAAGCCTGACCCGGATATCAGGCCGGGCATCTCACGGGTTACCATAACGACGCTGGCTGCGGAGCGCGGCAAGCGTCTGTCGCTGCCGCTGGTCTCGGGTGGCGGTACGGCGCTCTGGCTGAAGCGTACAGGGTAGCGTAGCGAACGGTAGCGGCAAACAAAAGAGTGGCAAAATCAAGTGTCGGGGCGTAGACTGAGGAACGATGTCCGTTTCTCCTGCCCCGACCGCTTCCACCTCACCGGATGCTCCCCCCGATCTCCCCGCCGGGCTGAATAAGCAGCAGTTGGAGGCATTCCACCACACAAAAGGAGCCGCCCTGGTTCTTGCCGGAGCAGGGTCAGGAAAAACAACAGTTCTACTGCGCCGTATAGCGCGGCTCATTCTTGAAGGGGTAGTGCCGGAGCGGATTCTGGTCACCACATTCACGAAGCGTGCCGCCGAGGAGATGTCGGACCGTCTCAACCTGCTTCTCGGCGAGGAGGCGACCAGCGGTATCTGGATCGGGACGTTCCACGCCCACTGTCTTCGCATCCTCAAAAAAGAGTGGGCGGAGCTGTATGGTAAAGAGGGCAAGTTCGATCTTGCCGTCGAAACCTGGCAGAAGCGTGTCATTCGAGCCATTCTCGGCAAGCCGGACCAGTACGCGAAGCTGCCAAGCCCCCCGTTCGGACAGAACATGCGCATGGACCCCAAGATGGCGCTGCTTGCCGTATCGGCGGCGAAGAATCAGGGGCAAACCGCAGAGAACGGTGAGTCTGCGATAGCCAACCTTTATCCCGACTGGGAGCAGCCTGCGGTCGAAAGCACGGCAAAGTTCTGGCGCTGCTACGAGATGGCGAAAGAGAAGCAGTACGACCTGCTCTCGAAGGTCCCTTCTCGTCGTCTTGATTTCGACGACCTTCTTATCGAGGCGTATGTCATGATCCGCGATAACCCGGCTGTCCGGATGCGGTATCAGGACAAGTTCGACTATGTTCTCGTCGACGAGACGCAGGACACATCGATGATCCAGTGGGAGTTCGCGCGCCTGCTCGCGGACTGGAGCGGCAACTTGTTTGTTGTCGGCGATGTCGGACAAAGCATCTACGGCTTCCGGGGCTGCGACCCACGCCTGACCGTCATGGCGTTCCAGAAGGCGTTCCCCCAGGGCGACATTATCCGTCTTCCTGCCAACTACCGCTCCCAGGGAACGGTAGTTACCGTGGCTAACGAGCTAATCGCCCATGCGAATCTGGACGACCGATACCGCCTGCTGATGGAGCCGACCCGCGCGGGGGGACTCGATCCTGGTCTCGCTCAGCACGTCGATGCCGAAGCGGAGGCGGCGGGTGTCGTTGAGCGCGTTCGCGAGAAACTGAATGCAGGCCGTCTGGCATTCAAGGATGTCGCGATTCTGTACCGCACTAATGCCTACTCCCGCGCTTTTGAAG
>JAZKEA010000106.1:0-7632 GCA_040387315.1 Armatimonadota bacterium | reverse complement strand
ATCGCCGCCGGTATTCCGTACTCGATCACGGGGGGAACCGGTTTCTATAACCGGCGCGAAGTCAAGGACCTGCTGGCCTATCTTCAGCTTTCGGTTAATCCGCACTGTCCTGCCGGAGACGAGGCCGCGAAGCGTGTCCTCAATATTGGGTCCAAGCGCTTTGGAAAATCAACGCGCATGCTCGGACGTGCCTTTATCGAACAGGTTGAAAAGCTCGCGGAGAAGCACCAGTGTTCCTTTTACGAGGCGCTGCGCAGGGGATCGTTCAAAACTGCCCAGGATGTCGCCATCCGTGATTTCCGCCGCCAGATCCAGGAGATCCATGATGCGGGCGAGACGGTTGCCGCCCGCCTGACCGCCGCCCGCCAGTCCGGTTACGACGACTACGTCATGGATGAAGAGGGCGAAAGCGACGATGATGGCGAGGGGTCGTCACGCTTGGAGAACCTGGATGAGCTGGTCGCCGCCTCGGCGCGGTTCTTCGCACCGGAGGCCATGCTGACTTTTGTCGCGGGACAGATTCGAAAAGCCAACGAAACCTCCCGCTCCATGGATGCAGTCAACCTGATGACCATACACCGCTCGAAGGGGCTGGAATGGCCCTGCGTGTTTGTGGTTGGATTTGCAATGAATCTTCTGCCGCACCACCGCTGTCTGCGCTATGTCGACGGTGAACTGCTGACCGATTCCCTCGAGGAGGAGCGGCGTCTCGCTTATGTCGCGATCACCCGCGCCCGCGATCAGTTTTTCCTCTCCTGGCCGCAGTACCATAACGGAAAATCCCTCGGCGCATCGCCGTTCCTGGCCGAAATGCCGACCCTCGCCCCGCTCGTCTCCCAGGCTTTGCACATGACAAACGAAGAGTCGGACGACAGCGAAGATGAAACTGCCGCCTACTTCGCGGATAACGGTGACAACGAGTATGACGATCTCGATGAGGACGAGGACTAATCCCTGCTATCTACCGGATCTTTTGCCTCGCTGCCGAAATTGAATATCGCTCATAGAGTCCCCAAGGCAATGAAAAGGCACTCACACTGCATACTCTATCGGAAACGATCAGGCTCTCAAACAAGTAGGTGAATGGGCCACCTCTACTACGTGATAGGCGCACCTCACCATCAACGGTGATAGTGAAAGCACCGGTTGCCTGGTCGCGATTCAATTCAACAAGATGTGATTTCCCTCGCGCTTCAAATTCCACCTGTACCAGTGGCATATTTTTGTCTTTTCGCATTCCCATTTTATAACTCTGGCTTCTCATCTTACAAGGTAAGTCAAACAAGAGTGATGGCGCGTCTTAAAGCAGTTCTATCTTGTAAACGGTTCCACCGGGGCCGGTAGAATCCAGCATGGTTTCGGCTCCAGCAAGCACCCCGACGCGCAGAATATCTCCCGCTTCACGCGCGACAAAGATCGTCAGCGGACGTCCGAAAGCGGTCATCTGCAGTTCCATGTCGGGCCACTCCCGCGGCAGATACGGCGCTATCGTGAAGGAACGTAATCCCGTAGGGGTAATGCCGAGCAGACCCTCCAGGAACACGCGGCAGTAGAGGGCGGATTCGGCGGAAAGATGCGCCTGACCGCCTTCCGGGTGGGCCTCGACCGGATACGGTACATGGTCGCCGAGAAGGCGGCGGCGACTGTACGCGGAAAGGTACGCAAAGGCCGTTTCCGTTGCCCCTGCGCGAAAGACGGCACGCAGGGCGTAGAGCGTCGAGCGATCCCAGAAGACGGTGTCGCCCGCTTCGGTCGCCAGACCATCCGCTGTCCAGAGACGAGGGGAGAAGAGAGCGTCAATCGTGCCCTGCCGACGCTCACCCTTCGCAAGATCGAAGACCAGGGGGAGGCAGATCCAGGCGCGAAGCGTCGTGTTGGCCTCGTAGTAACGGTACGTTTTGAACCCTTCTACCTCTGCCCCAAAATAACGCTCGATAGCGTCTGCAAGGACATCCGCCTGCCTGTCATATTCCGCGGCTTCCTCCGCTCGGCCCAGAGCACGCCCCAGATCCGCCCCGCGCCGCAGACCGTCGTACGCAAGGCAGGAAGTCGAAAGGTTTGCCGTACCGGTGGGGAACCGTCCCTCTAACTCGTCGCTGTCCGATTCCACGACTCCAAGACCATTCGTCTTCCGGCGGCAGTACTCCAGGCACCATTGGACGACAGGCCAGAGTTCTTCGGCCACGGTCTGTTTCCCCTGCGTCAGGGCAAAGCGCGACGCCCCGCCCGCGATCATCGCGGCGTCTCCGCGGTCACCCGCCCCGCCCCAGGCAACGGTCCCTTCCACCTCGAAGGATGAGGGAACCGCTTTATACTCCGGGGTCATCGCCTTCGCGAAGATTCGGTAAGCGTTCAGAGCCGCCTCATTAGCCGTCGCATCGTTCAGGAAGGCGAAAAAGGGACCACTGTACTCGGCCTGATCGTTTGCCCAAACGCCGCCATAGTACCTGCCGCCGCCTGGTGAATGAACCAGACCCATCTGCGTGTCGAACAGGCTTTCGGTAGCGCGCAGTTTGGCGAAGGCGAACGCTTTATTCAGAATTGGGTCGGGCGTAATCAGATGCAGATGGTTCGGCGAACGGGTGATACGCTCGGCAAATCGCACGCGCTCCGTTTCTCCTGCCGGTCCTTGCACGTTTTCAGGGCCATCGGAGGCACGGGTGGCGGAGAAAACCGTGGTCCAGACTGCCGTTTTGCCAGGGAACAGGGAGTCCTCAGCGCCGTTCAACTGCTGAAGGAGCACATATGGGCCGTAAACCCCGGTGGCGTCTTCGCGTGTCGGTGCAAGTGCCGCGGAAATCCGCAGTGGTTTGTCACTGGAGTTGGTGATGGTCCAATTCTCCAGCACCGCACTTTTGGTGGTCGAGGGGAACAGCGTACGAACTACCTTAATATCCGTCTGGGGCCGGAACGTGAACGTAATAGTACCACTGGCAATGGTCACCTGCTGCAGCGCACCGAGCGAAACTGTCTTCCCGTCGATGCGGAAGCTGGGCAGGTACTCGTCCCCGTAATTCCGCCGCAAGTAGCCGCGAACATCCCCTTCGCGCAGACGAAGCGTGGGCCAGATAATCTCGCGCGTTACGGAGAGATTCCGATTGCTGTCCACGGCATAGCGGACAATGACGGAAACCTTGCGTCCGCTCATTTCCAGATGATCAAAGCGGGGTAGCGGAGGGTCCGCTGCTGCGTTCCACAAGATGCCGTCAGGTGAGGTGGAAATCTGCCAGCGGTCCGGATTTGTCGGAGAGGTCGTACTCATGACACAGAGTTCGCTGTGAAAACCGGCAGTCCCTTCTCAGGGTACTGCCCCTGCCGCTATAATAAACCGGCAATATGCCGCAATTTGAGGACTTGAACAATGACGATCCACTCTCGATGTCGCCCTGCCGCCATCGTACTTCTTTTCACCCTGGCGTTCTTCACATTTGGACTGATTTCCCGCGCCATCGCGGCCCCGCCGGAGGAGATACTGAAGTTCGATTTTGACGGGCCGGAGCCGCTGCAGGACTGGATATTAACCGGTTCGCGCGAAGTCCGTGTCGGGGTGGGTAATCAGAGCGCCAAATCGCTGGAAGTTGAGAGCCGCAGCACCGACCCGCAAAGTCGTACCTCGGCTGACTATCTGCTGCCGCTGGATAAAGTGCGGGGAATGAAAATCCGCATCCAGGTTATGGGCAAGGCGACGAACGTCTCCAAACCGCCCAAGTCCTATAACGGCGTAAAGGCCATGGTTATCATCACTTCGCCGTCGGGAAAGGTGTACCCTCAGGCTTCGGCAGATCCGGGGACCTATGACTGGCGGCCGCTCAATTTTGTCGTCACGATTCCCGTGGATGCCACAGAGGCGCGTCTGGCTCTCGGTCTGGAAAGCTCCAGCGGCGTGGTGAACTTCGATAATCTTCGCGTCAGCGTGCTGGGTCGGAGCGCTCGCAGTCGCCCCGCCAAACCGGCGACAGGAACCCGTTATACCGGGCATAAAATCTCGCGTCTTCGCGGCGCGATGATAAGCCCTGGCAGCCTGACCGCCGCCGATCTCCAAACTCTCGGCGGCGACTGGAAAGCCAATCATGTACGCTGGCAGCTCGCCTGGTTCGAAAAAGGGAAGCTCGGCGAGTACAACGCCACGGATGCCGAATACGATGCCTGGATCGACAAAAGCCTGGCAAAGCTGGATGCGATGATTTCGGTCTGCCGCGAAGCCGGTATCCTGATACTTATCGACCTTCATAGCCCGCCCGGTGGACGCGACCCGAAGAACGTGTGCCGAATCTTGCAGGACAAGCGCTATCAGGATCGCTTTCTGCAGGTGTGGGGGGAAATCGCCACGCGGTACAAGGATAGCTCGCAAATCTGGGGATACGACCTCTGCAACGAACCCGTTACCGGCGATATTCCCGACGGGGTGCTGGACTGGCACGATCTCGCCACGCTGACCGCAAAGCGCGTCCGCGCCATCGATAGCTCCCATGCGATCATTATTGAACCAGGACCGTGGGGCATGGCATCCGGCATGGATTTCTTTGAGCCGATCCCGGTGCCGGGAATCGTCTACAGCGTCCACCTGTATGATCCGCATCCGTACACCCATCAGGGTGTCGGCACCACGCCCCTAGGGGTCACGTACCCCGGTGTAATCCAGGGACAGCTATGGAACAAGGACAAAATTCGGGATACGCTCAAACCCGCCATCGACTACGCCCGCGATTACAACGTACAGATCTATATAGGGGAGTTCAGCGCAATCCGCTGGGCTCCCGGCGCGAAGCAGTATCTGAGCGATTGTATCGACGTGTTCGAGGAGAACGGCTGGGACTGGGCCTATCACGCCTTCCGCGAATACGATGGCTGGAGCGTCGAACATACCTCCGATAAGGAGAACCGGGAGCGGTCAAAAACCCCAACGGACCGGGAACAGCTTCTGCGGTCCTGGTTCGCTAAAAATCAGAAAACGGAAAGCCGCGGAACGCTGAAGAATAATCTTCAGCCGATGTCTTCTAAGTAACTCGCGGCGTGCAGGCCCGGCGGTAAGAGAGCAGGGTCAATCGTCCTCTTCTCGGCTGGCAGCGGAAATCCGTAGTTTTCTCTGGGGAAGGCCGCTGCCATGTGCTCCTGCGAAGTGAGAAGGGTATGTTGCTTGGGTACCTTTTGCGGCATGCCACAAAATTCGGTTTAGTGTATCTTCGTCGGCCTGATCTACCTGTTTGAAGTTGAGAGCCGCGCTTTTCCTCGCCCACTGTCGTGCTTTTGGTACGAGGGCCGAAGTCGGGGGATTCAGTTCTGCCAGAGGTACCAGCGCCGGGCGGCATGTATACCGCTTAAAATCCGGTTTCTCCGTAAAGCATTCGCGCATCAGCGTGGCGCTGGCATCCATTTGATTCATTGCAGGCAGTCCTAGCATACGCTCCATCGTGTGCAGGACCGATGTCTGATTGTAGAAGTCACTGACGACGGCACCCCGTTTTGTATACGGGCTGGCGACAAGGCAGATGGAACGATGACCATCCACATGGTCGAAGCCATCCTGCGGGTCGTCCTCAATCACAAAGATGCAGGTTTTCGACCAGAAGCGGCTCTGACTAACGCGAGCGATAATCTGTCCGAGTGCGAAGTCATTATCTGCCATATACGAACGCGGCGTTGGAGCGCCCGGCGACGACCCCTGAGTGTGATCGTTGGGTAGATAAACCAGGCACAGGCTGGGCAGGTTGTTTTCTTTCTCGTACTGTGCCAGATCTCTGAGGAAAATATCGGATCGCAGGACATCCGGTATGTTCATGTTCCAGCCGATTGCGTCGGGAGCGCTGTACTTTCGCAGGTGGTCGATCCCGATGCGACTTGTAAAAGCTACCTTATTCGTCTTTTGCTGCCAGTCCTTCAGGACATCGGTATACCGGGTCTCCGGCTTCATATCGGTGTAATTCATCTCGCCCCAACTACGAAACGAGAGGCCATGTCCCAGAACGTTATCCCACAGAAAACCGGACGAGGAGTAGGTAAGAGGATCATCGCCGAACGTATACGACCGTGTAAAGCCACCAAACGCCTTCTCCAGATGGTCGGTGACATTGCCTTCCGTTACCCAGGAGTGTCCGTCGGCGGAGTTGACCCCGTTGCAGTAAAAATTGTCCAGCAATACGAACTCTTCGGCGAGCGCGTGGTGATTCGGAGTAATCTCACGTCCATACAGGCATAGTTTCGGGTCACCGTCGCCCTGTGGCAGATCTCCAAACACCTGATCGTAAGTTCGGTTTTCTTTCACAATATAGATAACATGCTCAAAGACCGACGGCTCCCCGCGTTTTTCCGGAACGGGTACCGGTTTTCGGCCTGTTCTTCCGCGTTCCCCGGAACGCAGCGCCTCCGGGACTTTCGCATCCTTCAGCGCCTGCTGCGTGTAAGACTTGAGGTCGCTCGGGGTGAGCTTCCGTGAAAAGCGGCTGATTGTTCCCTGCATCCATGCCACGCGGCGACGTCCCCCCTTTTCGTTCTGAGGAAGATCGCGAGAGCCGTAGCCCTTGATACAGGCGATGTAAAGCTGATCGCCGACAACCGACAGAGAGCCCGGATACCAGGCAGTGGGAATCCAGCCCCGGACAACAGGTACTTCGGCAGGAGACGTCTCCACGACCGCGACTGCATTACTGCCTCCGCAAGCGACATAGAGCTTTTCACCATTTTGAGATAAAGCGAGAGCATTCGGGGCACTTCCAAAAGTCAGATCACTGTTGGGCTTCACCGGAATCGTTGATCGAACCTGCCTTTTTAGGGTATCGACAACGCCGACCGTATCCTGATTAGCATTAGCGACGTACAGGTTTCTTTCATCCGGGCTGAGTAAAATGTCGGAAGCGTGAAGACCCACTTCTACCTGGGATATTTCGGCTGCATTCGGGAGGTCAAGAAGTGAAACTGTCCCAGTGGATGCGACGCCGCGTTCATCCACAGGAACATCGGTACCTGCGGACGCCGCGGTCTTCTCCCCCAGTTTGGGGCGACGCCCACCCCAGTTGCTGACCCAGGCGCGATTACCGTCCGTGGTGAGAACTATATCATAGGGAGCAATACCCGTCGGAATCTCCTGAGTCACAATGCCCGTATCACGGTTCAATACTGCCAGCACATTCTTGCGCGAGAGGCAGACATACAGTGTTTTCTCATCCGCCGAAGCGGCAATTCCGCAGGGATAGGATGCCCCGCCGGCTTTTGGCCCTTGGAGAGGAATGCCACGAGCGACTGTCAGCGTACCAGTGGGACCGACTGTCATTTCCCAAAGCATGCTGCCTGCACCCGTCGCCCAAACTGTCTTACCGTCGTGGCTCACCAGAATCCCATGAAGAGAACCGCCACCCTCCTTTGGCATTCACCCGGACGACTCCTTTATTATCTTTCAGATAAAGTGATTCACCGTTCGGTGCGGCAGCAATATCCACGGGACGCCCGCCGTAGCTTAACGTTTGTCCTGCGGGACGGATCTGCTGACCTGTCGCAACGATATATCCGTTCTCTTTTGTAATTGGCCCAACCTGTGGGTGTCGCAGGGCATAGCCTGCTCCTATGGCGGCAATACCGGCGAGTGCCGCCAGCGGTCGGAGGCTGAGAATAAATTGTTTTTGTGAGCGCATACTGTGA
>JAZKEA010000105.1:3678-4865 GCA_040387315.1 Armatimonadota bacterium | reverse complement strand
GCCCGCATTCGGGCACCGGGGACGGGCCCGCCTCTAAACCACGCAGGTTTTTCCCGGTCGCGTTTCCTGTTCCCCGCTCCCTCTTTTCCGTTCCCCAGTTCCCCTGTTCCCGTCGGCGCCAGTTAGGATAAAAAGGCCCCTGCCGATGGGTATAGGATAGTGAAATGCGAGAGAGTACCCAGAGATCATCAGAGACAGAAAATAGAGACTATTTCCGGCAGGATCCGGACCAGCCCGGCGATGACCCCAACGAACTGATCAGCGCGGTCGAGGATCTCGCGCCCGTCGAGGACACCCGGTTCGACCGCGACTATCAGGAGCTCAGTTTCGCCGAATATCAGGAACGCCTGCAGCACACCGAAGACCATCTGCGGATGGTCGTGGACGGTGCGCGGGACTACGCGATCTTCATGATCGACCCCGACGGCGTCGTCATGACGTGGAACACCGGGGCGGAGCGCATGAAGCAGTGGCATACCCGCGAGATCATCGGGCAGCATTTCCGTATCCTGTATCGTCCGGAGGACCGCGACGAGCGCCGCCCGGAACACAATCTCGATCATGCACTCAGGCTGGGCATTTTCGAGGAGACCTATCCCCGGATGAAAAAGGACGGCACCGTGTTTATCGCGGATGTGACTATCCATCCGGTCTGGGACGCCGACAGTGGCAGTCTGCGCGGGTTCACCAAGGTCGTGCGGGACGTGACCGAGCGTCAATTTCTGCTGGAGCGTCTGGTGATGGCCGAGGAGAACGAGCGGCGGCGCATCTCGCGTGAGCTTCACGATGAGACCGGTCAGCATCTGGCCGCTCTCAGCCTCGGTCTCCGGTCCCTGGAGGCGATGCAGACCGGCACGCAGGAGAGTTCCGATCCGGCGGAGGCGGCAGAGCTTTTGCTGCGCCTGCGGGAGGTCGCGGAAACCCTGGCAAAGGACCTGCACCGGGTCGCCGTCGAGCTTCGCCCAACGTCGCTGGACGATCTGGGGCTGATTCCCGCTCTGTACAGTTATGTGGAGCGCTGGTCGGCGAGCAGCGGAATCGATGTCGAGTTCGACACGTTTGGCCTGACGGCGTTCGACAACGGCGGTACCCGCTTCTCGGAGCTGGTGGAGACCACGGTCTACCGCGTGGTACAGGAGGCGCTGACCAATATCGCAAAATATGCCCTTCTGGGCGAATCCAGCGCG
>JAZKEA010000105.1:2316-3668 GCA_040387315.1 Armatimonadota bacterium | reverse complement strand
GGGTCGGGGTGACACTGCAGCGCTTCGACCATCGCCTGCAGGTGACCGTAGAAGACGACGGTCCGGGCTTCGATGTCGAGGCGGCGCAGGAACGGGGGCGGCTCGGCCTGGCGGGGATGCGGGAGCGGGCGGCGGCCTGTGGCGGTACTCTGGAGATCGAGTCCAGCCCCGGTCAGGGCACCACGGTCTACCTGCGCATCCCCGCCGAACTGCTGTACGCCGTCAGGCCGGTGACTCACCGCCCGCCGGATACACCTGTACAGCCCGGATAGCCCGCCGAGGCAGGATGAGTTTGTGGTCCTCTTTGTCGATCACCACAAACTCTTCCGGTCCGCTAAAGAAGAAAGCCGCCGCGGTTCGTGTGGCCTCGCGGTCGTCGTCGCCCTGAAAGGTCTTCCAGAGAAAATCGCGCTCGCTTCCCTCGATAAAATACATCACCTTAAACTCTGCCATATCGTGTCACTGTCCCTTCCGCTCCCGGTTTTCCCCTGTCGGGAATTCCCGAAACACGACAGCAGACCGATGCGACGCTGCCCCAGCTACCCCGGCCCCTCGATCATCTGCCGCGCCTTCTGCATCTGACTATCGTAGCAGTCGCGGCAGCGGACGCTGTCCCCGACCCGCAGCCAGACCAGAAGCGCCTTTCGGTGTCCGCAGTCGAGCAGCGCCACCTTTCGCTCTGTCTCCAGCGCCTCGATGATCCGCAGCGGCATGGCCCGGTACTCCGCGGCAAGCTCGCCCGCTTCCGGCTCTTCCCTCTCCTGTCTCTCTCCGGGAAACTCACTCATTTCCGTGTCTACTCTCCGTTACCGATCCTGTTTCAGACATCACCGTACATTGTACGGCGAAACGCCGCGCCCGGTTTCCGTCTGCCCGGTTCCGGAGGTGCCTTCACGGCCCCTGGTGCGTACTGAAAGGCCATTGCATTACCGTATAATATTGTTGGTTTGGCTGTTAACCAGGAGAGCGAACCAGGAAAGAGACGGCGTATGTGCATGGAATTGTTTGTGGCCTCCTGTAACTTTTTGAATTATGTGGCACAGATGCTTCGAGATTATTTGGCATCTCTTGGGGACACCAATTTCGGCACGTCGGTGGCATGGCCCTTAACTGAAGGCAGACGGGAAATCTTGCCTCTAAGCGGTCGAGACGCCTGCGGGATGTTCCGGTCGAGCGTTCCGAGGCGAAAGGGATCCGGTATTGTACGAACGTCGTAACAGCGTGCGGGAGGGTTGCCCGTATTCAATGAGCCAAAAGCAGCAGCCGACGGATACTTTCCTCTATTCGTCCAGAGAGACGGGGAAGGTCGAAACGCCGGAGGAGACGGCCCGACGCCAGCGGCTTATCGCGCT
>JAZKEA010000105.1:1968-2306 GCA_040387315.1 Armatimonadota bacterium | reverse complement strand
ATCGCGCTATCAGACGCGGTGGACAACGCGGACGTGAAAGCAGTCGAGCGGGCGTTCGCGGGGGGAGCGAAGTTCTCGGCGTCCTACCTGGGAAGTATAGTCATCACCTGCATCAGCGAGGCATACTTCCCCTTGCGGCCCGACAGTGACCCGAAATGCGAACGTTTCCGTGCCATTGCGAAGTTCCTGCTCCGGCGCGGCGCGGACCCGAACCAACGAGACGGCAATCAGGGGACGGCCCTGCACCATGCGGCGATGAACGGAGACGTGGAAATTTGCACCT
The DNA here is from genome assembly GCA_040387315.1 of Armatimonadota bacterium. Taxonomy (GTDB): domain Bacteria; phylum Armatimonadota; class Armatimonadia; order Armatimonadales; family Armatimonadaceae; genus JACMJB01. The sequence goes on along the minus strand of JAZKEA010000105.1, from coordinate 2,023 downwards.
TGCTGCTGGATCGCAAGGCGGACCCCGCCGGCGCCGCGGACGTGCTCGCTGCGGC
>JAZKEA010000105.1:0-1958 GCA_040387315.1 Armatimonadota bacterium | reverse complement strand
GTACGCGAAAAACAAAGTGGACGAGATGCCATTCCCGATGGCGGCAATGTTCAACCAGGCAGCAGTGGTGGCACTGCTGATCCGACGCGGCGTAGACCTGAGGAAGTACGGGCGTGAAGCCCTCTGGTATGCGGCATCCAACGACGGCTACGAAACGGTGGAACTGCTCGCCCGCTATGGAGTAGACATCACCGCTCGCGACCCGAAGGGCCGCACCGCGGAGATGATGGCGAAGGAAAGTGGCATGACTCGAACCGCGCAACGTATCGCCGCTCTGACCCGCGCCACCCGTCGGCAACCGGGCACCGGAAAGTCAAAGAAGTAATAGCCACCTCGAACTTTGACGCGTTCTAAGCCTAATACGCCAAATAATCTGGAAGAATCTGCGCCAAATAATTCAAAAAGTTACAGGAGGCCACGAGAAAAGTAAACATGACCCGACTACTGAAGATAAAGGCCCGCAACTGTGAACTGCATAACCTCACGTCCCTCATCCAGTCCGAAGGAAAGCGACTTGCTTGGCGCGCCTTTCCGATGGGCGAGACGATGGAGATCGTAGGCGACCTTTCTCCATTGGGTACAACCGCCGTTGAGTTCGGACAGCAAGTTGATGCCTCCGACGCAGGCGTGGCACTCGATTGGGACAGCTTAAACGTGCTGGCAGAAGCGATTCACCAGACAATATGGGGAACATTCCTCGGCTGCAAAAGCAATAATAGCTTCGCCGGATTGGGGGCTATGTTCCTCGATCACTATCGCTACCTTGACAGGGCAACGCCCGAGTTTTACCAGACTATAGACATTGGATTTCAAGCAGTTGATTCTTCTTTCTGGCTCGTCTATGCAAAAAACGAGGCTGTGATGGAGTGCATTGGCAGTGCCTTCGAGGAAGTGGAAGGTATCACCGTAGAATGAGGTCTTCCAGGCGCGGTAGATCCGGCCTGGTCATCCTCAAACAGCATGGACGCTGTCGAGCCATAGTTGGCGTTTTGCCCAAATAAGCGGACGAACCGAGGAGATACGGTGGCGGAATCACTGACGGAAGAAGAGATGGAAATCATCTGCGCGTGCCTGTGGGCAGCAGATCAAGGTCCGTTCTTCGTCAATTTCTGGGGAAAGAGTCAGCCCCTCCTGGGAGCCACACGAGAGGAAATCGCCCGCGTCGCAATGGTATGGCCGACCGAGGACGCCAGCAGCCTCATGGTAATCTTGCCGAAAGACCCAAAAGTGCGGGCCGCCTTGTTTGCCATCGAGGCGCGGTTCCTGGCAGAAATAGGCAGCCCCTTCGATCCGGAGGGCGAGCGGGGGCAGGACGCCTTCGTGTTAGGATGATAAGCGCAGGAAGACGAGTTCGGGGGGTCCGATGGGAGAAGTTATGGGACAGCTTATCACCTGCACGAGCGCTGGAGTTTATGCTTTAACGCGAGGGTGTCAGTATGAACTGCTCGCGCACGATGCCGAGAAGCAGCAGGTCAGGGTACGCGCTGACCTCGGGCGCGGTCGCTGGTTCCCTGCCGACAACTTTGACCTGACCGGCGGTAGTGCTACCCTGCTGACGGCGTGGCGCTTCGCCGATCCTGTCGTAGATGAACTGAACGGCTGGGACGAAACAAACAACTGGGTGGTTATTTCTCTGACGTTCGATGACGGGCGGGAGCGGTGGTGCCAGATGGCGACACCAGATTACTTGAAAGGGCTATTAGCGGAGCGTTCGCAGGAACCGATGGTCTACGCCAGGAACCTCATTGTAGTGCGCAATCTGATGACGGCAACCATGGAACAGATTCTGCGTTATCTCGACCAGCAGGGGGAGCTTATGGAGTATTCGCTGCCATATGAACCCCCTGAAAATGCAGAAACCAGTCCGGATTCTGACTGAAAGAGTGACGATTGTTAATGACGATTACCGCAGAGCAAAGAACGTTCAACGAGTTCGTGACGGAGCCGCTGGTCAAACT
>JAZKEA010000104.1:1475-1970 GCA_040387315.1 Armatimonadota bacterium | reverse complement strand
TATGCCGGTCGTGATATCGTCGGCGTCGTGCGTATGCTCCGCTTCCGCCGCGCCGAGGGTTTCCCGCTGCGCCTCAGCACTGGCATCATCGAGAAGCGCGCGGCCCGCGGGGGTAATGGTGCCAAGCGCCGCCGTTCCGGACCCGGTAAAGTACGGGAACTTGTTCGCCGCTGACACAAGGTTCGCGATTGCCTGCAGTTCGTCGTCCTGCGCCTGGACATCCTCGCCAACGACCAGATCCCCGCCGCCACCCCCGCCTCCCCCGGTGCCTCCGACTTTTGTATACTCCGCGCCGTCCCACTTATAGAGGCCGCCAAGCGTCCGCACCAGAAGAGCGGAGGCAGGCGGCGTGTCCGGCGGCACAGCCGGATCCGCGGTGAACCGGATGATATCGGTTCCCCGGTCGAACACGACGCCGGAACAGTCCACGTCAAGCGATCCGGAGGAATCCCCCGTCACCTCCACCATCCCCCGGAAACACGCCGGAGAGCCGCC
>JAZKEA010000104.1:0-1465 GCA_040387315.1 Armatimonadota bacterium | reverse complement strand
AACACTGTTCAGGGTCACGGTAACGGTCTTATCCCGCATCAGCCATATCCGGTTCAGTCCAACCGACAGATCAACATCTGTGGAGGACGTGAGTTCGACCAGGCCGCCAATGCCCGCCTGTCCCGCGGAGACGGTCGCTGTCGTCGGTGTCGCCGTGATGGTAAGACCCACAGCGACATAGAAGATAGCGGAGCTGGCATACCGCGCCCCGAGTTCCATCCGCAGGGCGTTCTCGTTCAGCTTGCCGCGAAAGAGGCTCTTTTCACCCGGTGAGAAGTTCGCGGAGGTGTTCGCCGTGCCCGCTGACGAGGCTTTCGCGTCGGCGATGGACTGCATCCCGGAAACGGACTGCACCGGAGGAACCTGCGTGGTCAGAAGATTAAAAACAGTTGCCATAATTACGCCAGTACCATAGGCCCGTCGAGCGCGTCAGTGTCCAGAATGAACTTCGTCCGGTCGCCTGCGATGACGCTCCAGGTGATACCGCTGTCGAGCGATTTGAGAATGGCGGTGCTGACGGTCTCGCCTTCCTCGTTGGTCTGGGCAAGTGTCATGTAGAACGCGCCGTTCGCTCGCGGGTTCTGCTCCAGGTCGATCACGCGCCCTATCAACACCTCGCCGCCACTTTTAGCCGGAACGGGGTCGATCCACGTATTGCCGTTGTCTCTTGTCAGGTGCCGGTCAAGCGTGCCGTCCGCGACTTTCTGACGGAGTGCCACGAACCACTGCCGCTCACTGTCGCGCTCTACCTGGTGACTGTTGCCAGTCAGCGTGTAGATCTCTTTCCAGTGGCAGCCGGTCCCGGCATCGGAGGAACGGAAGTACCGGGCGTTCACGATCTCGGTGGATTCATCGTCTTCTCCGCGCTGCCCGAGCGTCAGATAGAAAGTGTTGTTCGCCCGCGAATCCTGCTCCAAATCCAGCACCGCGCCGGTCAGTGGTTCTTCACCTTCTAGCGTGTCCTTTGCCGCTTCCCAGGTCTTCGTGCCGTCCCGCGATACCCGCGCCTTAACGATGCCCTCTTCGCCGGCCTCTTCGTAGAGGAGGATCAGCCAGTTCTGCTCACTGCCGCGCTCCAGTCGCGCCGACTTGCTCGTAAAGGTAAGCGATTCGGTGAACTTCTTACCGCCGTCGTTTGACCGGAAGACTGCAAGGTCGGTGCTGCCCTCCGATTCGCCAAGCCGCGCGATGCCGTACAGCTGACTTGTGCGGGCATCGAAGCAGAGAGAAAGCCACTCGCCTACCTCGTGCTTCTCGCTCTCGCTGACCGTGGTAAAGTCGGAGGCATGGACGGTGCGGATCGCTTTCCCGTTGGCGACGTAGATATACTGCGCGGGATGGTTGACGGCCATCACGGACAGGAACGCTTCGGCATCCGTGACGAACATCGTCCACAGGCGAATGCGGCCCGTGGGGAACGTGATGTTCGCGGCACTCGGCAAGATCTTGCCGTCGTAGTGGTGAA
>JAZKEA010000103.1:0-9058 GCA_040387315.1 Armatimonadota bacterium | reverse complement strand
TCTCCTTCGGAGGGGAGGGGGAAGTTGACGCCTCAGCGGCAACGGGGGGAGGGGTGAAAGGGATCACCGGGGCGTTACCAGGCCAGCGTAGAATCCCTTCTGGCTGAGCAATTCGTCGTGGGTGCCGCGCTCGATGATCTCGCCGCGGCGGAGAACCAGTATCTGATCCGCATCGCGGATGGTGGATAGCCGGTGTGCGATCACAAAGCTGGTGCGGCCCGCCATCAGGCGAAGCATCGCCTCCTGCAGGTGCTGCTCGGTGCGGGTATCGACACTGCTGGTCGCCTCATCGAGGATCAGAATGCGCGGATCGGCGAGGACCGCCCGCGCGATGGCGATAAGCTGCCGCTGCCCCTGGCTGAGATTTCCCGCACGCTCCGAGAGCGGCGTGTCATACCCCTGCGGCAGGCGATGGATGAACGGGTGGGCGTTGGCAAGCGTCGCGGCGGCGATGATCTCGTCATCGGTGGCATCGGGGCGACCATAGCGGATATTCTCCTTCACGGTTCCCGAGAAGAGGAATGTGTCCTGCAGAACGATCCCGAGTTGGCGGCGCAGATCGACTTTGCGGACCTCGCGGATATCCTGTCCGTCGATTCGTATCGCGCCGCTGTCGATCTCGTAGAAGCGGGTCAGCAGATTGATGATTGTCGTCGTCCCGGCCCCGGTCGGGCCGATAAGCGCGATGACCTGACCTGGCCGGGCATGCAGATCGATGTGCCTCAGGATCGGCTGGCCGGGGACATAGGAGAAGCTGACATCCTCGAAGACCACCTCACCCCGGATCGGGGGCAGTGGCAGGGCCTCCGGCGCGTCGGTCTCTGTCGGCTCATCGATCACCTCGAAGATCCGTTCCGCCCCCGCCATGGCGCTCTGAATAGCGTTGTACAGGTTGGCGATATCGGTCAGAGGCCGTCCGAACAGGCGGGCGTAGTTGATGAACCCGGCGATGATGCCGACCGTCGCCAGGCCCTGAACGGCCATCGTGCCCCCCACACCCGCGACAACGGCAAGGCCCAGATTATTCGTGCCGTTCATCAGCGGGCCGACGACACCGGAAAAAAGCTGCGCTTTCGTCGACGCCGCGCGCAGAGCGGTATTGGCGCTGTCGAATTCGGCGAGCACGACGGGCTCCCGGTGGTACGCCTTTACCACCCGCTGCCCGGTGACCGTCTCCTCGATCAGGCCATTCAGCGTCCCCAGATTCGCCTGCTGGTCGCGGAAGGCGGCGCGGGTCCGGACGGAGACAACACGGTTCAGCAAAAAAGTCGTCGTGGTAATCGTGCCAATTGTCACCAGGGCCAGGCGCGGGTTCAGCAGGAACATGGCGATAGTTCCCCCGATCATGCCGAGCAGGCCTGAAACGATCTGCGTGACGCTGTCCGAAAGCACCTGGCTGACATTTTCGACATCGTTGGTCAGTCGGCTCATCACCTCGCCATGAGGCCGACGATCGAAGTATGGAAGCGGAAGCTCCTGCAGGCGACCAAAAAGGTCCCGCCGCAGATCACGCACGGTTCGCTGCGACGCCCCCGCCATCACATAGCTCTGGAGCCAGGTCAGAAGCGACGTGACGCCGTACACGACAAGCATCAGAATGCTGATTCGCCCCAGACCAACGATATCCCCCGGAATGATGTACCGGTCGATGGCGCGGCTGAGAAGATACGGCCCCAGGAGGCTGAGGCCGGACGTCGCGACCACCATAAAGACGGTCGCCGTCAGCGCCCCACGCTGCCGGCGGAGATATCCCCAGAGACGAAGCAGGGTTCCGCGCCGGTCTTTGGCGCGTTCGATCTTCCCCGGAACACGGGGCTGACCCGGTCCACCCGGCCCCAGAAGCGCGGGTCCGTCGACGCGGGTCGGCGCGGCTGCCTTCTCACTCACCGCCATGCGCGATTACCCCGCTTCCCTGCTGCGATTCGTAGATCTCGCGATAGATCGGGCTGCTGGCAAGCAGCGCCTCGTGGCTGCCCTCGGCTGCGATGCGACCATCATCGAGCACGAGTATCTTGTCCGCGTTCTGCACCGTACTGATTCGCTGGGCAACGATCAGGCGGGTCTGTTCGGGGTACGCGGCCTCCACCGCCGCGTGTATACGGGCTTCCGTAGGGACATCCACCGCGCTGGTGCTGTCGTCAAGGATCAGCACTGCGGGCCGAATCAGCAGAGCGCGGGCGATGGCGATGCGCTGCTTCTGCCCCCCGGAGAGATTCACGCCGCGCTGCCCCAGAACAGAGTCGTAGCCGTCGGGAAGCCGGTCGATAAATTCGCTCGCCTGCGCCCGGTCCGCCGCCGCTTTTACGTCGTCGTCGGAGGCGGAGGGCCGACCATAGCGGATATTTTCGCGGATCGTGCCGCTGAAAAGGATCGATTCCTGAAGCGCGATTCCGACGCGCTCCCGAAGCGTCTCCTCCGGCAGGGTTCGGACATCACTGCCGCCGAGGAGCACGCGGCCCTCCGTCACCTCATAGAACCGGGGCACCAGATTGACCAGACTCGACTTACCGGACCCGGTCGCCCCGAGTATCGCTACAGTCTCCCCCGGCTCCGCGACAAACGAGATCCCCTGCAGGACCGGATCGCCGCCGTCCGCACCTACGTACTGAAACCCAACATTTTCAAAGACAACCCTGCCTGGGGCACCACCAGTCTCCCTTGGTGACGCTGCCGACGGTTCCGGAATCTGCGGGACAGCCAGGAGGACCTCCTCGATGCGCTGGGCGGACGCCTGCCCGCGCGAGACGCGCATCAGGAGCAGCGAGACCATCATCAGGGACATCAATGTCTGCTGGAGGTAATTGAGGAAGGCGATCACCTGCCCGACCTGCATCTGGCCCAGATCGACGCGCCGTCCCCCGAACCAGAGCGCGGCAACGATACCGAGGTTGAGGATCATCGTTACCAGGGGAAGGGTCACCGCACTGACCTGAACCACGGCGATGTTGTTCTCCATCAGGCGGCGGTTGGCATCGCCGAACCGGGCAATCTCATGGGCGGCGCGGGCGAACGCCTTCACCACCCGCACCCCGGCAAGGTTCTCCTGCAGCACGGTATTGATGCTGTCGAGCCGCTTCTGCACCTCGCCGAACATGGGATAGGTGAGATGGATGATCCGCAGAAGTGCAATTACCACGACCGGGATCAGAAAGACAAAGAGGATCGAGAGCGACGGGCTGGTGAGGATTCCCATGATCAGGCTCCCGACCAGCAGAAGCGGGACCCGCACCAGAATCCGAAGGAGGATCATTACGACCTCCTGCACCTGGGTGACATCGTTTGTCAGGCGCGTCACCAGCCCGCCGGTCTCCAGCGTGTCCAAATTGCCGAACGACAGCGACTGGACTCTAGCAAAGAGACCGCGCCGCAGGTCCGTCCCGAAGCCCTGCGCGGCGAATACCGCAAATATCGTACAGCCTACCCCGGCGAGTATCCCTAATAGTGCGCACACGACCATCAGGAGGCAGTTATGGAGAACGATGGACCGGTCTCCGCTCGCGATACCGACATCAATGACCCGCTGCAAAAGGCGCGGCTGCATCAGGTCGAGCGCGACCTCTCCCAGCATCGAAAGCGGCGCGAGAACGGCCCAGTGGCGGTACGGTCGGAGAAACCGAAAGAGTCTCAGGAGCGACTGCATACCCTGCTTTGAATCACATCTTTCCGGATTATGCCTTCCAATACTCCAGCAGTCCGGCCTCGGATTCGGTCTGCCATAACTCGTCGAACATCTGTCGTATCTGGTCGAGGGAGCAGACCGAGCGGGTCAGCGGGTCGAGGGCGCAGGCGTGGAACGCGGCCTCTTTGTCTTTGTCGAGGACGGCGCGAACCGCAAGCTCCTGCGGGGCGATATTCGTCAGATTCAGATGCGCCAGCGCGGCGGGAAGGGCTCCCACCTGGGTCGGCTGAACGCCCTGCTTATCGACAAGGCAGGGAACCTCGACACAGCAGTCTGAGGGCAGGTTCGCGATCAGGCCCGCGTTCGTGTTCATCACGTTGCCGTTGAAGCGATACGGCGTGTCCGAAATCATCGCCTGCATGATGCGGGCCGCGTATTCGCCCGACTGGGTGAGCGTTGGAAGCGGTTCGTCCGGGGAATCGTTCATCCAGCGGCGCACCGGGGGAATCTCCGCGACCTGGCGCTCCTTCAAGCCAAACTGCTCGCGCAGATCGGGCGTCCGGCGGAAATACGGATGGTATTCCGAGCAGTGGTTCGACGACTCGGTCACATAATAGCCGAAATGGCGGAACAGCTCGAAGCGGACGCGGTCTCGGGCCACGGTCTCGTCATCGTTCAGCTTTTCCCGAAGGGCCGGATACAAGTCCTTCCCGTTATGCCGAAACCGCAGGTACCACGCCTGATGGTTGATGCCCGCGCACAGATAATCGATCTCCTCTTTGGGAACCTGGAGATACTCCGACAGCTCCCGGGCCGTATTCTGAACCGAGTGACACAGGCCGACATTCTTGATTGTCGAGGCGGCGGAGTGCACCCACGTCAGCATACACATCGGGTTGGTATAGTTGAGCAGGAGCGCATTGGGACAGAACCGCTCTATGTCCTGGCAGATTGCTAGCTGGACCGGCGCGGTCCGCAGGAAACGGAAGATGCCGCCCACCCCGATAGTGTCCGCGATAGACTGCTCGACACCGTAGCGGCGCGGAATCTCGACCTCGACGCTTGCAGGGAAACCGGCGTAGGCATAGCCGCCGACCGAGATACTCGTGACCACAAAATCCGCGCCCGGCAGAGCCTCGGCGCGGTCGGTGGTAGTCGTGACGCGAGCGGGAAGCTGATGGCCGTCGATGATGCGCTGGACGTACTTCCCCACCGCGGCAAGCCGCTCTTCATTGATATCGACAAGGACGATGTGAGAATCGCGGAGTTCGGGTAGAGAGACGATATCGAGGGACAGTTTTCCGCCGAACTGACTGCCCGCCCCGATGATAACAATCTTTGTCATGGATCTTCCTTCTTTGGATGGTGACTGACGGGTAGATTGGTCGCTGTGTCACGCAATTCCTTCGGCGGCAGGGAAACGGTTCCGCTAAACGAAATAGCCCACTATGAAGGTACCACCAGGCATTAAAGCTATACATCCGGACACCGTCGTATCGACCCGACAGGGCCTGTCGATGCATCTGGTCGTTATCCCGCCCGGTGGCCGCGCCCAGCCGCACACGCATATCGGGTACGAAACCGCGATTTATGTCCTTGAGGGCAGAGTCCGTACCCACTGGGGATCACGGCTCGAAAACGACGTTGTAAGCGAGGCAGGCGACTTTCTTTTCATACCGCCGGGGGTCCCTCACGAGGCGATAAATCTCAGTGCCACCGAGGCCGCGCGGGCCATCGTCGCCCGCAACGATCCCGCCGACCAGGACCGCGTCGAGCTTTACACCGTTCCGACCGACTGACGCGCGATGTTCAATCTGGACTTATCGGAACTGCCGGACCGTACCCGACCACGACTGCATCGGCTCGCGCGGGCTATTCTGTCGATCACCCGTGAGCTTTTCGCCTATGACCCCGCGAGCGAGGAGATACCGATAGAGGTACACATAAACAACGGGTTCCTGCCACGCAAAGAACTGCCGGGCGGTGAAAAGCCGTTCGAAGAGACGTTAGGCTATGCCCTGCCAACGGACAAATACTCGGCGCATATTCTTGTCCCGCAGGAAGCCGTAGAAACCGACGGCGAGTACCTTTTTGCGATTATCCTCGCTCACGAACTAGCGCATTTCCTTTTCAACATCGACCACAACAACGGCCTTGTGGAGACCTTTTGCGAAGCGTACTCTTTCGTGGTCCTGGAGCGGCTCGCCGGATATGCAAAAGCGAACCCTGACTTCGGCTTCGAGCCAAACCGCTTCCGGTATGTATGGTCAAGCAGAGTGAACGCCTCACTGACCAAGTTCCCCGCCGAGATACGCAGTACCGTTCGCAGCGAACTCTGGCACCAGCTGTCCCTCTATCTTCGTTATAAACGCATCGAGCTGGAAGCAAGCCCGCATCGCAACAACTATGACTACCGTTTCTACAATCTCGGCGCGGCGGTTCTGACCTCCCAAACAGTCCCCTGGTCGGAGTTAGCAGGAATCAGCGCACGCGGGTACTGGCAGGAGAGCAACGATGGGCTCGATAGTCGTCAGGAGTGGCGGCTTGATCTGGCACGGGCCACGCCGAACGTGCGGAAGGCGCTGCGTCGTCTGGGCCGTTGCTCTGACAAGGATTTCGTTATCGCGACGTTTGCGGCTCCGCCATGGTCCTTTGGCGGCTTTCGCTTCTACGAGGACGGCAGATACATATGGCTCGTCGAGTTCCCAAAGCATAAGCGACAGAAAATCGAGAGACGGATGACAGCCCTGCGTCCGCTCAGTGTGCGGTGGGAGGAAGCTCAGGAAGCTTCCCGGTAGGCGGGCAAAACCACGCCCCGGTACGGTATCCTGAAGGTAGCAGTTCAGCGATCCCCCCGCATCCGCGATAGAAGAGGAAACTCCCCGATGTTTGATCCCGATGAACGAGAGACAAACTACTTAACGGACCTGCAGATTATGTCCGAGGATCTTGGCGTGGGCCCGGAAGGGGCGGAGATTCTGGCCCAGATGGACCTTCCCACGCGCCGCCGCTTCCTGACCTACGCGACCGCCGCGGTTGTCGGTGTGTTCGCGATTCCCGGTTCCAGCCGCGCCGAGCGGGTCGGGGCGCTCGAAACCTGGGCGCGGAGCAATGTCCCGCTTTCCGCGCCGGGCCAGGAAGAGACGATGACGCTCAGCCTGCAGGTGAACGGGGCGACGAAGAAGGTCGCGGTCGATCCGCGCACGGTTCTCCTGGATGCCCTCCGCGAGCGTATGGGAATGACCGGCACCAAGAAGGGCTGCGACCACGGTCAGTGCGGGGCGTGTACGGTCCTCGTCGATGGTCGGCGCGTTCTCTCCTGTCTGACCCTCGCCGCGCAGGTAGACGGTCAGTCGGTCACCACGATTGAGGGCCTGGCCCAGGGCGATACGCTGCATCCGCTGCAGGAGGCGTTCATCAAGCACGATGCCTACCAGTGCGGCTACTGCACCCCCGGTCAGATCTGCTCGGCGGTCGGAATGCTGAATGAAGCCAAGCAGGGCGCGGCGAGCTATGTCACGAAAGATGTCCGCAAAACCATGACGGTTCTCACCGATGACGAGATTCGGGAGCGCATGAGCGGTAACATCTGCCGCTGCGGCGCGTACCCCAAGATAGTCTCCGCCATCCACGAGGTGCATTCGGGAAAGGTCGCCCGGCAGACGTGGGCCTTCCACAAGGACGAAGACGAACTCTTCGAGGAGGTTTCCCATGAGACCGTTTAGTTACGAGCGCTCCCTCAACCCCGTTATGGCGGCCCAGAAAAGTCTGCAGGGCGGCGTCCGCCTTCTTGCGGGTGGGACCAACCTACTCGACCTCTTGAAGGAAGGGGTCGAGGACGCGACCAAGCTTGTGGACATCACGCGCATTCCGCTCGCTGAGATTCGCGAGGAGAACGGCGGGGTCCGCATCGGAGCCCTGGCAAAGAACGCCGACACTGCCGACAATCCGCTGATCCGCCGTCAGTACCCCCTGCTCTCCCAGGCGATCCTCGCCGGGGCATCCGCGCAGATCCGCAACATGGCGACCGATGGCGGCAACCTGATGCAGCGGACGCGCTGTCCCTATTTCTATGATATTGCCATGCCGTGCAACAAGCGCGTGCCGGGAACAGGCTGCGGGGCCCGCGAGGGTCTGAACAAGATGCACGCCCTGTTCGGGTGGAGCGAAAGCTGTGTCGCCGTGCACCCCTCGGACATGTGCGTCGCCCTTGCCGCTCTCGATGCGACCGTACAGGTTCAGGGCGCGGACGGCAAGGAGCGTTCGATCCCGTTCACGGACTTTCATCGTCTCCCCGGCGACCAGCCCCAGAAAGACAACACACTTCAGCCCGGAGAGGTGATTGTCGCGCTTGTCCTGCCGAAACCTATTTTCACGGACAAGAGCCATTATCTCAAGGTGCGCGATAGAGCCAGCTACGCCTTCGCACTTGTTTCCGTCGCCGCGGGTCTGGAGACGAAGGGCGGCAAGGTCCAGCAGGTCCGGCTGGCGATGGGCGGGGTCGCCCACAAACCGTGGCGCGCGGTCGAGGCCGAAAAGGCGCTTGTCGGGAAAGCCCCTACGGAAGCCAACTTCCTCCTCGCTGCCGAGGCCGAGATGAAAAACGCCCGACCGCTGGAGCACAATGCCTTCAAGGTCGACTTAGGAAAGCGGGCCATCGTCCGCGCCCTCAGCCGCGCGAATGGAGCCGCGTAATCATGCCAAAAGAGATGAAGTACATCGGGAAAGAGATGCGGCGCGTCGATGGCGTCGCCAAGGTAACCGGAGCCGCGACCTATGTCGCGGAGTTCGAAGTGCCCGGACTTACGTATGCCGCTGTCGTTCAAAGCACCATCGCGCGAGGAACTATCACCAGTATCGCCACCGACGCGGCGGAGCGGGCTGGCGGCGTCCTCAAGATATTTACCCATGAGAATACGCCACAGCCCGTAAATAACCGTGGCTGGCGGGCCCTGGGCGACAACAAGATCGTCTTCAGCGGTCAGCCGATCGCCCTGGTGGTCGCGGAGACCTTCGAGCAGGCGCGGTTCGCCGCGCGCCTTCTCGATGTTAAGTACGCCGAGGAGAAGCCCTCGACCGCGGTCGATACGCCGGGAATTGCGGCGGCTTTCGCGAACCCGGAGCGGCGGATGCCGTCCCCGCGCGGCAACCCCGAAGCCGCGATGGCGTCCGCACCGGTCAAGATCAGCGCGGAGTATACCATCCCCATCGAGCACCATACCCCGATGGAGCCACACGGCGGTATCGCGGTCTGGACCGGCGACAAGCTCAAGTTCTACGACAAGACGCAGGGTGTCTACTCCGTTCGCGACCATCTGGCGGGGCTGTTTGGGATTCCCGGCGAGAGTGTCGAGGTTGTCTCGCACTTTGTCGGCGGCGCGTTCGGGTCGGCCCTACGCCCTAACTACTACCCGTGGCTGACCGCGATGGCGGCCCGCG
>JAZKEA010000102.1:0-3485 GCA_040387315.1 Armatimonadota bacterium | reverse complement strand
TAAAGCCGCGCTGGTGGCTCTCTGGAAGGGCGATGACGCGTTGTCACAACTGCTCATCAACAAGGAGACCGCCGCGCCCGGCATGATCCGGGAAGGCTCTCGCAGCCAGGTCGCAAGTCCCGTCTATCCGCTGATCACGTTCCGACTGCCCGACCATCGCCCGGATCCGCGCTTTAAGCCGACGGCTGCCGAGGGGCACGGTCCCTCTCCCATAACAGGAGACGTGCTCGAAGTCGAATGCTGGTCTCAGCAGGCATCGAGCGCCCAGGTCGAGCAAATCGCCGACCGCGTCCAGGAGCTGATGGAGGCCGGGCCCATCCCGCTTTCCGCCACGTCCGCCATCTTCCAGGCCAGCTGCACTATGCGCGCTGCAAGCCTCTTCGATCCCGGCACTAAAGCCTGGTTCACCATCCTGCGATTCAAGTTAAGGTCGCACTCCTAAAGGAAATCCCCCATGCAGAATTTTGCTTTCTCCACCGGCAAGCTCTACCTCGGCGCTGTCGGCGCTACACTCGACGACACCAACCTGATCGTCACGGTTCAGTCCGCCGACTTCAGCAACACCTTCCAGACAAAGGAAGTACGCGAGGCCGCGTCCATCAACCTGTACCCTGTCGCGGACGCCGATTATGATGCCGAGTGCAAACTGTCGGTGGCTGTCAGCGTCCTGGCCGAAGCCCTGATCGAGTACTGCACCGGCGCGGTTAAATCGCAGACTGGTGGCGCGAACGTGTACACGGCCTCGTGCCTGACCAAGCCCAAGTACGCCAGCCTGAAGTTTGTCGGCAAGACGCACGACGGTCGCGACATCACCATCGAGATGGCGCGCGTCAAAGCGCCGACGCTGCCCCTCGGCTTCAAGCGGGATGACTTTGTGCAGCCTGCTATCGAGTTCAAGGTTCTGCCGGTGGACGCGGCCGCAATCCCGTTCAAGATCTCCATCGCCCAGTCCTGATCCTGATAACGACACGAAAGGGCGACGGCTCCTGATGTTTTTAGCGTCAGGAGCCGTCAAAACCCATGGCTCAGATACAAGCAGGCACTTCCGGAAGCGTGGTGCTGGATCGTGTGGGAAACGCCGGTTCGACTACAGATCACGGACCGGTCCTTCGATTCATCGGGGCCGACGGCTATGTTGGCTCCTTTGTGGTGCCCTATGACGGGACGCCGGGCGGAGAAGGTTTTACTGCTACGGGAAGCCAGCCTGCCTACAGCCCCTCCGGGGTGCCTGGGCAGGTCCCTACGGTAACGATCACCGTAAGCGTCCCGGACTTCATGCCTGCGCCGTCGGATTATCCGGTGGTGTTGAATGTTTACGCAGACTCGCCCTCCATCAGTACCGGGGCTGCGGAGGCTCCCTTCGGCTTCAGTGTCTGGTTCGCGCAGCTGACCATCACCGCCCCCGGTGGAGACCCTGATCCGGATCCAGACCCCGACCCGGTAACAAATTTCGTCCCCCAGGGCGAAAGCCGCACCTTCCCCGTCGACTCTGTCGACCTGCCGACCCTAGTGGAATCCTCGCTCTGGGAAATCTACCGCTTCGGCCTGCTGGTAGACAGCGGGACGCGCTTCGACTGGTTCGGTGCAAACGGCTGGGGCATCGAGCCCTCCCCGGACTTTGCCACCATCACGGTCACCGCCCCCATCGATGCTGCCATCGGCGAAGGGTACGACGCGCGTATCCGCCATACGGGCGGCGACTTCCCCACGGTCACCTTCATCGTCACCCCCGCCACCATCCCCCCGGCCGAGGACTCTTCTGCTATGCCACACTTTTTGTTTTCTACGGGCACACTTCTCGTCAGCCTGCCACTCCCTGCGCCGACGCTTGAGCGCCGCCTGGTGGGAGCCCCTGCTGCCTCCGCACTGCCGCTCGCGAACCTGCTCGACGATTCCATGGCGACGCTTGCAGATCTGCCTCAAACGGATGCCGGGAACTACCAGTACCTGATCGCGGACCTCGGGTCGATTCAGACCGTCGGGCGCGTCATCGCGGGAAACGTTGTTCTCGCCGGCGGCGGGACGTTGCTGGCCTATGTCAGTAATACCAAGATCATCACCGGCAACTTTGGGACCGCGACCGCGCTCACGCCAGGAACCAACGCGATCGGCAATGACCGGGAGTTCATCCCCCTGGCCGGCGCGGCGAGCGTCAGCGGGCGCTATGTGTACCTGGTGCCCTCGGGAGGAACCGGCGTCACCGTTGGGGACATCGACCTCCGAAGCGAGGAGTGGACCATCGGGACGCTGCAGAACGCGGGTATCGATTTCTCCTTCCAGCACAAGGAGCTCCGGCCCGGTGCGTCCGTAAACCTGTTCCCGGTTGCCGATGCCCAGTACGACGGGGCCGTTGCCCTCTCCTGCGAGTCCGCGGAGTTCGATGCCCGCTCGATCAACGCCTTTACGGGCGCGATGGTGTCGGCGGCGCTCTCCGATCCGCAAACGATCACGGGCAGCACGACCACGCGGCCGAAGTTATTCGTCGCCGAATACCGCAGCCAGGACACGCTCCAGCGCCCCTTCCGCGCCATGCTCTATGCCTGCCGCGCACCGGGCTTCACCTGGTCGCTGAAACGCGACGACTTCGCCAGCAATAACTGGACCGCCGCCCTCTATCTGCCGGATGCCACGGCCCGCGCCTGGCGCCTCTATCTCGGACAGTAATCCCCCTCAATATTCCCCCGGGAATAAAGGACACCCCCATGCCTGACACCATCGTCACCAATGACTCTTCGCTCGACCTCGCAGGCGCCTTCGGTGAAGGCCCGCTCCGCACCTTTGCCGGTCGGGAGTGGCGCATTTCCTTCCTCGACGTCAATGACCTGATTGTCATCCAGAAGCGGATCGGCAGTATCTCCAACCTCGACACCGAGGACATGGAGCACATGCGCCTGTTCTTCTATCTGGTGCTGCGCAAGTCGGATCCGAGCCTTTCCGAAGAGGACCTGGACAACGAGCGCTACACGCTGACCGAGTCCGCCGTGGGCCGGATGCTCTCCCTCAAGGTCCTGTCCTCACCGGAGACCATCGGCCTGATCAACGAGATGCTGATCGGCGCGGGCCTGGCGCAGGACCCGACCGAGGTGGAGACCGCCTCCCCAAACGCGCGAGCGACGGCACGGGCAAAAAAGTAAGTCTTCCTTTTTCCCGTATCGTCCATCTGCTCTGGCACCACTACCACCTCTCGGATAAGCAGATCCGGCGCATGACGCTGCGCCGGATCATGCGGGCCATCAACGACATCCCGCAGGTGAATCCTATGCTCGGAACAGGCGAAGAAGAAGACACCTCTTCCCCGCCGTCCGACCCCTCCGACGCTGACCGCTATGGCGTCCTCGAAATCCCCCGCTCCTCTTAACCACCATGTCCTTACTAACCCTTGACGGCGTCAAAATCCCCATCCAGTTCGACCTGTCCGCGCTGCAGACAGGCTTGTCGCAGCTGAAGCGGGCTCGGCGCAGGCCGCACCAGTGACCACGGCCAAG
>JAZKEA010000101.1:400-18784 GCA_040387315.1 Armatimonadota bacterium | reverse complement strand
CCGCTTCGGAATGGCGAAGAGCGATCCTCTCGGAACCTTTGTGGCGGTCACCGGGGACATGGCAAAGCTGATGCAGGAGGCCCAGAGCGAGCAGGAGATCGCGAGCCGTCCCCCGAAAGAGGCCCGCGAGATCGTCCTTCTCCTCTGTGACCAGCAGACTCTGCGGGAGCATATCGACCAGGGCATTGAGGCGAAGCTGCAGGAGATAGGGGTGCAGGAGGTCGGACGGACCCTGCTAACCCATGTAGAGACGCAGTCCACGCGCTTCCCGCGCGCCATTCTGCGCCCCTATCAGCAGGCGGTCACGGACTATCTGGAGCAGATCAACTACAACCCCGATGCGGGCATCCTGCCGTCGCCCAAGATGGGCGTGACGGTCGTTGATTCCGCCCCGGTTGCCCCCGCGGCCCTGCCTCCCGTAACGGAATCCGTGGTCACCGCCGCGTCCTCTGCTCCGTCAAACGGCAGCGGCGCTCTTACCATACGAGAGCGGCTTGCAAACCTGAAAGCCCTTCTTGATGACGGCCTGATTAATGAGGATGACTTCAACAGCCGCAAAGCCTCGATTCTGAGCGAAGTGTAGCCGACATGACGGACGTCAAAGAAACGGAAACGGCAGCGCCGACACGCTCCGGGGAGGCGGGAGAAGGGAAACCTTCTTTCCGTCTCCCCCCGTTCCTTGATAATCCCGCAGCGGCTGCCTGTATCGTCGCTTTGCTGACCCTTGCAGTATTTGGTCAGGTACTTGGGTTCAGCTTCACCAACTACGATGACATCACGAATGTCACCAGCAACCCCCACTTCAATCCGGTCACTCCCCGGAGCATCGGGTATCTATGGACGCACGGCTACAATGAGCTGTATATGCCCGTCACGTACGCGATCTGTGCGTTTCTCGGGCCACTGACGAAACCAATCTATGTTCCGGGCGGCGGCAATGTCTTTATGGAGCCCGCCCTGTTTCATGGTGTCAGCTTGTTGCTGCACACCGCGAACGCTCTGCTGGTTTTCGCCCTGCTGTACCGTCTGGTTCGGCGTATCTGGCCCGCGTGCGCCGGGGCGCTGCTGTTTGCGCTCCATCCCGTTCAGGTCGAATCCGTTGCCTGGGTAACCGGGATGAACAACCTGACAAGCGGTTTCTTCGGTCTGCTTGCCCTGTGGTTTTATGTCGTGGCGGCAGATAAAGGCGATAAAAAAACAGGCAGAGCACGGTTGGCTTACGTCCTCGCCACGGTTTTTTATGTTCTCGCCTTGCTTTCCAAACCGACAGCGACGGCTGTGCCCCTGATCGCGGCGGCAATTGACTGGCTTTTTCTTCGCCGGTCGCCGTCTCAGTGGCTGCGGGCGCTGATTCCGTGGGTCGTGCTGGCAATCGGCCTTGCCGTTATTACTCGCTTCACCTCGGAGACAAGCCAGAAAATCAATCTGGCACTCTGGGTCAGACCGTTTATCGCGGGGGATGCCCTCGCGTTTTATCTGGCGAAGCTGGTCTTTCCCATAAAACTCGGGGTCAATTACGGACGCAGTATGGCGCTGGTGCAGTCCAACTGGTGGGGATATGTTACCTGGGTTGTTCCGGCAGCAGTCGCCTTTCTTCTCTGGCACAAGGGTAAACAGGAGCGCTTACTGCTTGCCGGAGCGGCTGTGTTTGTTGCCGCACTGGTCCCCATGCTCGGTTTTGTCCCCTACTACACGATGGAGATCACCACGGTATCAGGTCGCTTCCTGTATCTGGCGCTGCTGGGAGCGGGGATGGTTCTGGCCTGGTTACTGACAAACCTGCGTCTTCCATCTTTGGTCCGCGGCGGGCTTTGCGCCGCACTGCTGCTCTTCTTTACAACACTGACGCTTCGTCAGCTTCCGTATTGGAGAGATACATTCAACCTAGCGACAGCACAGATTTCAATAAATCCCAACGATGCCGCCTCGCAGACCAACTATGGAATCGTCCTTGCGTCCACGGGGCGACTGGCGGATGCGATCCCGTATTTTCGGAAGGCAATCGAGATCAAACCAGAGAACGCGATCTATCAGTATCACCTGGGTACGGCGCTCGAAGACTCCGGGGATGCTGTCGGAGCGGCTCCTGTGCTGCGTGAGGCGGTTCGGCTTGACCCTCGCTTCACCCTGGCGCAGGTTCGGTTGGGTGGCGTCCTGCTGAAAACGGGGCAGGCTGAAGCGGCGATAGAGCCGCTGCAGAAAGCAGTCGAAGTCTCACCCAGGGACGCATCTGCCAACTATCTTCTGGGTATTGCGCTTGCGGGTGCGCAGCGACTCCCAGAGGCGGAGACTCAGTTCCGACACGTCCTGACGGTTTCCTCCGAGATGCCGGAGGCCCGTCAGGCTCTGGGCAGAGTGCTGGAGAAACAAGGGCGTCACCGCGAGGCGGCGCAGGTCTACAGCGAGATACTGAAAAAGAGCCCGGAGAACGCGGAGGCGAAAAAGGGTCTGGAGCGAGCCCAATCCGCGGTTAAATAGCCGTAAGAGCACACCGCGGATCGACACACTCGACGATCAGTCGAGAACGAGGACACGCCGCTTTTCTCTGCCGACGGTCGCCGCTTCCGCATCGCTGTCGTGACCGAGGTCGATCTTCATTCCCTTGATGGCGCTGCCTTTATCCAGTGCGATGCAGAAACCGTAGCCCTCAACCCACAGGTGCGTTCTCAAAGGAATGACACTCGGATCGACGGCAACGGTTCCGTAACCTACCTTGGTTCCCAGTGCCGTTCGATCTCCCCACGGACCGTTTTCGCCCGGTCCATAGCCTGTGGCCTCCATGGTCATAAGCAGCGTGCCCTCGACCCTCGTTCCATCGGGAAGCAGAACGAAAGCCGACCTGTCCGCTGTCTGTTCGGCAGCGGTGGCGAGGGCAGCCAATGCAGGCACGGTTGAGACTATGGAGGCGTTACTATCTGCGTTCGCCTCTACGACTGCCGGGGCGGCTCCGGCCGGAGCCATTTCCAGCTCATCCAGAAGAATATAGGCGCGAAGGCCGGAATCACGCTTATCTACAATCTGAAGACGCGCTTTTTTGCCGACAAACTCGGCGATGTCCCATTCCGCGGGCAGCAGGCGGTCGGTGCCGCTGCCGGTCTCTGTCCGCACCACTTTTCCGTTCACCAGGAGATTGAGACAGCATTCGTCGGGATAGATGCCGCCACCGATTCGAAACCTCAGTTTGGGCTGAGTCAACATAATTTCTGACGACATTGCGGTACCGGTCCCCGAGGCGGGGCGGTTGTCACCAGACCGTGGATGCGCCGTCGAGAGGAAATACCGGCCGCTCGTGCCAGGGACAGGAAGACGGTCCGAGATCAGCTCCGGTGAGCGGCCCCAGCAATCCCCGGTCATCTCCCATTTCTGATAAACCCCGCGTTCGAAATTGTCGATAATGGCAGTCCCGGAGACCGACTGAGCCAGTACGGAAGGCGCGGCAGGATTTACAGGAGCAGAACGGGTGCTGCGAACGGAAGGTGCGGCAGAAGGAGTCGCTGCGGTTGTATCCGGCACACCCGGATCGATTCCCAGTGTCGTCAGTTGTTCGACCTGAAGCGTTTTTCCCGGACCCAGCTCTCTTCCCTCCGCCGTGAATGGGACGTCCTTAACAAGACTCGCCAGCGATTCACGGTCACTGAAGACAAGTCGTTTGACCACAGGAGGATCCAGCAGCGCGGGCTTGCCGCCGAACTCAGTGATGCTGGTCACCCGGACCATTACTTCCGCCTGATCCGGAAACACGGTCAGTACGGTACCAACGACACGAAGAAGCCCGCCAATCCCCGTACTTCCTGTGCTTCCCGTGCTCATCTGAACGATTTGAGGACCCGGCAGAATCTTCGCCGTTCGCAGCATGATCGCGCAGTTCACCGGCCCGTCCGGGCCGTGCAGTTCGAAGTGGCAGTGGCTCCCCGCCGCCTCAGCGTTCCCACTGTTGCCCACAAAGCCGAGAAACTGTCCCGCCATCACGGAGTCGCCGCTTTTGAGGCCCGGCGCAAAGGCATACCGGTCGCCGCCTAAACCGTCGTTGGTCCCCGGCGTGTCGTTGTTGAGGTGCATGTACTCCGCGCGCCAGCCGGTCGAGGCTCCCGTACCATGGAGCGTGATCCAGTTCCCTGCTGATCCCTGGTTACTACGCAGAGTGACGGTTCCCGCGAAACAGGCGATCAGGGGTCTCATTTTCGGAGCCATCAGGTCCTGTCCCAGATGCGTGTGTCCGGTCCGCGGCGCTCCAAACGTGTCTTCCCATTGGGCACCCTGCGCTATTGGAAAAAGAAAGGGAGGAACAGGAACCGGGCCATTTTGGGCCGAAGCGGTTCCGCCAAGGCATAGGGTCGCCAGGAGGGTCAGACAGGCCGTCATCAATTCACGTGGCATAGGCAGTTCTCGATCCTGACAAAACATCAAGAGTTTCCACGGACAGACTCGCGATAGGATACTCTGTACTCTGGCACCCTTTCGAGAGGCATCAGGCAAACTCCTGCTGGAGGACGCAGACCTCAATGGATAGTATAATAATTTCGATGTCTGACTATAACGTTTTTTTGCGATATCCCTCCCTTCATCGCGTCTGTTTTCGCGGCAGACTCTCGCTGCTTGGCATGACGGCGTTTCTTGTTGCGTATCGGCCTGCCATCGCCGCACCGCCTGCAGCGACAGCACAGCCGACAGCGATCAAAGCGGCAGCAGAAGCTCAAAAACCGGCTGCTGAGGCGTTTTATGGCGTTTACCTGAAAGGGGCCAAGATCGGCAGCGTAATCATCGGGCGTCAGGACAACCCTCCGACCAAGGCGCAGCCGGGAGGAACGGTACGAACGCAGTCGGTACTGAAGATGGATCTGCGGGTCATGGGGTCGAATGCCCAGCTGACCAGTACCAGCGTTTCGCTGAGTGACGGCAAGAGTGGAAGACCGCTGACGCAGTTCAGCCAAACCGAGGGGGCGGGGCGTCTGACCAAGACGACGGCGACCTACACGGATAAAAGCGTGTCTTATGTCACCCGTGTCGGTGCGAACGAAAAAAAAGGAACGCTCACTCTGAAGCAGGGAGAGGCATTTCTCTTTGATTCGTCGTCGGCGGCAGTTTTTAAGCCCAAAGTGGGGACGGAGATAAAGGGGAAAGTCTTCGTTGCGGAAACACTTTCTCTTTCCGATGCCACGGTCAAGATCGTCTCACGCGAGCCTATCGACATCAGCGGGCAGAGCGTTTCCGCGTACAAAGTGGTTCAGAGCGGGTCGTCGAGCGGCACCACGATATCCTATCTCAATGACGTGGGCGATCTGCTGCGGTCGGATGCGCCTCTTGGGATGCAGATACGTAAGGAACCCAAAGATATCGCTCTCGCGGCGCCGGCGGTGGGCGACGCGGTACCAGACCTCGTCTCTATCGTTGCGATTACGCCCACCGGTGCGACAATTGCTTCTCCCCGAACCGCAACAGCCGCGAAGTACACGCTCTCCGGCGTGACACGTCCCCTGCCGGCGTCTGATTCGGTGCAGTCCGCGGCCCCCGGCGCTGCCGAGGGAACTGTCACGGTGACCGTAACTGCGCGGCCTCTTCCCGCCTCCGGCGCGGAACGTTTCACGCAGCAGGCGGATGTGCCCGCCGCGCTGCGCCCGTATCTCGCCTCGACAGTGTATGTGCCCGCCGAGACCGAGACGTTTCGATCTCTTGCTCGCCAGATTATCGGCAGTGAGAACGACAGCGCACGCGCTGCCGGCAAGATAGCCGCCTGGGTCAGCCGCACGGTCAAGCCCGACACTGGTATCGTGGCGATCCGGTCGGCGGATGATGTTTTGAAGGACCCACGCGGCGTCTGCCGGGACTACACGACGCTGTTTACTGCTATTGCGCGTGCGGCGGGTCTTCCAACAAAACAGTGTGTCGGCGTGGTCTTCGCGGACGGCAAGTTTCTGTACCACGCCTGGCCTGAAGTCTGGGTAGGCGCGGGCGACAGCACTGATCTGGCGGCGGGATGGGTCGCTCTGGAGCCGACATTCGGCGCTCCGTTCGCGGATGCGACCCATATCAAGCTCGCCGAGGGTGAGATCACGGATGTCGCGCGAATCGCCGCCGACGTCGGAAGCTACCAGATCACCGTTCTGGAGGTTCGGTAACCCTATGATCAGGGGAACCACGCAAATCGTGGGGGTATGGGGATGGCCGGTTCGTCATTCGGCAAGTCCGCCCATGCACAATGCAGCCTTCAAGGCGCTCGGTCTCGACTGGGCTTACGTTCCTTTTGCTGTCGCTCCGGACCGGGTCGGCGAGGCGGTGGCAGGGATTCGCGCCCTGGGACTGCGCGGTGTCAATGTAACCGTCCCCCTGAAGGAACTGGTGCCACCCTACCTCGACTCACTGACGCCGCGGGCGGCACGGCTTGGAGCCGTTAATACCATCATCAACGATGACGGGCATCTGACCGGGGACTCCACGGACGGACGCGGGTTTCTAGCGGCGCTGCGCGAGGCGGACGCACTGCCAGCGGCGGGCACCAGAGCGGTCGTTCTGGGAGCCGGAGGATCGGCACGCGCCGTTGCCGACGCTCTCCGGGAGACCGGTGTATCGGTCACCATAGCCAATCGCACAGTGGCGCGTGCGCGGGAGGTAGCCGACCGTCTGCAGAGTGCCTCCGAAGGTCCGCCCATTGATGTGGTCTCCCTAGACGAGACGAGCCTGCGCAAAGCGCTGGCTGCCGAGGATGTCGTCCTTCTGGTCAACACGACCAGTGTCGGGATGCACCCACAGGAGAGCGAGATGCCGCCGGTTCCCATGGATGCGCTTCGACCTCAGATGTTTGTCTCGGACCTCATCTACAACCCGCCGAAAACACGCCTGCTTGCCGCCGCGGAGAGCCGGGGCTGCCGAACCCAAAACGGTCTCCCCATGCTTGTCTGGCAGGGAGCCCTCGCGTTTTCCGCCTGGACAGGGGTTTCCAGTCCCCCGACAGATATCATGCGCACGGCGGTCGAGGCGGCTCTCCAAACACGGCAAAATTAGCGGGAGTGGTTTTCCCGAAACTGTCGTAATACAAGGAGGGGCGGGCAAATCAATTTGGTATGCCAATGCCCTGTCGTGGTACCATCGAACTGTCGCCCGATCCGATTTTTGTGGTTTTTTATCCAAGAGCAATTCCGCTATGAGCAGCCGCAACTACGACAGCAGCGCCCCCTCCCTCGCCAGTGCCTCCCATCGGCTTAACCGTCGATTCACCGCATATGTCGATCAGGTTTTTGAGCGTCAAATGCGACAGCGCCGACGCCTTCTGCTCGCGGTAAGCATTATTGTAATGGTGCTGTTCGCCCTGATTGCGTTCGCCGTTCTCCAGCGGATGCAGGACCTTTGGGCGCCCTTCCTGATCGCGGGTCTCCTGATTGCTGCCTGGGCGACACGCGGTATTCAGGGACTGTTTCGATGGCGACAGCGGACACAGCAGATGCGGGCGGTGATTCAGACCGGCACCCCGGTCAATGCGTTTCTGGTTCAGGCGAACGGGGCGCTGCTTCACGCACAGCGGCAGACGCTGCCGTGCCTCGTCCTGATCAGTTTTCAGCCGGAGGTCAGTGGCGAGATCGACTATATGCAGTCTCTTGCACGACGGGTCTATGCGCTGAAAAACACGCAGCCGACCGATGCTGACAGTCAGTTTGTTGCCGGTCTGACGACAAATGAGCGGGCGGTCCCCGGTCGCCGCCGACTGCTGCCCCTCTCTTTCACGGACGGTTCAACAATCTACTGCGCCGACCTGCTCGTGCGACCGGATTACCTGCAGGGCTCTCACATCCAGAGCGACATCCTGCCCTGTATCGCCGAACCCGGCCTGGGCGGCGGTATTGAGCTGGTTCCCTGGTGGCTGCTCCAAGAGCCTGAAAAGCCGCTGACCCCCTTCCAGACAACCGAAGGCAGCCGCCTGGGTTTGTAGAGGGTTTGTCACTCCGGCGAGGGAGTGAGCAGATCGCCGAGTCGGAGACGCCTTGTTTCCCGGGCCTGGTTCGCCTGGTAGACAAATCCGCTGTGAATATCCAGGCAGGAGAGCCACCCGCCATCGCCGTATACCCAGGTATCGATGCAAACCGCATGTCCGATATTTAGCGGAAGACCGTTCTTCTGGCTGGTATGACCGCAAACCATTATCTTTCCGCTCTCGTGTGGGGCGGGGTTATTGAACCGGCACCAATAAAGGATATAGCGCGGCTGATCGTAGATCGGCATATCCGAATAGGCGTTGGCATGCACGAAGAAGTGTGTTTCCGCCTCCCAGCAGTCGACACATTGATGCTCTATGAACCGCCAGTGGGCCTCCGGAATGCGATCCAGCGAACCCTGGTAGGAATCGAGCGTGGCATTTCCCCCGTACTTCCGCCACTCCTGGAGGGACAGGTTGCGGTCGTCACGGGCATCCATAAGCATCAGTTCGTGGTTACCCCTCAGGGCCACCAGATGGTGAGTCCGGCTGAGGGTGATGAGCCGGTCAATTACCCCGCGCGTATCGGGGCCGCGGTCTACATAATCGCCAAGCGTCACCAGGGTATCCGTCGGCTGAAGATCGACGAAGGTAAGGAGCGTCTCCAGTGCGGCGGAGCAGCCGTGAATATCTCCGATAGCCAGAATGCGACGCATGTTTCCGTCAAGGACCTTTAGAACTTCGTGCTAGCCAAGCATCTCCGTGAGAAGCTCCTGCGTTTCGACCATCGCGCTTTCAAAGGCGCTTAAAACGTGGTCGATTTGCGCATCGCTGATGATGAGCGGTGGCTCGAACCGCATCACCTTCGGATTATTCAGAGTGTAGGCGGCGATAACCCCGTGGTGTACCAGCGATCCAATGGTCAGCTTGCCGATATCGGCATCTTTGAACTCCACACCGATCATCAGGCCCAAACCGCGCGTTTCAGCCAGCAGGTCCGGAAATCGCTCCTGAATAGCGCGCAGACCATCGGTCAGCCGCTTGCCCTTGCGCGCAGCTTCCGCAGGCAGATTTCCGTCGAGCGTGATCCGTATGGCAGCGATTCCCGCCGCACAGGCCATCTCACCCCCACCGAACGTCGATGTGTGGATGAAGGGGTTTTCCTTGAAGACTTTATCCCAGATAGCAGGGGTTCCGAGAACCGCTCCGATAGGAACCACTCCGCCGCCGAGCGCCTTCGCCAGGGTCATCATGTCCGGCGCGACACCCCAGTGCTCGCAGGCGAACATCGTTCCCGTGCGCCCCAGTCCTGTCTGTACCTCGTCAAGGATCAGCAGTGCGCCGTTGTCGTCGCAGATTTTGCGGGCTGCTTGCAGATAGCCATCCGGCGCGACAAAGATCCCGTTCTCGCCCTGAATCGGCTCCAGAATCACCGCGGCTGTCTTCTCATTCACCACGGCGGCAAGGGCTTCGACGTCGCCAAAGGGAACATGGACAAAACCGGGTACCAGCGGTTCAAAAGGGGTCTTGTAGCGCTCGCGCCCCGACGCGGACAGGGCTCCAAACGTCTTGCCGTGGTAGGAACCGGTTGTGGAAATAATCTCGATCCGCCCGGTAGCCATCCGCGCAAATTTGAGCGCGGCCTCCACAGCCTCGGTTCCTGAGTTGCACAGAAAGCTGTACTGAAGATCGCCCGGTGCGATGCTGGCGAGAAGTTCGGAGAGATCCGCAAGCGGCTTATTGAGGAACGTCTTCGAGGAGAGCGGCAGACGCCGCATCTGCTGGACGACCGCCTCGACTACCTGGGGATTGGCATGACCGAGCGAGAAGACACCATAACCACCAAGGCAATCGATATACTCGGTGCCATTGAGGTCTTTGAGAGTCGCGCCACAGCCTTCCCATTCAACCTTGTCGAATCCGCCCAGCCTCAGAAGGTTCAGCGCGGTGGGGTTCACGTACTTCGCGTACTTGTCCACCGTCTCCTGCGTGATGCGCTCTGCCTCCTCAGGGTCCATGTGCGTCTTCGATGCTCCTTCGTGCGGGCCTGAAAATCTCAAAATATCCCGGAATACGGCGATACTTTGTTCGCTCACAGTGTATCACGCACGCGTTTTTCCATGCGATATGCTGAAGGGAAGAATGGCAGCAAAACCTCAGGTCCGCATCCTTGTCGTGGGGCGCCTGCGCGAGCGGTACTGGCAGGACGCCGAGGCGGAATACCGCAAGCGTCTGACGTCGTATACCACGCGCCTGGAACTGCTCGAAGTCGCCGATGAACCAACGCCCGACGATGCGTCTCCGGCTCAGGAGGAGGCGATCCGCCTGAAAGAGGCTGAGCGGCTCCTAGCGAAGATCGGAGACCGAGAGTACGTGATTGCTCTTGACGGCACCCAGGGCAAAACCTTCACCTCAACAGGCTTTGCCGCCCACCTGGAGAAGGTGCTCGCGGAAGGCGGTCAGAGCGTTCTGACCTTCGTCATCGGAGGATCGCTCGGCCTGCACGACACACTTCTCGCCCGCGCCAATCTGGCGGTCTCCTTTGGTGCGTTTACCTTCCCCCACCAGCTAATGCGGGTTCTGCTGCTGGAGCAGATGTACCGCGCGTTCAAAATTCAGCGTGGCGAACCGTATCATAAGTGACAGCGCTGTCCGAGTCGGGTCGAACTACTCAGCGATCTCGCGGATTTCTTCCTGCCTCTGGATCTTCTGTTCCTGTATTTCTCTTAGAGTGAGAATCCAGTTGCGCTGTGACTCGATCTGATCATTCAGCGCTTTTTCCCGCCTCAGGAGTTCCATTGGGTCGGTGATAGTCGCTCGTGCCTGCGCACGCATCTCCTCCGCGCGCTTGATACTCGCCTTGGCGATTAGAATGTCTTGGTCTTCGACCGTAGGGTCGAAAAGCTGGCGGCGCGCTTCTTCAAAAGTTTCAGCAGTTTGATCGTCCATGATAGAACTTTACCCGAAAAGCTATCAGGCAGCGTCATGGGCGTTTAAGCCAGGGTGACTGGGTATTGGTTTTTCTCCGTCAGTCGGAATCGGAGCGCAGACTCCGGCGGTCCAGAAGATAGGTAACCAGAGTCCAGAGGAGTGCCGCGCCCACCATCAGCGCCCAGAAGTAGCCGATAAAGCGTGATGACTCCATCAGGTCGATCCATCCGGCTTCCCAGCCGCGAAGAATGACGTGGTAAATAGCAAAGGGAGAGGCAACAATAACCGCGACGACAAGGGGAATAATGACCAGCAGAGCAATACATAATAGTAAGCTGCCAGTTTCAGCAATTCGTTCTCGCATTTTGCCTTTGCTCTATCTAACCCTATGGCACTTCGGTTTTACGGCGGATGCCTGACGACGGTTAAACAGAATTATCGCCCAAAATGGGAGGCGCGTCA
Organism: Armatimonadota bacterium; assembly: GCA_040387315.1. Lineage (GTDB taxonomy): Bacteria > Armatimonadota > Armatimonadia > Armatimonadales > Armatimonadaceae > JACMJB01. The sequence continues at coordinate 7,488 of JAZKEA010000101.1, read as the reverse complement.
AATCGAGTCAGAAAGCGCCGAAAGGAGGCTGCTCCGCCTGCGGCGCGGCGGCCTACGGAGCCATCGCGGACACAGGAGTCTTCTGGAGATGGGGCTGCAAATAGCCTATCTGAGGCTTCTCGACGGCTCCCTTCGGACTGATGGAGAACATGTAGTCACCCCACCAGGCACCTGCCGACCACCAGGTATATCCGAGCCAGACATCCCGGTCGCGTTCCATGGAACGGAGCATATCCTGCAGGGCCACGCGGCCGGTCTCGGTTGGGGGCACCCCAAACTCCCCCAGAAATGCCTGCTGACGGTTCTTACGGCACCACGCGACAAAACTGCGCAAGCGTTCGCTGCCGATAGTGGAGCGGACCACTTCCGCATGGGTGCCTGAGCTGTCGGAATCGAGGTACTGATGTGCCTCGAATGCATAGTTATTCGCAGGATCACGGATCTGGAGAAGCAGGTCATTTCCGGCCTTGATCCAGCTGTGTGCCCCGCTCCAGCTGTTGCCGGGAACCAGTATACGCTGTTTGGCTCCCGTCTTCCGGATCGCGGCAACCGCGGCATTCGCCGCCTCAAGCCACTGCTCGGTCGGCATTTTGTTCGGTTCGTTCATCAGACCAAACCAAACGCGCGGATTACCTTTGAATGTACCTGCCAATCGGCCCCAAAAATCGGCAAACGCCGCGGCGCTGACATCCGGGCCTCCGATGACACGTCCGTAATGGCGCGCATAATTGTGGGGGTCGAGAATCACCACCAATCCCCTGCCGGTGCCGGCTTCGACGGCATCCTTCAAACGCTCCAGTTCCGCCGGCACCAATTCTTTCTGAAGATCGGGCTGTAGAATCTCCCAGTTAAACGGAATACGAAAGATGTTCATCCCCTTTGAGGCGAAGTAACGGTACTCTTTCTCCGTAGGATAAATAAACTTCTTCCCATAGACAGGCGCGACTCCGAGCTTGGGATGACCGAACTCGCCCCCGGAAATGTTGGTGCCGGTGTAGGGAAGCGGTGTGTTTGGTGTATCTGGCGCGGCAGACGCGAATGCAGGCGCAGCGCACAGCATGATGCTCAGGCAAAGAGTCCGGTTGATGGTACGAAAAACAATCATAGTCTCTCCCGCAAAAAACCAGAGGCGGGGACGATTGATGCCAACACCTCTGGTTTTAGGGTACCACGGGAGTCGGATAGTTCAGGCACGTCGCGAGGCTGTGACGCCGCTTATCACCCGGTTGAGCAGAGTATCCAGCAGGCCGCGCCTGGCTGTCGGCACCAATTTCGCCAGATCGTACTTATCGTCGCTGCTATCGGGGCTCAGACCGTAATCACAAGGGTCGTCGCTGATATGGTGGTACAGGAACGCCTGTTTCGGCTCGTTACCGACCGCGATAAACGTGCGCTCGTAATCATCGCCCATCTGTCCGTAGCGATGCAGACAGTGAACGACCTCTTTTAGAACCTGGTGGGACTCGACTATCCCCTGCGCCCGTACCGCGCAGGTGATATCCCAGGCAGTAAACATCTCCTGTGCCTCGACACGGCACCGTACTTCCGTCTCAACCGCCTCTCGGTAACTCGAATAACACATGGTCTAAATCCTCTTCCTCTCGTATTTCTTAGGGCAGCCTAGCTGCCTGACGTGGGTCCGAACTCGATTAGATAGCGCGGGTTGATCTGGTCCGTGTTGTAGACGATCATCTCGTTGTTGGCGACACCGGAGTGGCCCGCACGGGCGAAGGTGCTGTCATACCCAGCTAGCGGCAGCTTTTCCGTATAGCTCTTTGGCGTATAGCTTCTGCCCATCGCGACATCGCAGAGAAGCATGTAGCAGTTCTCGTCCCGCTTGCCGCCGGACCAGTAGCCGTAGGCATAGTTCAGCGATTTGGTGCTCTGGTCCGAGAAGTAGACACCATTGCCGAACATCCGACCGCTGCAGTAGCTCGCGCTCGCCGGGGGGATGACAAAGCCGGTCTTCAGGATGGAGAGCAGATTGCCCGCGCGGGTGCCGTGCCAGAACTCCTGCACCTTGCCGACATGTTTACCCCGCTCCTCGAAGGCGCGCCGCATGGAGCCGATCTCGACGCGGAAGACCCGCTTGACCTCGAGATGCTGGCAGGCGTGCATGCTCTGACGGGTCGCCGCATACTTCTTTCGGATGCGGGCGATCTCTTTCGCATCCTCCACCAGGAACAGCTTCGCCTCGAAGAGTTTGGGAAATACCGGTTCCGGATCCGCTGCTTTCACTTCCTGGGCTTTGGTGAGGACGGTCTGCAGGCTCGCCTCCAGCGAATCCAGAATGCCGCTCTGCTTCTGGACCGATTCTGTATCCGGGAACAGCTTTGCTGGGTCGGGCTTGCCGCGCCCGATGTTCTGCGGCACCAGCATGAAATACGCGTTCAGCTTGCTGACAAAATCCGCGCTGTCCCAGGCACGCCGCTGGACAAAGCCGCCGATCTCGCCCAGCAGGGTGCGGGCCTCGGTGATAGCGTCCGCGGTAAGGACGCCGAGGGGTGTCGAGAATGTTCCGGTTGTTTCGTCGTACTGCAGGGTCGTCGCCTGCAGAATCCGGTGAACATTGACCCGCGCCAGGTAAGTCACCAGTTTCAGGGTCTCCTCGGAGTCGGTTTCGATCTGCCGGGTCGCCACCTCTGCCAGCTTCTCACTTGCCAGATCAGTGCCCGAGGCCGCATTCCCGATGGTCTTCTGCGCCTGGTATCCTTTGCCCTGCTTCTCGCGGCACTTGGAGTCGAATGCGCTTTCGCTGAACCCCGCAGCCGTCTTGCGCTGTCCGCTTTCTCCCACACGGCCCCAATGGGTCTCGCAGGTCCCGTCTCCGTACAGCCGGATATTCCAGAACTTGTTGTTGTTCGCGCTGAGATTGGTCAGTACATAGCGCGCCTCTTTTACCACGCCTTTGCCTGCTGCGGTCGCCGTTGCTGTCATGATTTCGCACCCTCACTACACCTGGACTGAGATTCACAGCACCCCCGTTTCCGGTAAATGCCTTACATGCCTGGGTACTACCGCATCCGCGCAGGACGCGGAAAGGGATACGATAATAAAAATAGAAGGAGGGGAAACTGCAGTTATGACTCAATCCGATGAATCCAAAGGGCAATCACGCGCGCAGGCATGCCCGAAGTGTGAGTCACGGCACTGGATGCCAAATCTTCCGTTTGCGCCCAAGAGCAGTGTCTATGTCTGTGTCATTCGGGGCGCTTTGCGGCTACCCTCTCGGGGTGTTACCGCGTTTACGACCAGTATCTGTGGGGACTGTGGCTACTCGGAGTTTCACGCGACAGATTACAAAGCAGTTTTCGAGGAGTGGAGAAAATATAATTCGTGACAATAAAGAGACAATTATATAGATTATTGAGGAAACTTACCTTGTGTTATTTCCAGAGGAGTCATCTTTTACGCAGAATGAAGTTGAAACTTCGCTTCCAGCCCTGTTTAAATCGGGGCTTTACTTGTGGCGAAGCGAGGCAGTTTCGCGGTATACTGTATTCATAGTCGAGTTGATAAACCCGAAAGTCGGGCGAAGAGACAAGGCTACAGACGGCGACACTGCTTCATCAGGCAGCGTCGCTTTTTTGTTTTTGGGGCACTCTGTGTGGAAGGTTACAGGCGGACGGGAAGGGAATACAAACCCATGTCCAGCACGTCCGTTTCTCAACGCCCTCAGCCTCTAACGCAGTCACCTGCGTACCTCATTAAAAACGGCGATGTCTACGATGGCAGTGGTGGTCCCGCCCAGAAACTTGATCTACGGGTCCGTGACGGCGTAATCGCGGAGATGGACCGTGACCTTGCTCCCCTCTTCGATGAAACGGTTGTGGATGCGGCGGGACTGCTTGTTACACCCGGCCTTATCGATCTGCACACGCATGTGTTTACCAGTGTCGGACGCTGGTCGGTCCGTCCGGAAGAGGCGGGACTGCGGACCGGAGTGACCACGCTGCTGGATACCGGCACGGCAGGGGCCCTGACTTACGAAGCGTTCCACCAGCTAGTGATGCCGGACGCTGCCGAAGATATTTTTGCCCTGCTCAATATTGCGCTTATCGGCTGCCTGCAGGGATATCCCGACGAGATTCCGGCGAGTATTGGTGAGCTTTCCGATGCGCGGCTCGCCCATGCGCCATCGGCGGTCGAGTGTATCAACCGCCATCGTGACCGCCTTCTCGGGGTAAAGGTACGGCTGACATCCACGCTCGCGGACGGACGAGCCGAAAACGAACAGACGGGCTTTCGGGAGGCTATCGCGGCGGCTGAGGAAACGGGTCTTCCGCTGATGGTCCACCATGCGCTGTCGCAGATTCCCCTGCAAGAACTATTATCTCGCCTGCGTCCCGGTGATATTTACACCCATCTGTATCATCCGCACACCGACGGCGGCTTTACCGGGGAGGTATCGCTGGCGCAGATGCAGGCGGCGAGGGCTCGGGGCGTTCTGTTCGATGTCGGTCACGGCAAAGGGGCCTTCTCCTGGCAAGTGGCGGAAAGAGCCTGCCGCGAGTACGGATTCTGGCCAGACACGATCAGTACCGACATTCACCAGTTCAACATTCACGGCCCCGTCATTGATCTGCCAACGACCATGACTAAGTTTCTCGCGCTGGGAATGCCGCTGGAGCAGATCATTGCCGCAGCCACGCTGGCACCGGCGCGGGCAATGCGGCTTGACTCTCGATTCGGTCGTCTTCTTCCAGGACGTCAGGCGGATATAACCCTTCTGCGTCTCGAATCGGGGCAGTGGCCCCTTACCGATGTCCTCGGCGATGTCCGCACCGCGCCGCGTCGCTTTCGCCCGGTTCACGTCCTCAAACGCGGCGTACTTTATCCCTTGGACTGAGAACTTCAAAAGATTCCTGAAAACTGAACCTGGCAGCCTTTATGCCGTCTATGAACCCGCGACACAATCAACGGCGCAGACAGGCAGAGGAATCTTTAAAACCATGACATTAGGACGCAGCAGTATAGTTCGGTTGACAACAGTTATCGGTCTTTCCTTGTTTATCGCGGGCGGGGTTTTTGCCCAGGCACCCCAAACATCAGCCGGCAGCACACTGTCCGGGGCAAAAACCGCCGAGACGGGCGCGAAGCGGCAAAAGGGCAAAAAGGGCCAGAAGGGTCGGCAGTCTCCGCTCGTTCAGGCGCTCGCCACACTGACCCTGACATCTGAGCAGAAGGCTAAGATCACCCCGCTGACGGACAAGTACCGCGAGGAGACCCGAGGCGTCGCACTGACTCCGGAAGCGCGCCGCGCGAAAAGCAAGAAGCTTCAGGAAGATGTCAATGCCGTACTGACGCCAGAACAGCAGACAAAACTGCGTGTGGCGATGGCAAAGATCAATGGTCCCATGGTCGCTGTTGTGCGTGAACTGGAACTGACTCCCGAACAGCGCACCAAGGTGACCCCCATCGTCCAGAAAGCAAGTGAAGACATCGCCAAGCTGAACGGGGACACGGACATCAAAGGCAAACAGAAGCGGGAAAAGATGCAGGCTATTGTAAAAACTGCGGTCGCGAGCATGAAGTCCACTGGTGGGCTGACCGACGCGCAGAAAACAAAGCTTGATGCCGCCGCGGCGAAGATCGGTCAGCGCAAAAACGCCGCTGGCGGGGCCGGGGGAGCGGGCAGGAAGCGCAAGACAGAAACGGCTAAGGTCGGCGCGGCCAAGTAACCCCTGCCGTCACGAGTACGCTAACCGGAGAATGCGGCGATGGCGTTATTCGCCTCGCCGTGTTTCTCTGACGAGAGAACGAGAATGCCCATGGCGCTTTTCCCACAGTTTCGTCGGTTCGGCGGTACGGACACGATTCGCAAAGAGTGGCAGATCGATGGGGTTCTCCGTGAAGCCCTGGTCGCACTGCCACCAAAAACCGCGGGCGCTCCTCTCATTTTCGCCTTTCACGGGCATGGGGGAACCGCAGGATTTGCGGCGCGGCGATGGCGACTGCACACACTATGGCCCGAGGCGATCGTGGTCTGTCCGCAGGGTATGCCCACAGTGACGCCGCGGGATCTCGCCGGGACGCGGTCAGGCTGGCAGATGCTGGACCTAACAGCGAAGCCCAACCGCGACCTGAGGTTCTTTGACGCTCTGCTGGAGACCGCACGAAAAGAGTGGAAGTGCGACGCGAAGCGCCTCTATGTCACGGGTCACTCGAACGGGGGCGGCTTCACGTACTACCTCTGGGGCCAGAAGCCGACGCTTTTTGCCGCGCTTGCGCCCGTGTCCGGCGGCGGGGAACGGCTGATCCGGGACGCAAAGCCCTGCCCCCTGCTTGTGATCGGGGCAAAAAACGACCCCATCGTCTCCTGGGACACGCAGCAGCGGGCGATAGAGGCAGCAAAAAAAGTGAATGGTTCTCGGGCGCCCGTTGAGGTGTCCCTGCATGACGGCGGTCATACCTACCCCGACGATGCGCCGGAGAAGATTATCGCTTTTTTCCGGAAGCACCATCGTTAGAATCGCGTCCTTCATTCCCCCTGATGCAGCGCGTTCCGGAGCCGCCGCAGGTCCAGCGCGGAGATCCGTGTCTCTCCGCCGCTCCGCTGGCTCTCCTTCTCCCATCGGTCCACGGTGTGCAGCGCCATAGAGCGATGTATCCATTCCCTTTGTTTCACGGGCGATCCCAGGTCCGCTCCCGGTTCCTCTCTTGTGGTCCGCAACTGAGGCGTAGCCGATGCCTGTGCCCGGTGCGTGAGAAACGGGGCCAAGCCCGATCCAATCAGCAGCAGTGAAAGCGGAAGCACCGCGAAAAGCAGTACGGGACGACGCTCGGCGAGTTCGTTTTTCGTTGAAATATTGGTGGTGACTTGTCTCATTGTTCGTCTGGTCTCCGCCCGGTAGAGGCTGGTCAGGAATGGTATTGAACCTATCCTACAGAGCGACCGTGTACGAACCGTGAGCATCATCGTGTACAGAGCTGTTCACGAAAGATTTTTCCGCCTCACTTTGGGAAACGCTTGGAGGCGGGAAGTTCCTCGGAGGGAAGCAGTGTGGCAAGGTCGGCAGGCGACAGTTCATCCGGGTCACGTCCCGGAAAGAGACTGACTCCGGCGTGATCGAAGCTCGTGGTGACAA
>JAZKEA010000101.1:0-390 GCA_040387315.1 Armatimonadota bacterium | reverse complement strand
TAAGTCGCGACAATCTGTTCAACGGCCTGCGCGGTGGTCACAAACTCGGCGCAGGTGAACTTATCGGGCGTCGTGTAGTTGATATCCCAGTATAAAAAAACACGGTCCAGGGCATTCATGAACATGTCGGCCTTGCTGAAAGGATCGCCGATCTGCTGACGTGCCCAGGCCAGCGCCTCCTGGCCTCGACCTTCCGGGGCGGGTACGACCACAAAATTATGCTCCCGGCCCTGAAGGCCATCCTCCAGAACCCCCAGAGGACGCGCCTCGATCACCCGGTCATCGCCCGTGGAGAGCGCGGCATGGTAAAACGGCGAGTCGGTGAAGAATTGGATGATGTGGTCCCGCTTGCGCCCCGGGCGATAGAACAGCAGAATATCTCCCGGCTGT
>JAZKEA010000100.1:2919-4271 GCA_040387315.1 Armatimonadota bacterium | reverse complement strand
CAGCTTCTTGGCCTGCTCGGCGATCAGCACGACCGACTCCTCGGCAGCCTCCTGCATCCGGGCCTCCAGCTTTGCCCGCTCCCGGTCGAACGCCTCCTGGCTGAACTCTTTCAGCCCCTCGGCAGTGGAGAGCGTCACGTACTGAAATTCCAGCACGAACGCGTCGCGCACTTTACGCTCACTCGGGTAGTTCGACTCGTCGAAGAGACTCGCTAGCTTCTCCTGGTCCTCCTCGATGCGCTTCTCGTAGACGTCCATGAAGTTATCGACCAGGATCTCAAGGTCGGTCTTCGCCTCCGTCAGGTACTCCTCCAGCTGAGAGAGAAGGGCGTAGGGCAGCAGGTACATGCCCGACCGGAACTGATCGCCGGTCGGGATCATGAGGGTCTCGATATGCCGCCGGATGTGCCCCTGGTGGATCTTGATCGCGTCCAGCTCGGGGCACTGGAGTATCTTCTTGCCGAGCGTCACCAGGTCGGTATTGGCGTCGGTCTGGATAAGGCCGACAGGCGCTTTGCGGGAGGTTCCCAGCTTCGCCATGCGCAGGTCAAGCAGAAAGACGCGGGAGATCAGATCATTCCCACTGAGCGTGACACCGTTCACACGGGCACGCAGATTGTTGCTGATGGTTGCGGTTGACATGGTGTTTGTGTTCAATCTAGCGATTGTTGCTATAGTTGTTGCGTGACATGACGCGACATGGTGCGACGTAGTGTTCCACCGTATTACAGGCTGTGACGGTTGATGTAGTCGCGTTCGAAAGCGAGAGCCTCGGCACGGGTCTCGAATCCCCAGAACTTTGCACCGCCGACGGGATGGAGGTCCACAAACCAGCCTTTGCCGCTCGGGGCCGGTTCGACGTGGGAGGCGCGGGTGGTGGTGGTCTTCCCCTGCCGCATCAGCTCGATAAGTTCGTCGCTGTAGATCGTGGTGATCGTGCCGCTGGTACCGATGCTAAGCACGATTGAAGACTCGGTCAAAGCTGTCTACCTCCACGGGTTTCTCGGTGAACTCGGCGGTCTTGTCGTCATGGGTGACGGTACCGAGCGCCGCCTCCAGCTGGCGGGTGACGTCATAGCAGGACTTGCCCTTGACGCCGGAGACTTCGGTCTGCACAGAGCCGTCCGGGGAGAGAGTGACGACGATCTGCTCCTGTTTCGGGCCTGTGGGGCTTGCGGGTCTTCGCATGATCTGTTTTCCTATCCCTTCCCCGGCTTCGTGCAGGTCAGCCGGATCGTGCCGTCGGTCTCCGTCTGCTCATTAACCCGGTAGCCCTGGCGGCGCATGGTGCGGATGGTAACTTCGCGGCTATAGGCTTGCTTCAGGGCCTCGGCGTTTTTACCGATGACCGA
>JAZKEA010000100.1:2557-2909 GCA_040387315.1 Armatimonadota bacterium | reverse complement strand
CGCTGTCTGGTGATAATATTCTTGCCGATCAGCTTGACGACGCCGAGTTCATAGGCGAAATCACCGTTTATCTGATAGGTGGTTTTAGGCATGTGCGGGTGCGGGATATCAACCTTCTTGCCCTTCGCGAATCCGATGGCATGCTGGCACTTGCCGTAATCTTCGACCTTCATTCCTTCCGGAACGGGAGAATCCCCGACGAAGCGCCCGTACCACTTGTAATCCTTCTGGTCGGTCTTGAATTCGAGATCGGGGTGCAGCCGCTTCACGGCGGCTTTCAGGGCGTCGAGATCCAGAATCTCCAGATCGATCTTGCTGATATGACTCATCACTCACCTACTTTCATGCGGCG
>JAZKEA010000100.1:0-2485 GCA_040387315.1 Armatimonadota bacterium | reverse complement strand
CTGCCGCATTGGTTGTGACGGCAGGCAGATTGGTTACAAGGCTGCTGATCTGGAACGGTCCGTCCTGCGAGACCGAGAGCCAGCGGTTGTCCGCCGACTTGCGCAGCGCGGCGATAGAGTCGGGATCGGAGACCGCCACGGGCACGAGGTACGCGGCGGCCTTCGCCAGAGAGATATCCAGAGCGGTCGCGATCTCGACGCAGTTGTAAATGTCCGCGCCGGTCCAGTTCTCATCGCTTGGGAACTGGTCGGGCTGGCAGTCCAGGCCGAAGCGCTGGAGGGTAATGCACCAGATCGCGTCGCGCTCCTCGGCAGTGGGAAGATCGAAGAACCAGACGCCGCGCCGGGTGAAGCGCCGCCGCAGTTCCGGCGGGATGGAATCGTGCATCTTGTTCACGCACCCGATGAACAGCGCCTTGCCGCCGGACTGCCCGCCGGTCAGCCCCTTGATCATCCGGAAGAAGTCGCGGATGCCCTGTTCGGACTCCCCCATCAGGCTCCCCTTCACGGCGGCAAGATCGGCTTTGAGGAGCGGGACGCCGTGCTCCATGGCGATGGCCTCGGTCAGTACGGTCTTGCCCGTGCCGGGATGCCCGGCGAAGATCGCGCCGGGGTAATCGTTCTCGACCATCTGGTTCAGCATGACCTGGAGCGAGTCGCGGCCCACGCCGTTATCACCCTGGGCGTCGCTTGCCGCCATCTGCTTGTCGAATTCATCGATCATGACGACGAGCTCGGGACGGCGGGGACCGGAGAACAGCGCGCTGAAATACGCCTTCACGGACTGCGCCCCGCCGATATCGCTGTAGCGGAGGCCGGTCGTGTGGAAGGAGGCCGCCTTCGACTGCTCGATCAGGGACTTCTTCCGTCCCCACAAACCGGGCATATCGAGACCCGTGACGCGCATGGATTCCGCCGCCGTTTGTTCGACGGCAAAGGCATTGAGTCCCCGCAGCGCGACCTGAGCAGAATGGAGGATTTCCGGGCAGGGCAGTCCGTCGATCTCCGCCGCCGCATAGACCTCGGTCACGGTCTGGGCGATATCGGCATCGCTGGGCAGGTCATGGACCATCACGGTCACGTCCTGCGTCAGCTCGACAGGGAGGCTGTGCGACGGAGCGAGGAGAACCAGGGTCGTGCCCGTGGATTTCAGCACATCCCGCAGGTTCCACGTTGCCTGCATGATGCCGAAGGTGCCCGTGGGCGTTCCCTGGAAGAGGCGGTGCGAGTTCTGGAGTATCACCAGAGACTCGCCGGGAAGGTGGGCGGTGAGTTCCAGCGCGTTGATCGGTTCGCAGAAGGCGAGGCTGATATCGGTGATCGTCTCACCGGTGACCTGCATCTTTTCCGCCGTGGCTTTCAGGACGGCGGCGCTCTCCTCGGACTGGGGTACCGCGCCACGGATGCAGTCCCAGACCAGCTTGCAGGGAGCAGTGCCGTTGATCGCGTCACAGATGCCGCGAATGGCGCTTGCCGGCTCCGAGGTCTCGACGGCGATGAGCGGGGTCGCCACACGGCGCGCGGCTTTGAGTTTGGTAATCAGTTCAGGGGTCATGGGGGTTACGGGGCCTTTTCGCAGACGGAGGCGACGAGAACGATGAGGAGGGCAAGCAGTCCGAGGGACAAGGCGCGCCACTGGTCGAGCGTGGTGATCAGCGGGAACGGACCGAACCACTTTCCCGCTTCCGTGTCATCTGCGTCCGATGCGTCGGTCGCTTCGGTATTGGCAATCTCTTCTTCTATCTGCTCATCGAGGGTCAGGTAGGGGTAGCCGGGGTACCAGACGGAGGGTCGATCCATTTAGATAGCTCCAATCGCGTCAGCCACGCTTGCGTGGGCAGGGGCGTCTGCTACGAGCAGTTCGTCCGGGTGCGGCGCGTTCGCCAGGCAGTACGGATCATAGATCTCCAGGTGGTCGATAATGCGGCGGCACTTCACGGTGCAACGGATATCGGAGCGCTCGGCAACCAGCTTGCGGTTGATCTTGGTCACGGACTCCTGCAGAACGCAGTCACACTCGCCGGTATTGAGATCAACGGTGTGAACCCGGCTGGCCTCGCCGTCTTTCACGATCTGGGCCGTATTCGTGTACGGGTCAAAGGAAACGACAGAGAAGTACGGCGCGGCGACCTGGGCCTCGCAGGCGGCCATGGCGTTGCGGCTTTTGGCCTGCTTCTCCAGCAGATCCCGGTCGGTGAGACGCGGCACGGCGGGCTGCCGAATCGCGGGGTTCATCAGTACCCGCGTGGACTGAGTCGATTGGATTGACTGCGTTGACTGTGGCTGATGATGTGATATGCTCTGAGCTAACATTCGGATTGGCCTACTCTTTCCGGATGAGAAGCGCTTCTGGGTCTGACCACCTGGAGGCGCTTTTGTTCGTCTGGGGTGCCCTGGATTAAGTCGGTTCCGATTCTTCAATCATCCCTGCACTTAGCACCTGCATTGATTATTGCACTAGTTCAATATAAAATCAATAAAAATA
>JAZKEA010000099.1:1210-2626 GCA_040387315.1 Armatimonadota bacterium | reverse complement strand
TACGCTCTGCATTCTCAGCGACGGGACCGTCTTGATAGAGACCACCCCCCAAACCATTACGCTTTGTGATCAGGGATGTAAACTCAGCAGTGTGGAACAGTTAGCCAATCTCGTGGAGCGAGAGCTGGGTCCGGACGTGGTCCTCGTTGGTAAAGCGGTGACGCTCCTTCCCATGCTGGCCGCGGAGTATGCTTTTGTCTTCCACGAGGGCGCTTCCAGCTACACGGATCGCACCCACAAAATGCTGGAGCATATTCGGCAAAAAGGGGTCGTTCTGCCGCCGCTGCGCCCGATCCTCCGGATTCGCTACCACACCTGGGATATTTTAAGCGAAACCCCCTCCTGTTCCGCGGACGGCGATCCCGGCGCAACGCAGATCGTGCTGCCGGAGTTTCTAGCCCAGGCGTTTCGCAAAGAAACCATCAGCACGGATGAGTTCGCTGCCTGCTGGCGTCATGCGGTCTCGCAGGAGGAGAACCGTCTAAAAGATATTTCTGCACTGCGCTCGCCACGTGACCTGCTGCAGTACCTCTTACGCACAGAAAGAAATGACTGGGCCAATAAATCCAGGCAGTATGAGGCAGCCCGTCTGCAGCTTCTCGGGGTCTGGGAGCAGGCGAAGGCGATTCAGGGCCGTGTCTATACGCTCTATGATCAGGTACGACGCCTTCGATCCGAAACAGGGAATCTTGAGCGCGATAAAGGTAATGATTACCGCTCCCGTGTTCGCCCTCTTCAGGAACGTTGCCAGTCCGCATTGATGCAGGGTGATGCAGCATCAGCGGAAAACCTTCAGCGCCAGATCGACCAGATGCAGGCGGATCGAATCGTCCGGTTCGATTCCGAGATCGCGAGTAATCGGTCACAAGTCCGGTATGCCCTTGCCACGGTTCGGGAGCTGAAGGGGAGGCGACTCAGCCTGGAGCGCAACGAAGTCGCCACTGCCGCGCGCGAGACTCTGCACCGTATCGAAGCGGAGGCGGAGATAGCGCGGGCTAAACTGGTGCGAAATGCGCTGCAGACGATTCAGGGTCTTCCGCATACGTCCAATCGGCCGTCTGCCTGGTGGTTCCCACTGGTAGATCCGTCGGGCGACTGGTTCCGACGCCTGACAGAGACTGCCGAATTCTACCTGGAGCCGCTCGACGGTGACCGATAGTTTCCCCTTCACCAAAATGCAGGCGGTCGGCAATGATTTTGTCGTCATCGAGGAAGCAGCCTGGCCCCAGGGCACGGATTGGGCCGCTCAGTCCTTCCGGCTTTGTGACCGCAACTTCGGTATTGGGGGAGATGGGCTACTTGTCGTTGGTCCGTCAAATGTCGCCGATGTTCGCATGCGCATGTTCAATCCCGATGGGACTGAGGATATGTGCGGAAACGGCTTGCGGTGCGTCGCACTGCTGGCCGATGAACGCG
>JAZKEA010000099.1:0-1200 GCA_040387315.1 Armatimonadota bacterium | reverse complement strand
CACGGAGAGCACGGTACCGTAGAAACGCTGGATGGTATTCGAAGTGTCTCTGTTGACAGCACGAAGCCACCTGCCAGCATTGTCGCGGAGATGGCGGTTCCTCTTTTCAAGCCTGAGGATCTCCCGGCTGCGATTCCCGGCGCTCGGGAGAATCTTCTTGACTACCCTCTGGTTATCGAAGGCTACGGAGAGCGCGTGGTCTCGACAGTCAATACGGGAAGCACCCACACGATTCTCTGGGTCAACGAGATGCCTGACGACGCTCTCTTTTTTCAGGTATCGCCACTCATAGAGAACCATGAGTTATTCCCGGAACGAACCAGCGTGATGTGGACGAGAGTGATCAGCAGCGGATTGGAAGCGCCCCCGCTTCTGGATGTGCGGATATGGGAACGCGGCGCGGGCGAGACCCTCGGCTGCGGAACCGGAGCCTGCGCCGCCGCCGTTCTGGCACTGGCCCAGAACAAAGTCTCCGGCGATTCCGTGGCGGTTCGCTCCAAAGGCGGCACGCTTCACATTCTGAGCCGCGGCAAAGACGCTTCGCTGCGGATGACTGGCCCCGCCGTGACTATTTACCAAGGTATAGTGAAGGCTGCTTCCTGATGCCCAGAGAAGAGCTCAAGGGCAGTCCCGAGCCTTTCGCCGCTCTGAATCGTATTCCGATCTATGAATCGGGCGAACAGCTTGTGGATCTCCGCCATGCATCTCCGGTCGTTCTTCTGCGTCCCGGCTGTCTCCCCTATCTGCGCCAAACGGCAGCCGCGATGCTGAACCGCGCCCAGGAAAATCTGCCCGACGGCTATCGGTTCACCGTTTCCACGGCACTGCGGACTATCGAGATGCAGTCGGAGATGTACTGGCGGGCCTATAATCGGCTCAAAGAAGAAAAGCCGCATCTTCCAACATCCGCGTTGCGGCGCACGACAAACAAATACTACGCCGCTCCCGATGTCAAAGCGCCACCGGGACACACGACGGGCGGGGCGATCGATGTCGGCCTGGTAGGTCCGGACTTCGATAATCTTGACATGACCGCACCGACTAAAGGATGGGAAGCCGCGTACACCTGGTCCGATAAGATCGGGCCCGAGGCAAAACGGTATCGCGATCTGCTGACTACGGCACTGCTGGGGGCGGGCTTCTCCAACTGCCGGGATGAATGGTGGCACTGGAGCTATGGCGATAACGCCTGGTCAGTCC
>JAZKEA010000098.1:0-17507 GCA_040387315.1 Armatimonadota bacterium | reverse complement strand
CAAAGCAGATAAAACTACACTGTCAAACCTATATGAAATTGATAAATGTACATACCACTACCTCAAGCTAGTGAGATAGGGAAGTAAACAAGAACCGGAAGACTGAGCATAGAAAAACCCGCACACCCTGTAGAAGCGGTTGCGGATAAACCGGATACTGCAGTCAAAACACGATTCTTAAAGCACTCGCCGGAAGCCTTTACTCTGAAACCAGAGCAGCAACCACCGACTCAGATATAGTACCCCATCCTCCAGAGATTGTCAAGACTCTTTTTCAAAAATCTTCAGCAAACCGGAGGAGGAAAATACTGCTCTGAATGCTGCCCAAACGGGCTTGATAAGGTGCCTGCCACAACTTCCTCCAGAGGCCGAAACCTCCGCAGCAAGCAGTGACGAGAATGGTTATATCGCCACCCGAGAAAGGTGTCAAGAGAGACTTGAAAGAAATTTCGGAGAAGGCAGCAAAGGCCTGTCACAGACTTTCCTGAATGCCTTTAAGCCGGATAGTGAAGTGGAGGGTCAAGTATATACGGCCCTACCCTCTTCCGGGGCCGTTTTCGCTTGATGCAAACGCATGTTTGTGATACTATATTGAGGAAGATTTTGAACAAATGATGCTATCAGCTATCAATAAGCATTAAAATCCAAGGAGCAGATATTTGGCTAAAGTTAAAGGAAAAGAAGCAGAAGTGGTGCAGTCGGCGGATGATTCCGCGGTGGCGCTCGCTGCGGGGAATGGACACGCTCCTGGCACGAATGATGCCCATGGTTTTGAGGAGGGTGATGCCCCTCAGCTTAAGAAGATCGAGCACAACTATGATGAGAACTCGCTGAGCCGACTGGAAGGGCTTGAGGCCGTTCGGCATCGCCCGGCCATGTACATCGGTGACACGGGGCTCAATGGCATGCACCACCTCTTTAAGGAAATCATTGACAACTCCATTGATGAGGTACTGGCGGGCCACTGCGACAAGATCAAGGTAACCCTTTCCAAAGACTCGACCATTACCGTTGAAGATAACGGTCGTGGAATTCCGGTTGGTATCAATAAGCAGACAGGCAAGCCTGGCGTTGAGATGGTTATGACCGAACTTCACTCCGGCGGCAAGTTTGGTGATGGCGGCTACAAAACATCTGGCGGTCTTCACGGCGTCGGCGCGTCCTGCGTTAATGCGCTTTCCGTCTGGCTTGAGACCACGGTGAAGCGCGACGGAAAGATTCACCGCATGCGCTTTGAGCGTGGTGTGCCGGTTACTCCCCTCAAAGTGATCGGTAAGTGTGACCCGAACGAGACCGGTACCAGCCAGCGCTGGCTTGCGGACGACACAATCTTTACGACAGCGATGAACGAGGAAGGCATGCCCGACTATCATGTCGAGCGGCTGATCGCCCGAATTCGTGAGCTGTCCTATCTTAACAAAGAGGTGGCGATCACCTTCGTTGATGAGATGCACGATGCGGAGCCGGAGGTGTTTCACCACGAGCGCGGTATCGCGGAGTATGTCGCTCACCTGAATGAGGCGAAGGACGGCCTGCATCCGAAGGTTATCTACTTCTATCGGCAGCGTGAGGACGCTCAGATCGAGATCGCCCTTCAGTACAACCGCAGCTATCAGGAGAGCATCTACTCGTTCGTTAACAACATCAACACGCAGGACGGCGGAACACACCTTTCCGGATTCAAGACGGCGCTGACGCGTGTTATCAACAACTACGGGCGCAAGAACGGCTTTCTCAAGGAGAAAGACCCGAATTTCGGCGGCGATGATGTTCGCGAAGGTCTGGTTGCGGTAATTTCAGTCCGCATTTCCAACCCGCAGTTCGAGGGACAGACCAAGAACAAGCTCGGCAACCCGGAAATCGAGGGCGTGGTCAACTCGATTGTCGGTGAAGGGCTTGCGCAGTTCCTGGAAGAGAACCCCGCTGTCGCGAAGGCGATTATCGACAAGGCGTTCACGGCGGCTCGGGCAAGAGAGGCCGCGCGCCGCGCCGCTGACCTGGTCAAGCGTCAGTCTGCGCTGGATGGCAACAACCTGCCGGGCAAGCTGGCCGACTGCACAGAGCGCGACCCGAAGAAGTGCGAGCTGTACCTTGTTGAAGGTGACTCCGCAGGTGGGTCCGCGAAGCAGGGCCGTGATCGGCGAACCCAGGCGGTTCTTCCGCTGTTCGGTAAGATCATTTGCGTTGAGAAGGCGCGTATGGACAAGGCGCTGGACAATGCGGCGGTGAAGATGCTGATTTCCGCTATCGGGGCGGGGCTTGCCATCAGAACCTCAAGTGATGAAGATAAAGATGCGGGCAACAAGTTTGACCTGACCAAGCTCCGCTACCATAAGATCATCATTATGACGGATGCCGACGTTGACGGCGACCATATCCGCACGCTGCTTCTGAACTTCTTCTATCGCTACATGAAGCCGCTGGTCGATGAGGGCTATGTCTATATAGCACAGCCGCCGCTGTACTCCGTTCGCGTGGGTAAGGACGAGAAGCGTTACGCGCGTACGGAAGCGGAACGTGACCGGATCGTGAAAGAGGTCAAGCGCAAAGATGTTCACATCACGCGCTTCAAGGGCCTTGGCGAAATGAACCCGGAAGACCTGGCGGATACGACCATGAATCCGGAGCTTCGGACGCTTGCCCGCGTGACCGTGGAAGAGGCGGTAGAGGCGGACCAGATGTTCACGGTCCTTCTGGGGGAGAAGGTCGAACCGCGCCGCGCGTTTATCGAGAAGTACGCTCGCGAGATTAAGGAAGTTGATACGTTCTAATCTTCCAGCGATACCTAGCAAACGACGAGCGGCAGGGGCGATTGCCCCTGCCGCTCTTTGTGTCGTCACTCTGATTGTGCTGCTCGGCGCAGCAGGGTGTTCTGAAACCCCGGTTGACACGGTTGAGGTAGCCCCCGGCATCAGTTTCCATCGGGACAAAAGACACGGTGTGCAGCTGCTCGACATAGATCTCGCGGTTGCAAAGCTCCGTCCTATCGTTGTGGCGGAGAAGGTCAACAACCACCATGGGAACTTTGTCGGCAATGCCAAGACCGTGCGAGAGTGGGCTGAGCAGTTTGGCGCGGTCGGCGGTATTAACGGCGGCTTCTTTGGCGATACCTATGATCAAATCGGACGCCGAAAGCAGATAGTCCAGCTTGCAGTGGTAGATGGCAAAGTGATCGCTCCGGGAAGCGCGACGCGCACCAAAAACGGCGGTATCTACACGCGGTCGGCGGTCGGCTTCTCCGCGAATGGGAGACCTGACATTGTCTGGGGCACCGGTACCGCCAAATTGGGGCCGCGACGGCGCTCCGGCCCCAACAGCGCCGAACAATCACAGCCCTGGAATGTGGAGCAGGCGGTGGCGTGCGGCCCACGCCTCTTTGCCTCCGGCGTCCGCCGCGTAACAGGCCGCGAGGAGCTTCTGCCAAGCCCCGGTAAACCCGCACGAGCGTTCGTCGCCTTTGACCACGAGAACGGTGCCCCTCGCCATCTTGTGCTGGGACGCGCGGACTCCATGGAACTGACGCAGGTAGCCGACTATGTAGCAACGTATTTCCCGGACGCACACGGGACAACGCCGCGAGAGGCGATGTGCCTTGATGGCGGCCCCTCGGCGCAGGTTGTCTACCGCGACCCGCAGTCCAAAGCAGTGACAGACGCCGAACCCACCGGTGTCATGGTCCCCACCGCAATCCTGCTGGTTCCGCGTTAAACGAAAACCGCCCCGCGAACGCTGTTCGCGGGGCGGTTTTCTGCGTAAACGCAGTCGAGATTACTTGATCTCGACCGACGCGCCTTCGCCTTCCAGCTGAGCCTTGAACTTGTCGGCATCTTCCTTGGAAACGCCCTCTTTGACAGCCTTGGGTGCGCTGTCGACGACTTCCTTGGCTTCCTTCAGGCCCAGGCCGGTGATCTCGCGAACAACCTTGATAACCTGGATCTTCTTGTCACCGGCAGCCGTAAGAACAACGTCAAACGCCGTCTTCTCTTCTTCTGCAGGGGCTGCCGCGCCACCGCCAGCCGCCGGAGCCGCTGCTGCGACAGGGGCTGCTGCCGACACGCCAAACTCGTCCTGAAGCGCCTTGACCAGCTCGGAAAGCTCGAGAACGCTCATGCTCTTGACGGCGTCGATCAGCTCGTCTTTGGTAATTGCCATTTTCTTATCCTTAAATTAGTGTTAATGTGTTAGACCCACGCCAGGCGGAGGTCAGTCGATAGCTGCTGACGCTTACGCGCCCTCAGCCTGCTTTTTGTCCGCGACCGCCTGAAGCGTAAAGACAAAGTTGCTGACGATACCGTTGAGTGTCCCAACGAAACCGGCGATAGGCGAGTTGAACGCGCCCAGCATCTGCGAGATCAGAACCTCGCGTGGCGGCACCTTTGCGAGTGCATCCACCTGTGCGGGAGTGTAGAACTTACCGCTGATGAGACCGCCCTTTACTTTGAGCGGAGTGTTACGGTTCGTCGCGATGTAATCCGAGATTACTTTTGCGGCAGCGACCGGGTCACCCAGAGCGAAGACTGCCGCTGTCGGACCGTTCAGAGTCGCTTCCAGCTGACCTTCCGTCACATCGTCACCTGCCGCCCGCTTGAAGAGCGTGTTCTTGACGACCGAGAAATCAGCATCGGCATCGCGCAGTTTCTTGCGAATGTCGGACATCTGAGGAACCGTCAGGCCACGATACTCCGTCAGAACGACGGCCTGGCTGCGGGTAATCAGATCACCCGTCTCATCAAGAACCCTGGTCTTCACCGAAACGTTCTTCTTACCGATCTGCCGTGAAATTGAGGATTTTGCCATAATTTTCACCCCCTTCCGAAATTAAGTTAATGACCGAGACAACAAAAAGGCCCCCGACCCGAAGGAGGGTCGGAGGCCACGCGCTCTTTACTCTTGTTTCGACACACGAAACAAGGAACATCGTGTCTTCACACCTCGGCAGGTGGACCCCTATCGGCCCTTTAAGCACTCCGCGGAGCGCACCGGCTGTCTTCGGCGAAAGGCATACCGCATCATCGACGCGGCGCAAATCGTTACCGGAGAGAAGGTTATCATGGACAAGGTGCCGCGTCAAGGTCAATCGCAAATCCGTTTGACCGTCCAGTTGGGTCACGTTACAATACGGTCACCACAGGAAGCTCCTCATCTATGCCGATTTATCTGAACGAAGCGGAAGTATCCGCCCTTATCACCATGCCCGAGGCGATTGCCGCCGTAGAGGCCGCGTACTCCGCTCAGGCATCGGGGCTAGGCGCACACAACGAGCCGCGAACCCGCTTTTTCCTTCCCCACGGCGCGATGAACAATATGTCGGCAGCCCTTCCATGTAAAGGCGTTATGGGCACGAAGACCTACACCGCTTTTGGCAGCAAGGTGCGTTTCTGGGTGATGCTCTATTCCTCGGATAGCGGCGAGCTGCTGGCCCTGATCGAGGGAAATGCGCTCGGTCAGCTAAGAACCGGCGCAGCTACCGGCGTCGCCGCGAAGTACCTTTCGCACGAGGATGCGACCAGAGCCTCCCTCTTCGGCACCGGGTGTCAGGCGGAGTCTCAGGCGGAGGCGCTGATTGCCGTGCGGCCCGGCATACGGGAAGTTCAGGTCTACAGCCGCGACGCCACGAACAGGGAAACGTTTTGCCGCAAGATGACAGCGCGTTTAGGGACACGATTCTCTCCCCTCAGCAGCGCCGAGGAGACCGCCAGAACCACACAGATTATAATCACCGCGACTTCCGCCCAGGAGCCTATTCTGAAAGGTGAGTGGCTGTCCCCCGGCGATTTTGTCGCTGCTGTCGGTGCGAACCGGCTGACCGCGCGCGAGATAGACGAAAATGTCGTCAGCCGGGCCAGCCGTATCATCGTGGATGATATCGATCAAGCCCGCGCCGAAGCCGCCGAGTTGATTTTTGCCTACGAACGCGGCAGATGGTCGTGGGCAGATGCGGTACCCCTGTCACTGATTGTCAGTGGTCAGGCGCCGAAGCGCACCTCATTGGAGGACATCACCGTTTTCAAATCCCTGGGAATAGCGCTGGAAGACATTGCCGTGGCGCAGGTCGTTTATGAGAACGCGAAGGCCCGTTCTATAGGACGGGACCTGTAATGCAGACCGTGATACTTGCCCTCGACATCGGAACCTCCTCGACACGCGCGATTCTTTACGATGCGGAGAGCGTCCGTGAAATTCCCGGTGCCGCATTCGCGATCGAGCATGAGCCGGACCAAAACGAAAGCGGCAAATCGACACTCAATCCGGAGGCGCTGGTTCAGGAGGCGGTTCACTGTATCGCCCGTGTTCTCCAGGACGCGGACGGTCAAACGCAGGTAATAGGCGTCGGCGTCTCCGCACTTTGGCACTCCTTCATCGGGGTCGATTCGCAGGGCGCAGCACAAACCTCGGCGCTGCTCTGGTCGGATCGACGCTCCGCACCACAGGTAGAGGCTCTGCGGCATGCGATCGACACCGACGCCTACACGCAGCGGACCGGGTGCCCTTTACACTGTTCGTACCTGCCGGGAAGGCTGCTCTGGCTGCGGGAGACAGAGCCGGAAATATGGAATCGTTGCCACCGGTTCCTGTCCCCTCCTGAGTACCTCTTCTCGCGGTTCTTCGGATTAGAGCGGACAACCGTATCATCCTCTATGGCCTCCGGGACCGGGCTGCTTAATCAGGCGGCTGGAACATGGGACGCCGCCACGCTGGAATTTATCCCCGGTCTCACACCGCAGTCTTTCTCCCCTGTCAGTGATGATCCGGTGTCGGGATTGCTGCCGGAGTTTCGTGCGCATTTCCCCCTTCTTGCGGATGTCCCCTGGTTTCCCGCGCTCGGAGACGGCGCATGCTCCAACATCGGCTGTGGGGCTGTCACGCCCGGCACGATTGCCTTGATGATCGGAACGTCGGGGGCGCTGAGGGTTGCCGTCACGGGTGAGATTCCCCCGGTTTATCCTGGACTATGGCGCTACCAGATCGATGCCAACCGTTTTCTTGCCGGAGGCGCTCTTTCAAATGGCGGGGCGGTATGGGCCTGGCTGAAGAAAACGCTCAGCCTGTCCGACACGCCGGACGATGCAATTGAGGAGGCAATAGCAGCGCTTCCACCGGACGGACATAGGCTTGCGGTCCTTCCCTTCCTGAATGGAGAGCGAGCGCCGTTATGGCGTGACGATGCGACGGCAGCAATCCTGGGGCTCAGAAGCAGCACCACGGCGCTGGAGATCGCCCGTGCCCACCTTGAGGCGGTGGCATACCGTTTCGCTGCAGTCCGCGAACCGCTTCGCGCGGTCTCACCTTATGGTCGAATCATCGGGACTGGCGCTGGTCTTGTGGCTTCCGGAACCTGGGCGCAAATTATCGCGGACGTCTTAGGGGAACCTATCTTTGTCTCCGAGGAGAAACAGGCATCGGCACGAGGCGCGGCATTATGGGCGCGGGAGCGGCTGGGACTGGGCGCAATAGAAAAAGCGCCGCCACTGGACTTTATCGGCGAAAGGCAGCCGGATAACACAAAGCAGGATGCCTATGAGGAAGGTCGGGCGAGGCACGAGGCAGCCCTCGCCCGGTGGTCTATAGCCTAAATATCGAGGCGGGGCCGCCCGGCTGCCTCGCGAAGCTGGGCTACCTGTTCATGAATTTGGTGGAGCAGAACATCGGTTTCGCTGGCTTGCGCAGGAGCAATTTCTCCTGAGGAAACTGGCCGTGCTTTTCCGATCAGTTGGGCACGCGGCGGATCCGCGACCTCTTCGGTCTGCAGGTAGGTTGCATGCCTGATTCGTGTTCGTTGTATTGTCCGTGTATTTTTAGCTATCATTGTCGTGTACAAACGTCCCTATCTGACATCCTCCCGAGAAAATAGTGCGGAAGAATACGTGATTATTTTTGAGGCGTCCACGACGGTGACACATCGGTCATCGTTGGTTCGTTTGCCGCGTCTAGCGCGCCCCGGCCCATTGATTTTGCTGTTTAGTTGACGATACCTTCTTTAAGAGTGTGACGAGCCGTTGTCGTTCCAATTATTTCACTGCAGCAGATCGTTTCCCCATCATTCCCTGTTGTCGAACGCATCAACCCACAATGCGAAATGGCGATCAAACGATAATCGTCTCCCCATCGGTCTTCCGAACAACGGTCGGCGAAACCCCGGAGATTCTCTCGATCATTGCGGCAAGTTCCCTGGAATGCGTCGTGACCCAGACCTGCGTCTGATGGGAGGCTGCCACGATCTGGTCCGCCAGCGGTGCCAGAAGATCGGTATGCAGGCTGGCCTCCGGCTCGTTCAAAATCAGAAGAGAGGGCAGGCGCGGACTCATAAGCGCCGCGAGGAGACAGAGGTAACGCAGTGTCCCATCCGACAGTTCCCAGGCGTCAAGGGGACGCAGTATCCCCGGCAGCTGCAGGCGGACTCGGAAACGATCCGAGCACAGTACCTCCAGCGCAGCGCCGTTCAGTCCCTGACGAACGGCGCGAAAAAGCCCCTCCGCATCACCGATCTCGATAATGGTCTGCAGCGCGGCAGCCAGATCTCGTCCATCGTGCGCGAGGGCCGGGGTGAACACGCCGATCTGCGGCTGCCGCAGCGGCGAGTTTTCATCTGTACGAAAACCATGGTAAAAACGCCAATTCAGAAGCGTCGTTCGCAGCACGGAAAGATAAGGGAATCGGTGAGGTTCCGACAGCTGGACAAGCGCTGACTCGCTCTGTCCCAGTGTCATCGGGAATTCCACCGGATTTCCCGTTGTGTCTCGAACCATTGCGCTGGATCTGCCCCGGTCCAGAAGGACGGACGGCCTCTCGGAACCCGTACGATAGGAGGCGGTTTCCGCTTTGACCAGAGGGTCCAGCCGAAACGACGACGGCAGATCGTTTATCTCCGGCAGACCACAGGAGAGCGAGTAGGACAAGCCAGAATCGAACGTCGCTTCGAGCGTCAGGCGGATGCTGCCTTTCCGGCGCGGCCCAGCCCATAACACGGACGGCATTCCCCCTTCGGCGGCTATGGTTGGGGCGAGACGTCCCAGAGCGGCGGCGTGAAGCAGATACAGAGACCGATACAGATTGGATTTGCCGGATCCGTTCGCCCCCGTGATGACGGTCAATGCTTTGAGTGGGAGCGTCAAGTCACGGATAGATCTATAGTTTTGAACAGCCAGGGATTGGATCATACTTTTATGGCGAGCTTCGCATCCAGCACAGCACTGCTTTCCCTAGAACAAAAAAGAGGGGATCAAGCTATGATCCCCTCTTTAATCGTATCCACGACTGCCGAAAGCGCCTATTTTGCTAAAGCCGCTGCTACAGCCGTTTCCAGTTCTTCACCACGGAGGTTGACGGCTGCAATAGTGCCATCCTTACCTATCAAAACGGTAAAAGGGATCGCGGTAACGCCGTAGGCTGAGGCCAGCTGTTTTGGATTGTCCGCGTCCAGAACCTGGCGCCACGACATATTATTTGCCTTGGCGAAGCTCGCCAGCTTGGGAGTTGCGCCCGCGTCATCCAGCGAAACGCCGATCACGTCAAAACCCTTCGTTTTGTACTTGCTGTAAGCGGAGACCACATTGGGAAGTTCCGCGATGCAGGGGCCACACCAGGTCGCCCAGAAGTCTACCAGAACGACTTTACCCTTGTACTGCGCAAGACTGATCGGCTTGCGTGCCGTGTCCACGCTGGCAAACGGAAGGGGCTTCGCCCCCTTTTTCAGGCGAGGATCAAAGTTCTGCGGCTGCTTCGGAGCCGCCTGCGCTGTCTGACCCGGCGCGGGCTTGAATACGAACTGCGAATCCTGGAGCACTGGATTGACCTTGATGTTACGGTAGGTCGTTGTTAACGAGCCGACCTCGACACCATCTTTTGCCTGAGAGATGGTGATTCGCCGAAGCAGACCGTCTTCTTTGCCGACATTGAACCGGAAGCTGCCCTTGCCTTCTCCCATAACTGCAGTCACCACATCCACGGCGACACCATCAACAGTGTCTCCCTTAGGATCGACGGTGGTCGATGTCGCGTTCGATGGCAGAACCTTGTCGCCGACATTCGGGTCCATCAGCAAAAGTGCAAGCAGACCGATATCCGCCTGGCGCAAGGCTTCCTGAACTCCCTCCATGGAACTTTGGGGGCTCAGTTTCTGGTAGGTCTTCGGGTCCGACGATTTTGTCGCGAAAAGTGTCTTCCCATCAAATATCCGTTTGGAGGTTCCTTCCGGACTGGTAATCGTTACCGCTGCTTTACCTGACTTATACGCTACCTTGCTTGTAAACTCCATGCTGTTCTGCGGATTTTTGATCGCAAAACTGATGTCTGAGCTGTATGACTTGAGGCCGCTGTACTTGGCAGCCATCTTCGCAAGCACATCCTGGGCGGTCGGATTTGCCGTAGTGGGGGCAGCGGTCTTTGCCGCATCATCCGCTACGGGTGCGGACTTCGGGATCGCAAGACCTGCAACCGCGGACAGCGAAAGCGCCGCGATTACCGCGGTAGAGACTCCCAGATGATTTTTATATTTAAGTGGCATTCTTTATCCTTACAAACCGGCAGCCGAGTTAATAACCGCTCATGGCGGAATCAATCGCAGAGATGGCGAAGTCGATCTGTTCTTTCTCTATTATCAGCGGTGGAACGAACTCCAAAACATCGCCCGCTCCGGCAGGAAGCACAATAAGCCCTCGCTGAAGCAGCTTGTAAACGAGATCAAGCGCGATCTCACGCTGAGCAAAGCGCAGTCCCAGCATTAGCCCGCGACCACGCACCTCAACAATTGTATCCGTATGTCGGGCCAAAAGGTTCCCCAGTCGGTCTTTGAAGTACTGACCGATCACGCGTGCCCGTTCCGGAAGATTACGCTCCTCCAGTTCCTGAATAGCGGCCAGCGCCGCGGCGCACCCCAATGGCGAGCCAAGGAACGTGGATGTGTGCAATGCCTCGCCCGTGGAGACGCCCCAGGCCGCCATGATATCGGGCCGCGCGACACACGCGGAGATGGGAAAACCGCCACCCATTGCTTTGCCCACACAAAGTATGTCCGGGACGACGCCGTCTCTGCTGCAGGCGAACCATTCACCGGTACGTCCCCATCCGGTAAATATCTCATCCGCTATCAGCAGCACACCATAGTGTCGGCAGAGTCGGCTGAGTTCCGCAAGCCATCCCACAGGCGGTTCCACAATCCCGGCACGCCCCTGAATCGGTTCGACAATCACCGCGCCGATTGTTTGCGCCTGCTCTCTCAGAATCGCCTCGATATCGCTTCCATACGGCAGGTGCTGTGTGAAAGTCGGAACTTGTCCGGCAAACGGATCGCGAAAGTCAGCCCGGCTCGTGACCGCAAGAGCCCCATAGGTCAGACCGTGGTATCCCCCGTCGAAGGCAAGCACACCACTTTTGCCGGTCGCCAGTCGTGCGGTCTTCAGGGCGGCCTCAACCGCATCGCCGCCATTCGCCCCAAAAATGACGCCACCCAGGTCGCCTGGGGTATGCTCCACGATCTTGCGAGCCAATTCTACCTTTAAGCGCGATGGATGGACATCGCCCATTCCGTGGATGAGCCTTCCGGCCTGATCGGCAATCGCGTTGGACACGCGTGGGTTTGTATGTCCCACGGCGGCGACCCCAAAAGCGGCCGTCAGGTCAAGGTAGACATTCTCGTCGACATCGGTGACCAGACAGCCCTGGGCCGATTCCCAGAACACGGGAAATCGTCCCTCTGAGTCGATAAAGGTAACGTTCCGGCTCTCCCACTGATGCAGTTCCGACGCCAGTTCCCGCGACTTCGGTCCGGGAATCGGTGTCCGGAGGATCGGAAGCATCAGCGGGGCGTCTCCGCCTTCAAGATATCCAGAACCTCGCGGTTCAGCGCGGCGTTTGTCGCAACACCTTCTCCGTTAAGATAGGTTGGATTACCACGCCAGTCTGTGAACATTCCACCCGCTTCGCGCATTATCGGGAGCATCGGTGCACAGTCCCAGGGATTCTGAACAGAGTCCAGCATTATCTCGGCCCGCCCCGTCGCGACAAGAGCGTAGCCGAAAGCATCGCCCCACGTTCGCTGAACTCTGGTTTTTGCCGTCAGCGTGTCGAAGGCATCGCTGCGTTCCTGACAGCGAACAATCGAGGAGGTCACAATCACCGCCTCCCTGAGATCCGAGACGGGCGACACGTGGCAGGAACGACCATTCCAGGTGCAGCCCAGCCCGGTGGCGGCGGCGACCATATCGTCCAGGGCCGGCAGGTAGATAACCCCGACCGATGGTTCTCCGCGCACCTCGACCCCAATCAGCACACCGTACAGGGGAACCCCGGCGATAAACGATTTCGTGCCGTCGATGGGATCGACAGTCCATCGATAGGGCGCGGTGCCCGTCGTCTCTCCCTGCTCCTCCCCCAGTATGGTGTGGTCGGGGAACGAGCGCAGGATACGTTCCCGCAGCACGCTCTCCGCTTCCCGGTCGGCGATAGTGACAGGCGTGTTGTCCGCCTTGATATCCGGCACAACACCCGTATTGAAGTAGGCAAGCGTCCGCTTTCCCGCCAGATACGCCGCATCTATCGCCACATCAAGCAGATCCCGAAGCGCTGGCTCACTGCTCATTGGTCGATTCCGTTCCCGTAGTTTCCGCGCCGGTTTCTTCCGTCTTCGGACCCTGCCGCCATTTAGCCAATTTCTGCCACCAGTTGTTCTGTCCATTGGCGACGCCAAGCGCCGCGGTCGCGAGTTTCGCGCCGGGCACCAGCGAGGTACCTGTGGTAACTGCCTCTTTGCCCGCGCGGCGCAAAAAATCTCGGCGTGAAACCGGTCCCGGTATTTCGTTGTTCTTTTCGTTCATAACTTGAAAAATGCTACCACATACCAAACGTAACGCCGCTATCCCGGCGGCCAGGCAAGCGGGCGTCCCCCAAGCACATGCGCGTGAAGATGAGGAACGCTTTGTCCCCCATCGCTTCCCGCATTGAAGACAACCCGAACGCCGGTCTCCGCGATACCCAGACGACGCGCCACTTCTCCCGCCGCAAGCAGTACCGCCCCGGCAAGTTCCCGATCTTCCGCCGTTAGCGCCAGAATGTTTATTACCGGCTTCTTCGGAATCACCAATGCATGAACCGGCGCCTGCGGGCTGATGTCCCGAAAAGCGATCACAAGATCATCTTCGTAGATCGTCTCGACCGGCAGTTCCTTACGTGCAATTCGCGCGAATATATTGTCTTCTTCCATAAACGTTCATTACCGCCTTTTCGTAAAATAATCTGCTTCCCATTGTGGTGAGAGTTTCTCTTTTACCCGCTTGAGCTGTGCCACGATTACCACCGTAATAATGACCAGGAGGAACCAGGAGCTGATCTTGCTCGAATGGACAAAATGCCATCCGTTCTTCTGATTGGGGTACTGCCATGCGCCAAAGAACGTCGCGATATTCTCCGCGCCCCAAACGAAAAAGCCAATCAGTCCGAACGCAAGCACCAAGGGCATCGCATAATGCCGTCCGATTACCTGATACTGAACTACCGTCCGCCGAAAGAGAACAAAAGTCGCGCAGATGAGTATCCAGCGCAAATCACCGATCCAGTGATGGGTGAAGAAGTTCCCATAGACAAGCGCGGCGAAAGGCGCAGCCACACGCGCCCCGGGCCAGCCATAGATTTGCAGGCTCAGGTTGCGCCATGCCTGACAGACATAGCTCGCGACACTGGCGTACATAAAGCCGGAATAAAGCGGCACACCCCAGATCCTGCTGTAAGCTTCCTCAGGATACGACCACGATCCCATACGGATCTTGAACATCTCCAGCAGAAGACCAATACCATGGAAAACACAGATGACCTTGATCTCGTCCTTTGTCTCCAACTTTCCCAGGTACATACCCAGCTGCATTAAGAGACACATTAGCAGGATGAAGTCATACCGGGGCAGCCAAAAAGGCAGGGAGACGATTTTGCTCACTGCCAGAGTAAGAAATATGCCAACGGGAAAGAGGCAGGAGAGCGCTTCAAGCCGCACGAACTCTCGGAGAGCCCGAAACGATAGCGGCAGCAGAAACATCCTTTGCCGGGCTTCCTGCTGTACGGGAGCCGTCACAATAGCGCCCGGTTCTTGACCATCAGGTAGCGAGCAACAAGTTCCGCGGACAGCTCGGACGGTTCGGCATCCACCACCAGAACGCCACGCTTCTGGAGCAGAGCGAGGGCATCCCGACGATCTGACAGGACTTCCTCGGCGACTGCCTTCTCGTAAACCTGCGCTGCTGCCTGCGGCGACTGACGCGCCTTCGCGCCTACCAGCGGGTCACTGACAAGGACACAGACCACCAGATGCGCACGGGCCAGCTGCGCGATTTCGGCCAGCAGCATTGCGCTGGATTCCGGGTCTGACAGATCGGTGAAGATCACCGCGAGGCTGCGTTTTCGCCAGCGGGCGGAGAGGAAACGGAACGCGGCCCGATAATCGCTCTCAACAATCTCCCCGCGCGCCGAGTAAAGCGCCTGCAGAATATCGTTTGTCTGTGCGCGTCCTTTGCGCGGGGGCAGCCAGGCACGCGCCTCATCCGCGAAGGTCAGGAGGCCCACTCGGTCATCCGCCTGAGAAACGACATGGGCGAGCATCAGGGCCGCATTGACCACATGGTCCAGTTTCTGGGTGTGAGCAATCTCCTGACGCATCAGACGCCCCAGATCGATCAGCAGCAGAATGTCCTGAGACCGTTCCGCCTCAAAAGTCCGCGCAATCAGCTTCCCGCGCCGTGCCGTCGCCTTCCAGTCCACCACGCGCAGTTCATCATCGGGTGTATACTCCCTCAGGCTGGCAAACTCGCGCCCGCCGCCACGAATCCTCGTGCGCCGCGCTCCCTGACGCATCTTGCTCGCACGGCGCATCAGCAGGTCGTAGTCCACCACCGCCTGCAGGTTCGGAAGAACGGCAACCGGCGCTGCGGCGGGAATCTTCCCCTGCCGAACCACAAGCCCCAGAGGTCCGATAATTCGTGCGTAGACGTCGCCAAAGTCGAAGTTTCCACGAGAGGGGGGCGTCAATGAGTACTCGACCGAGCGAACCTCAAAGGGCTTGAGCAGGAACGGCTGCT
The DNA here is from genome assembly GCA_040387315.1 of Armatimonadota bacterium. Taxonomy (GTDB): domain Bacteria; phylum Armatimonadota; class Armatimonadia; order Armatimonadales; family Armatimonadaceae; genus JACMJB01. Next base: position 2,448 of record JAZKEA010000098.1, on the reverse strand, counting down.
GACGCGACTCCCCGCCCGAGGCGAGCGCAAATTCAGCGGGCGGCTCGTCCCGGATAATGCCGCGAAGCCGCTGCCGGGTCTCATTCCGAAACTTCAGCAGAACGGAGTTGCTTGTGGCGACGGAAAGCGCTTTATCCGTGATTCGTTCCGCGCTGAGTGCTTTCTCAGGTGTCGCACAGAGAAGATAATCGACCACGACCAGCGAGACCAGGACCAGATTCCACAATGCCCCCAGCAGTGCCAGTGGCGCGAAAAAACCGGAAAGGAGAAGCGGCAGGACTCCCAGCGCAACAAGAGCGAAGAAGCGGCGGGTAAATGTCACGAGCGGATCTCCTTCAGTCAGTTGAGCCGGGCACCGTAAATGTGAGTCCATCGTAAGCCAGCCTGACATGGGGAGGCAGTTCACGGTTTACCGTATCGTGGTCAAAATGATGCGAAAGATGCGTCAGGAACGCACGTTTCGGCTTCACCGTCGCAATTACTTCCAGAGCCTGTGCCAGATTAAAGTGTGTCGGGTGCGGCTCGTAGCGGACCGCACCTAAAATCAGCGTGTCCAGCCCGTAGAGATACGGCATTGTCTCGTCCGGTATATCGGATACGTCCGTCAAGTACGCGAGCGAGGATCCGAACTTATAACTGTAGATCGGCAGCCGACCATGGAACACGGGTAACGGCGTAATCTGTACCCCGTTCGGCATCAGCGCCGCCTGTAGTGCCTCCAGGGGCTTGAGTTCAAGCTGCGGCTTGCCGCCCCCCGCCTGGGTCACCTTGAATACATAGTCGAAAACGTGCGCGATATGGTCCAGGGTCGCCTTTGATCCAAAAATCGGCATGACCATATTGTGGCGAAAGTTGATCTGACGAACATCATCCATGCCGAAGATATGGTCCGCATGGCTGTGTGTCATCAGAATCGCCTCGACACGATCCAGGTTCTCGCGCAGCAGCTGAATCCGCATCTCCGGGGTGGTATCAACCAGGACGTTCTGCGTTTTGCCCTCCGTCGGATTTGCTGCCCCAACGACGAGTGACACGCGCATCCGCTTGTTACGTGGGTTCGACGATGTACACACCGCGCAGGTACAGCCGATCATGGGAACCCCGGTCGAGGTCCCTGTTCCCAGAAACGTGACGGAGAGAGGCTGCGTGGGATCAATAGGGCGCATAGGTCTATTATAGCCTCTGCGGAATCTACGCCGACGAAGCAGATGTCGAACGACAGATACTAGCTGGGGCATGATCGATTATAGCTTTAGCCCCAGCCACATGTCAATGCAAATCACTTTACACAGCAAAGTAAATTTTTATCAAGCATCAGACCATGTTCTCACAGTGGCCTCAGGTTATTAGTCGAGAAATACCCCCACCCAGCGTACTCGAAGCTTCGCTAGATCCTGCGGCAGAGGTATGCCGGGGGTGCGGGCGATTTGGTCCAGTTCAACGTTCAGATAAGTAGTTGTAGCTCGGAGACGCAGCGTTTCGGCATTTCGCCGTTCTGATTCCCAAAATACACCTGGCGTTTTGATCCACTTTCGCCCCTGCGGCGAATCCATCGAGTAGAGCCGGGAGGAGATCGCTTTCGTCCAAGAGACGCAATTTTGCACCTGCCCGGTCATGAGGCTCAGGCGCTCGGCATAGGCGGCGGCAAGAGCCTCGCAGGCATGCGGCGGCGACTTCTGCCGGAAGCGGACCAGGTACTGCCGCCACTGATTCGTGGCATCAGTGGTAACCGGTTCCAGACTGTCTTCCTCGCTTGAGTGTAATTCTCGACCAATCAACTCCGCTTGTTGTTTACTCATCGTCCGGCAGGACTGATCGAACGCCTTGAACCACTGCAGGTATTCAATATCTTCGGGCGTCCGGCGAAACTGTCGCCTTTCAGTCTCATATTGGCTCACCCGCTGCCGCAGCTGCCGGTTTTCCTTCAAGCGCGCCTCGCTTAGATGCGCCTGGTAACCCGCTGCCAGCGCCGTCGAAATAAAGGCAAGGAACAAGACCGAAATGGTAATGCGCTGCCACTTAATCAGTCTGGTTGTCGTATCCGTGTTGCTCATGTTGGTCTGCCCTTTGTCCCGCGCCAATAGGAATGATTGAGTATAGCAGCCTGGTAAAAGAAAACACCTCCTGCTAGGGCTGCCGCGGCGTGACATCGAGCAGGGTGCGGACAAAGAAATCCTGCAAACGGCGCTTGCCATACGGGGTTCCCGCGACCCCGTGACCGACACCCGGCATTACCAAGAGTTCAAAGTCTTTGTCCGCTTTGACCAGCGCATTGACAACCTGCATGGTTGAAGCGGGATCGACATTGGTGTCTTCCTCCCCCACCATCAGCAGCAGCTTTCCGCTCAGGCGCGGTGCAAGGACGACATTGGAGGATGCCGCGTATTCCGGCCCGATGGGCCAGCCCATCCACTGCTCGTTCCACCAGATCTTGTCCATGCGGTTGTC
>JAZKEA010000097.1:0-7622 GCA_040387315.1 Armatimonadota bacterium | reverse complement strand
CGGCTCGGGTTTACGGGAGGGGCGGGCATTGTGTCCAACAGCTTCGCGGTTCCTTTTGGCGGCTGCCTGATCTACGGTCAGCAGAAGAAGGGTATGACCGAATCGCTGGGCCTGCAGCCCGGCTACTTCCCTAACAAGGTCAGTGACGATACGCGGCTCGCCGAATTCGCCAGGGCACACAACTGCGCCCTAATCGACTGGTGTGAGGCGGCTTTGGTGCTTCCCAACGCTGATAGCTTTACACAATATTTTTGCATGGAGTAGTACAGAACAGCTATGAACCTTGATACATCGCGGGAAGCCCCCTTATTACCCGTGTCCCCGGCAACACGGGCTGCGCTGAAAGCCATCACGGAAACATCCTTGAAGGCGACCGTGCGGACGCTCTCCTACCCACGAGACTTTCGAGCGGAGCCGACCGCAAACCGCCGAGCGGGTGAGTATGTGGCAGAGCGTCTGCGCGCCTCCGGGTTCGCAGTAACTTTCCAAGGCGAGCACCGGAATGTGGTAGCGCTGCCTCAAAAGGCGGCAGGGAAATCTCTTACGCTGATCGGAGCGCACTACGACAGTGTGCCGGAGACACCGGGAGCAGACGATAATGCGAGCGCGGTCGCAGGGTTAATCGCCTGTGCCGAAGCGGTCGCCCTCCAGAAGAGGGATAGCGCTGTCGGGTTTGTGGCCTTTAACCGCGAGGAGGAGCAGGCGGATCGCGGCGGCATGGGACTTGTCGGCAGCAGTGACTTCGCGGAACAGTACCTGCCTTCGAGCGGCCTGAAGATTCGCGGCGTGCATATCCTGGAGATGATAGGGTACCGCTCCACCGTGACAGGCTCGCAGAAGACGCCACCGGGCCTGCCGATCACGCTGCCGGACACCGGGGATTTCCTGGGAATCATCGGGAATGCCGCATCGGCGTCTCTGGTCGATGCGGCGCTCAGCAAAGGAAGAACCTATGTACCGGAACTGCCGGTAATCGGACTGAAGCTGCCACCGGGCGCGGAGCAGATGTTACCCGTTCTGCGGCGGAGTGATCATGCCCCGTTCTGGCGGGTGGGTATCCCCGCACTGCAGTGGACGGACACAGCGGAGTTTCGCAATCCACACTATCACGGCGCGGGTGACACACCGGAGACCCTCGATTATGCCTTTCTCGCGGCAGTTACCCGTTTAGTTCTGGCATGCGTGCTGGAGCGATAAATAATTTACCTGAGGCACTTGCAGACGTTTTGGTGTGCTATAATGCATTTATAAACCGGTTGATGCCCTGCTGAATTATGATAATTCAGCATACTGAGCACTATTGTACTCAGAGATACAGGCAAACCGGTGGTGGATGCAATGACACAAACCATACGAAAGCCAACGACGCTTCAGGATGTTGCCGGTGCGCTCGGCATGCACAAATCCACAGTCTCTCTTGCCCTATCCGGTAAGGGAACGATCTCCGCTGACACGCGACGTCGAGTACTCACCGTGGCCCAGGAATTGGGATATGAGCCGAACCTGCTCGCGCAGCGACTGGCCCATGGGCAGGGCACCACGATGGTCTGTATCTTCAGCGGCGTCCTGGATGTCGGTCTCGCGACGGAAAAGATTCTTCTTGTACAGAAGGCGCTTGGCGGTCACTCGCTCGAAGTGCCCATCTATACCTGTTACGACAGCGCCGGTGGCGACATCGGCGAGACACAGGCCGCACAAGTTCGCCAGCTTTGCCGACAGCGTCCACGTGCCATTATTTGCGCTGCCCAGCGTGTTCATCCCGCCGTATTTCGGGAGCTCGGCACCTACCAACAGAACGGCGGTATCGTGGTGAGCTACGACGCGCCCGTTCCTCTTTTGTGTGATCAGGTGATCTTTGATCGCGAAGATAACGCCTACCAAGCCGCGCGTCATCTTCTGGAACAGGGGCATCGTCGGATCGGGATCGGTATGTCTCAGGTAGGAGCGGCGGCGGACGCACAACCGGGATTGACGACCAGTGATCCACAGAACTACCGGATGCGCGGTTTCAGAAGGGCGCTGGCAGAGTTCGGGGTTCCTTTTCGCGACGAGTGGTTTTTCAAGAACGCCACCTATGAAAAAGGCGGCGCGGAGATGGCGCGTCAGTTCCTGAGCCTGCGGGAACGCCCCACCGCTCTCGCAATCGTCAATGACTATGTCGCACTCGCCTTTATGGTCGAGGTGATGCGGGCCGGTGTTCGTATTCCCCACGACCTGAGCCTTGTCGGGCACGATAACCAGCCGATTGCCGCCTACTGTCCGGTGCCGTTGACCTCCACCACACAGCCTGCTGACCGCGTGGCAGAGGCGGTGGTGGATGTATTACTGTCACGGGTGTCCGATTCTTCAGCCGAGGCATCCCCACGCACCGTCACAATCACCGGCAAGCTAGTACGGCGCGAAAGCGTCGCTTCCCCTGTCTCCTAAAACGGGTAAGAGTACTCTAGTCGTATCCTCTTCGGCGTCGCTGACATACAGGCAGTAGACACGAGGAAGAAAAATAAATTTCATAAACCGGTTGCCTAAACGGATAGTAAAGGTATAATACATCCATAAACCGGTTGATTAACCGCTTAGCCCTCATTGGCTTATCGCTGAAAGATAAGCCATCACGAGTCAAAGGAGAATTTAATGACAGTAACAATGCCTGTTCTGGTTCGCTCCCGAAATACCTCTGCTACGACACGCGGCGGATTTACCCTGATCGAACTTCTCGTCGTTATCGCGATTATCGCGATCCTCGCCGCTATACTTTTCCCCGTCTTCGCCCAGGCCCGCGAAAAAGCACGGCAGAGCGCCTGTCTGAGCAATCAGAAGCAGCTTGGTCTTGCCACGATGCAGTACGCGCAGGACTACGACGAGACGATGCCGATCCTCTACTATGTCAAGAACAGCCCGTCCAGCGTTCACTGGATGGACCTGATTTATCCCTACATCAAGTCCGAGGAAGTCTTCTCCTGCCCAAGCCGTAAAGGCGATCCGAACGACCCGGATGACTGGGGTAAGTACATCTGGACAGGAAATGCGGGGGGCATCGCCGCGGCGGGCGGCAAGCGCAACTACCACTATGGCAACTATGCCATCAACGGTACGTACGGCGCCAACTCTGCCTATATCCCCGGCGGATCGCTCGCAGATATAACGCATCCGTCTTCTACCGTCTTTGCAGTCGAGGGAGCAGTCCCGCTTTATCCGACGCAGAATAACATAGACGCCACTACGAACTTCGACTGGAGCGTGGGCACCTCGGCTGGGTTCTACCAGGCCTGGGTGAACGAGACCACCACTCCGGCGAAAGTTTCTGCTAACGGCGCTGACCGCGTCTTCGCACCGCACTTCAAGCGGACCAACGTTTCGTGGTGCGACGGTCACTCCTCTTCAATGGATCTCAAGGGACTGATGGCGGCTCGCCAGATTCCCGGCACCTCCCGCTACGGCGCCTACCTCTGGGCAACGAACGAGTTCTAATCAGGACAGCTTTGGGCGGGAATACGCTGTATTCCCGCCTCGATTCCGTCAGTTACTCAAAGGAGACGTAAATGGCATCAGTACAATCTCAATCTCTTTCGTTGGGCTCCTCGACTCGTCGAGCTTTCACCTTGATCGAACTTCTCGTCGTTATTGCAATTATTGCAATTCTCGCCGCGATACTTTTCCCTGTTTTTGCTCAGGCACGGGAAAAAGCACGAGCAACAGCGTGTATATCTAATCAGAAGCAGATCGGGCTTGCGCTCATGCAGTACGTCTCGGACTACGATGAGATGTGGCCCAGCGGGCGGCTGTTCAACGAACTGTATACCAGCCCCAACAGTTTCCCGACCGGCATTGGCTGGTCACAACAGGTGTCTCCCTATGTAAAGAATGGCGGCCTCTTCAAATGCCCCAGCGACGATTGGGAACCTGCTCTTGCCGGCAATGTGACCATGTCTTATGCACTGAACGCGAATTTGGCAGCAATCACCGATGCTGATTTGACCAAACCGGCGATGACCTGTGGGCTGATTGAGGTGACGGAGAACGATGGGTCAATCAACCCTAGTGGAGCCTTGGATACAAGGTCTCCTGCTGCTAGCGGTCCCATTGTGGCAACAGGTGGCAGCGCTGGTGGATTAGCCAGGGGCAAGTATAAAACAGGTCCCATTGGTTTTCCGGCGCGGGCTTTTGGCCTGGGCATTCCTCGCTACGGCGACGCCCGTCATAGCGAAGGTTCTAACTTCCTTTGCGCGGACGGACATGTTAAGTGGGCGCGAGGACAGACAGTGTCAACTGGCCCATCCGCTCAGGCGAAGGCTAATGCCCAGACGAATACTCGTGCTGCGGGAACAGAATTCCCCGGTATTAGCCTAACATTTAGCCCTATTTAATACTGACGAACCGGTCGCCAGGACTTGTCTGGCGACCGGCTTCGTTTTGCTTTCAGGCGGTCGAAGACGATTAAGAGCCGCGCCATTTGTGCGATACTAGGCGGAGGCAGATGATGACAATGACACAGACGATGTGGCCGCCGCTGACGGCGGAGAGTCGTCCATGGACTCGCTGGTGGTGGATGGGCAATGCGCTCACTGAGGCGGAGATCACCCGGCACCTGGAACTGTTTCAAGCGGCAGGCATGGGCGGCGTCGAGGTGAGCCCGATCTATGGGCCGACCGGCAGCGAATCGCGATTTGTGGCGTTTCTTTCGCCCCGCTGGGTTGAGCTTTTCGCGCACACATTGAGCGAAGCCAAGAGGCTCTCTCTGGGTGTCGATTTGATCGCGGGTACCGGCTGGCCCTTCGGCGGGCCTCAGGTAAGCGCCGAGGACAGCGCCCGTGTCATCTGGGTGGAAACCCTGCCCGTGGGGACGTCGGAGAGCGAGAAGCGCCCCGAAGCGGTCCCTCTCGCCCGGCAGGGCAGCACGACGCTCTTCATCGCTCCTACAAAGCAGCAAGTCAAACGTGCCGCGCCGGGTGGAGCGGGCAATGTCCTGGACCACTTCAGCGCTGGTGCGGTGCGGCGGTATCTTCAGCCGTTTGACACAGCCTTTGCCTCGCTGCCCGATACACTTACCCCACGCTGCTTTTTCAACGACTCCTGGGAAGTGTTTGGTGCGAACGCAACGCCAAATATTCTCTCCGAGTTTAAGCGACTGCGCGGGTATGATCTGCGCGATCACCTTTCCCACCTGAACGGCGAGGGCGACCCGAAAACCGTGACGCGCGTCCGTTCGGACTTCCGGGAAACTATTGGTGACCTGACGCGGGACGCGTTTCTGCAGACGTTTTCTTCCTGGGCAAAAACGCACGGCTCAAAGGTCCGGAACCAGTCGCACGGCTCGCCGGGGAACCTGCTCGATCTGTACGCTCTGGCGGATATTCCGGAGACGGAGGTGTTCGGCCCGCCACGCCTGCGCCTGGGCGGAATGGAGGCGCTTTTACCTGCTCCCCCTGATTTCGGCGAGGAAGAGGAGGCGCTGGTCTGCCGTATGGCATCGTCCGCGGCGCATGTCGCGGGCCGACCTCTGTGTTCCAGCGAGTCGTTCACCTGGCTCGGGGATCATGCGCATGTGCCGCTGGAGCACATGAAGGCAGAGGTGGACATGCTCTTCGCCCTCGGGATCAACCACCTGTTCTTTCACGGCACCCCGTTCTCCCCCGCGGATGTGGAATGGCCGGGATGGCTTTTCTATGCCTCTACCCACTGTGCGCCGACTAATACTCTCTGGCGCGACCTGCCTGCGCTAAATCGCTATATCTCCGCCTGCCAGTCGCTGCTGCAGGAAGGGATACCGGACAGCGATATCCTGCTGTACTTCCCCTACCATGATCTGCTGAGCGGCGAGATGGGTACGAATCACCTCCTGCAGTTCCTGGCCGTTCACAAGACGGATACATGGCTGCGAGGCAACCTGCTGCCGTTCACGACCGCTGCCCATACACTGACAAAAGGGGGCTGGGCATTCGACCTGGTCTCCGACCATCAGCTTGCCGAGATGGTGACGGTGACCGAAGACGGCGCACTGCAGGCACGCGGCGGGACGCGTTACCGTGCCCTGGTGATCGCCGGATGTGAACGGATGCCGCCGGAGACTCTGGAGCGGATTGCCGCACTCGCGGAGCAGGGAGCGGTGGTGCTGGCGCAGAACGATCTGCCCGCCGATGTACCGGGGCTGTCGTCTCTGGCAGAGCGCAAGGCACGTTTTCAGACGGCGCGGAACACGCTAAAACAGACCAAGAACTATTCAGCAGGGCCGGATCTTAGTGCGCTTCTGAAGCAGGCGGGAATCGAACGCGAAAGTCTGGTGGACGCCGGATTGGAGTTCGTTCGACGTCGGTCAGATACCGGCTTTATCTATTTTGTCGCGAACCCCGGAACAAAGGACGTGTCCGGCTGGTTCCCACTTGCCGCTCAAGGGGCTTCGGTCGTCCTGATGGACGCGATGACCGGCGCTGTCGGCGCAGGCGCGACAAAGACAGACAGCGATGGACGGTTACAGGTCTACCTTGACCTGCCCGCGGGGTCGTCCCTACTGCTGCGAACGCAGACAAGCGCTCTGCCTGCGGATGCCGCGCAGTGGCAGTACGGTGTGCCCTTGACTTCGGGAGCGGTTCCACTGCCGACGGCGTGGTCCGTGGAATTTCTTGAAGGCGGTCCCTCGCTTCCCTCCCCGCGGCGTGTGTCGTCTCTGTCGGACTGGACACAGTGGAATACGGAAGCGGACCAGGATGCGCTGAAAGCTTTTTCGGGGACGGCGCGGTACACGCTGAACTTTGATCTGCCTGACTCTGCCGGACGGGAGACTGCCTGGGAACTTGACCTGGGAACTGTCTGCCATAGCGCCCGCGTCCGGCTGAACGGCAACGAGATCGGCTCGGTTATCGCGCGTCCCTGGCGCATCACGACCCCTGCGGGAACACTGAAGCCGGAGGGAAATGTACTGGAGATAGAGGTCACCAATCTGATGGCGAACCGCCTCGCCGATTTGGAGAGGCGCAAAGGCGACAGTTGGCGTCCGTTCCTGATGGTCAACATCCAATACAAAGGTTTCGATGCTGCCGCCTGGGCTCCTGTTCGCTCCGGCCTGATCGGGCCGGTTACCCTGACACCGCTTCAAATGTCAATTTCAGACATGAAAGATACCGAGTAATATGCCTGCTTCCTTGAAAACTTCCCCTGCCGGGAGGCTTCCCCTTTGCCTCTGCCTGATGACGACTGCCACCCTGATAACACTCGGCTCCGCGCAGTGGCGTGCGGGGGCGATGCCTTTAGTTCGTCAGTCCGTACCGGCCTCGAACGCTCGCATGCCGCGACAGATGGAGAAACTGGGACGCGGTGTGGTGGCTATCAATCAGGGTGAGGGAAAGGTCTTTGTCAGCTGGCGTCTGCTGGCAACCGACCCGGAAAATATCGCTTTCAACCTGTATCGGCGGACGGGGAACGCCGCGCCGCGCAAACTGACGGACAAGCCCCTAACCGAATCGACTAATTTTCAGGATTCGGGCGTGGATGCCACTAAATCCAATGCCTATTTTGTTCGGCCCGTGATGGGAGGTAAAGAGCAGGCAGCGAGCGCGGCGTTTACCATTCCTGCGAATGCACCCGCCCGCCCCTATCTCTCGATTCCGCTCCAGACACAAGAGGGATAC
>JAZKEA010000096.1:463-8249 GCA_040387315.1 Armatimonadota bacterium | reverse complement strand
CTTCCCTCTCCCAGACGATAAGCCTGCCGTCTCCAGGGACGCAGTACGCAATAGTCGGCGTTTCTTCTTCCATGGCAACTCCACTGAGCCGTGCCTTTAGCCGCACTGCACCAAGAGGCGTCCTGATTACGGTCGGATCTGAAATAGCGTGTGGTTCTGCCTCCGCACACTGAAAAAAATTCATACAGTGGGGTTTCCGTCATGTCTCAGTGCACGATGGGATCGCCTTCCTGCGATTCCGCTCGGCCTTCCTCGTTCCACTTCCGGTAACCGCCGACCATACTGTGAACATTGGTGTACCCCATTTGACGCAGGGAATCAGCGGCGAGAGCGGACCGATTACCGCCACGGCAGTACAAAATGATCTCCTGCTCCGTGTCCGGAATCTCGTCGACTATGTGATACTCCAAGATGCCACTTCCGAACCCACGCGCATCAGGAACATGTCCCGCACGGAACTCATCCAGCTCGCGAACATCGATAACCACAACCGAATCGTTCGAGCGGAGTCTTGTTTCCGCTTCCTCGGTAGATATTTCGTGGATACGGCTCTTGGCGCTTTCACATAGGTCCTGAAACGTCATTTTTAGCGGCACGTGTCTTCCTCCAAAATCAGTATGGTCAAACAGATTGTACCCGCAGGTTTTCATCGGAGCGCAGGGGTGGGGTAGTATGGGAACACTGCCTCCGATGCCCCAGCCACGCAACATCCGAATTATCAGCGAGCGTCCCAACGTACCCGGTGTTCTGGAGAGGTACGCCCGGATACCGATTGCGTTCGAGGTGACTTCCCAGTTCACGCCTTATCCTGTCGATCACGGGCTTGGAGGACTGCTTCTGCGTGAGGAACCCGTCCCCGTGTCCTACAGGAAAGACTATGACACTCACGAGCCCCCTGTTCAGTGGCGCGGCAGCTTTGACGTGACGAATTGGATGGCCTTTACCGCTTTCGTCAACGAGGTACCGGCGGGCGGCGCGGTTCTGGCCTGCCGGACGCCGGGGCTGGACATGCTCGAAGGCCGCGACGATCTGGCGGTTCTCTGGGACCTGCGGGTTGAACCCCGTTTTCGGCGAAGCGGGATCGGGTCTGCCCTATTTTCTGCGGCAGAGCAGTGGGCAAGTCAAGCGGGTTGCCGCACCCTCAAAATTGAGACGCAAAACATCAATGTTCCCGCCTGCCGATTCTATGTCCGGCACGGCTGCGACCTCAGAAGCATCCACGCTAACGCTTACCGCGAGTTTCCGGAGGAGATTCAGCTCCTCTGGTACAAAGGGCTCTAGCAGCGGCCTTTACTTCCGAACGTCATCTGCGTCATTGGACTGAATGGGGCGCTCGTCGGGCACTACGATCAGGAAATCCGCCTCTTTGTGATACTGAGAAACGATTGCTTTTGCGACTTCTTCGCGGACCGGTACAAACTTTACGATCACCATAGAGGTACGCAGGGGTCGACGCCACAGTACGCGCTGGGCGGTGCCGAGTCCGGCATCGGAGTGAAATGCGCCGTTGACATGCAGGACCTTCCGCCCGGCATCAAGGGCGCGGGAGACGGTTTCCGCCATGGTGTCGTCGCGGACACACTGCGCCTCGTAGAAACGGCGGACCATAGCGGCATCCATACGCCTGTCGCCGTGACCCGCTCCCATCACCGAACCGAAGCGCTTCTCGTAGACATCGCCGGACGGGGCATTTACGGTTGCGGCGATCAGGGATCGCTCTGCTTCCGTCAGCGATTCCAGCACCGGGGCTAACCCCTCTTTACCGACACGCTTCACAAGCGGGCCGGGGGCATTCGAGGCAAGCACCGGTATCTTTTCGGCGCGGGCATACTCCACCAGAGGTCGATAATCGGTCGCGTAGTTCGGCCAGAGCTTAACCGTCTTCTTTAAGGCGGCTTCGTCGGTCTTACCTGCAAGATAGGCATCGAGAGCGGGCTGCGCGTCCCGTTCGAGCATCTCCATGCCAAGGCTCAGCGACTGTTTCCACGCGCCGGAAAGCGTCTCCAGCAGCGCAAGCTCCGCACGATGCGTCTGTGGGTCGTCGTGGAATTCCCCGGCAAATACAAGATTCGCACGCGCAAGCCTGTCCGCCATGCCACGCCAGGTGATATCCCGGCCTTCAGACGTTTCCATAACCCGCCAGCGGGCGTCCGGGGCGGCAGCCAGGGTTTCGGTCGCCATCGCATTCGTCAGAAACCCTGCGGCTCCGGTCGCCAGCAAATTACGTCGTGTCATTGGGTCTCCTGAACTATGCCCGCACCGACAAGGGTATCCCACCAGCCGGCTCGGATCGCGGATGCCCCCCAGGCGTTCGGCTCGATTACCCCACAATAGTATAGATCGCGATTTGCGGGACGAGGATCAGACTGGGCGGGATTTTCCCCGGTCGCCAGGCCATGCCCCAGAAACAGCGCGTGCAGGTCCACCAGAAGAACGTCGTTTTTCGCTGCCAGTTCGCGCAGTGTCTCGTTGAACCGGTGGATCCAGCCCAGCGCCCCCGGCCAGGGAAGCAGATTGAGCCGGCCTGTATCCCCCGTTCCGTCGCTTGGATCGTAGACGGTCCCGAGGAGGAGGGGAGCGTCCGGCTCACACAGTTTCCGAACCTGAGAAAGGATCGCCTGCCCGTTCTCCCGCAGGGCACGCTGTGCCTGCTCTGCCGCCGCCTCGTTCCCGAACGTCTGCAGCAGATCGTTCCCGCCCATCGTCAGGGTCACCGCTGCGGCCTTGACACCCATTTCCGCAAAGCGCGGGAGCTGGGCATAGCGAACCGTCGCGCTGGTTCCGGCATCCATCGCCAGCGGAATGAGCCGCACGCCGGGAAGCCGAGACTTTAGATCCCGCCCGGCCCACTCGGGGAAGTCGGCGTCCCGGTTCTGGTAAAGGAGACTCGCCGCACCCCGACCGGGCCCGCCCGCATATACATCGATACTCATGCTGTCGCCGAGCGACAGAAGGTAACGCGGGCGTTCCGCCATCATCAGGGTGCGCACGGTTTCAGCCTCGCTCCTCTTTCAGGCGGGCATCCAGCTCAGCCGCGGCTTCCGCAAGCGTCTTTCCGCCCACTATCTCGCGGGCGACGCTGCTCATCGCCGCTTCGGCGAGGGGACGTCCGAGAAGATCCAGCGCTTCCATCTTCTCGCGGATCGTGGTGTGGTCCGGGGCTGTATCGTGGGCTTCCTTCAGATCGACGAGCGCCGCTTCGATCCGGGATCTGACATCGGCGTCGATGACATCGCCGTAGGACGCAAGAAGTTTGGTCGCGCCGAGAATCGCCGAACTCGCCTCATTACGCATGTCGGCGATCATTCGGGCTTTGAAGTCCTCGTCCGCGTGAACGAACGATTCGCGTACCATCCGCTTGACTTCGCCCTCTTCCAGTCCGTACGACGGCTTGATGCGTACCTGTGTCTGTGCCCCCGACCGCGTCTCCTTGGCGGAAACGTTCAGGATACCGTTGGCGTCCAGCAGAAACGTCACCTCGATCTTTGGGATGCCCGCGGGCATCGGGGCGATATTGGCAAGCTCGAACCGCGCCAGAGATCGGTTATCCTTCGCCATCTCACGCTCGCCCTGAACAATATGCAGCAGGACAGCGGTCTGACCATCGACGCTTGTGGTGAACTCTTCCCGCGCCGACGAGGGAATCTTGCTGTTGCGAAAGATGAGCTTCTCGACCGCGCCACCCATGGTTTCGATACCGAGAGAGAGCGGGGTTACATCGAGCAGCAGGAGATCCGAGCGGTTCCCCGAGAGTATATCGGCCTGGACCGCGGCCCCGAGAGCGACCACTTCGTCCGGGTTCAGTTCGGTGTGCGGCGGCTTTCCAAACAGGTCCTGCACCGCCTGCCGAACAGCGGGAACGCGCGTCGAGCCCCCCACCAGCACGACCTCGTCGATTTCCGCCCCGGAGAGGCCCGCGTCGGTCAGGGCCTGTCGGCAGGGCGCGAGCGTTCGCGCGATCAGGGGCGCGATCAGTTCCTCAAACTCGGTTCGGGTGATGCTGCGGCGGAAGCGATCCGTATCGGAGAGTTCCATGGCGACATCACAGGCATCGTGCTCCGAAAGCCAGCGCTTCGCGGCCTCCGCGGCAAGCCGGGCCCGACTGCGAGTTCCGGCATCCGGTTCGTGTTCGCCTGCCTCGCGCAGAAGCAGTTCGGCGAGAACATCATCGAAATCGTCCCCGCCAAGATGGGTGTCGCCGCCAGTCGCCAGCACCTCGAAGATGCCGTTCTCCAGACGCAGGATCGAGATATCGAACGTTCCCCCGCCCAAATCGTAGACCGCGATCGTTGCGGCCTGCTTGTTTTGCAGGCCATAGGCAAGACTCGCCGCGGTCGGCTCATTGACGATCCGGACGACCTCAAGACCGGCGATCTCCCCCGCATCCTTGGTCGCCTGACGCTGAGCATCGTTAAAGTAGGCCGGGACCGTGATGACCGCCTTCTCGATGGTCTCTCCAAGCGCGGCCTCAGCGCGTTCCCGCAGGCTGCGCAGTATCAGCGCCCCTATCTCCGGAGCGGAAACTACCTGTCCCGCCCCCAGATCGATCCGCACCGCTTCACGATGCTCCGGGGACAGCGTATACGGGAGAGTCGCCGCCTCCGCCTCTACATCCGCAAGGCCACGCCCCATCAGCCGTTTGGCGGAGTAGATGGTCCGGGCGGGTTCGGTCGAGAGATGGGCCTTCGCAGCGGTTCCAACAACCGGGGTGCCTTCCGCGGGAAAGTGCACAATCGAGGGCAGCAGGGCATCCCCGCTCCGGGGGTCGCGAATTATGGTCGGCACCCCTTTATCCGCATAGGCAACCAGTGAGTTCGTGGTTCCAAGGTCAATTCCAATGATCGTCGGCATAGTCCTAGTTTACCCGCCCGAATGGGTGTACGGTACCTTCTCAGCAGCTACAGAGAAGGTGCGTTAAGTCATAGCGCTTTTGCTTCCAGGGCTTTCAGCCCCGCACGACTCTGGTATACTCATTGGTACGTACCAATCGCTAACCTACCTGAAGTTCTTTTGAAACGTGTAATGTCTTTGTCCCGACGAACTCTTCTTCGCCACGCCGTCGCTGCGGGAATTCCCGTGGCGGCTGCTGCCCTGCCTGTCGATGCCGCTGCGAAAAGCGAGCTGCAGCCCGTCACCCTGACGCTTCTGCACACCAACGACCTGCACAGCCATGTCTGGCACCCCGATCAGCCGCAGGGGCTGGTCCGTCTGGCGACTCTGGTGCGCGAGATACGCGCCGAGATGCCGCACGTTCTTCTGCTGGACGCGGGCGATATTATCCACGGGTCGCCGGAAGCGAAGACCTTTCACGGACAGGCGATCCTCCATGCGATGAATACCCTGAAGTTCGTGGCCGCGACGGTCGGCAACCATGAGTTCGACCAGGGGCCCGGCGTTCTTCGGCAGGCGATGCGCCAGGTAAACTTCCCGATGCTCTCGGCTAATGTCGTGGAGACAAAGACCGGTAAGCCGTTTGCCGACCTGAAGCCGTGGATCGTTGTGACCCGAGGCGGCGCTCGTATCGGCGTTTTCGGCCTGACGACACCCACGACGGTGCAGATCGAGTGGCCGCGAACCCTTGAAGGAATCGCCTTCACCGACCCGTACGTCGCCGCGCGGAAGGCGGTGACGGCTCTGCGCACAGAGAGCCGGGTGGACGCCGTGATCGCCCTGTCCCACCTCGGCTATGTGGACGATCAGAAGCTTGCCGCCGAGGTAGACGGAATCGACATTATCATAGGCGGGCATTCCCACACGACGCTCGCGGAGCAGGTCTGGGTAAACGATGTCCTGATCGCGCAGACAGGGGCGTATGGCCGAGCGCTGGGACGAATCGATCTGACGCTGCAGCCGGCGCGCGGCGGGGAACCCGGCAAAATCATCGCCATAAACGGCAACAACGGTCACTGGTGGGGCACCAACGGAGTTCCGAGCCCACTGGCGAAAGCGTTTCCGACGGCACCTCTGCTCAAACCGACTCCGGAGACGCCCGAAGATGCCGCCTCCCTGCGCGCCTATAAGCCCTGGAGCGACAAACTTGCCCCCACCCTGAACGAGACGCTGACCACCGCCCTGGAACCTCTCCCCAGCATCGATGCCACGACACAGGAGACCGCCCTCGGCAACCTGTTCGCCGATGCGATCCGCGCCCAGGCAAAGACAGACATCGCCTTTATGGCGGGCAGCCAGATCGCTCCCACAGGATTGCCGGCAGGTCCCGTCACCGTCCGTGACCTGTACTCCGTGCTGGGCAGCTACACACGGCAGCATATCGTTGTCGCGCGGGTTCCCGGTCAACTGCTCGCGACCGTCCTCCAGACAGCCCGGAGCGGCGACAACGCAGGCCGATACCCCGTTCACCTATCCGGTATGGTGGTTGAAACTAAGGGCGATATTCGTATCGGTGACAAACCTCTGGACAAAGAACAGCACTACACCATCGCTTCCGGGGCGCACGTCATCCAGGATTATTTCTACCAGAAGCCCGGCGTGGAGATCCTTTCGGATGCCGTCGATGCTCCCACCGTGCGCGACGCCGCCATTGTATACCTTCGTTGCCATACCCCTCTTCGGAACGAACTTCCCAATCCGTTGCGATGGCCTCAGTAGGTGCGGGCACTCCCAAATCGACGGCTTTTAAGCTTCTGAAGGAGGAATAAGACATAGAGTATTCGTGGTAACATAATCTGTCTTAACACTGGCTTAACATATCAAACGACTGTAAGCGATATACCGATAGTGACTTTTAAAGACGAAGGACTCATTATCCAATGCGTACCAAAACTCGTGGTTTTACTCTCATTGAATTACTCGTTGTGATAGCAATTATTGCTATCCTCGCTGCTATACTCTTCCCTGTTTTCGCCCAGGCTCGCGCCAAAGCGCGACAAACTGCTTGTCTCTCCAACATGAAGCAGATCGGCACCGCGTTGCTGATGTATAGTGGGGATTACGACGAAACGATTGTGCCTTCCCAGAACGGAGCGGTTGGCGTTAACCTTGTTTCGTGGCCGACGATGACTTTACCGTACATAAAAAACCAGGATGTATTTGTCTGTCCCAGCGGCGACGAGAACGCAGCTCCAGCGCCAAGCGACCAGGTTGCGGCATCCACACGACTCTACAAAGGCATCACGGTAAACATACCTGGCAGCGCTAGCGGCGGTGATGGTAGCGACAAGCCATTCTGCCTGGTGCCGCGCCTATCCTATACACGCAACCTAATCCCAACGACGAACGGCAACCCATGGGACGTATTAGCGGCTGGAACTCGGCCTGCGAACAATGGCAAGACCTATCCGGGCTTCGTAAACTACACCACTAACCTGAAATCAGGTTGGACAGGACAAGGAACGACCTTTACCATCACTCTTGCCGATGTTTCCGACCCTGCAGGGACGATTCATATTACGGACGGTATGGCAGGTGGTTCGGCCAGCGCAATACTTACGGATTCTTATGGTGGATCGATGCGTGGTCTTCAGCAAGAGATTCGTACCGATATGTTCAACGACGCCACAGCTTCGAAAGTCGCGGGGCGACACAACGGCGGTTTCGTGATTTTGTACGGTGATGGACACTCCGGTTGGAAAAAGTGGGGTTCCACAAACCCCTGCATGTGGACTATACAGGGTGATACGTGCCAGTAGACACGTAATTCAAAACAAAGGCAGCCTGACCAGGCTGCCTTTGTTTTCTATGAGAATCTTAGTGCGATGGGCATGTTCGGTTAAATATCCCAGTGCTTGTCTTTTGCAAACTTGCATTCGAAGAAACTAGGCGGGCT
>JAZKEA010000096.1:0-453 GCA_040387315.1 Armatimonadota bacterium | reverse complement strand
CACATATATAGCCAGACGACAAGAACCGCGCGGTACTTGTAACACACAGATCCTCAGGCATACGAAAATTACGCCCGAAAAACTCCTGAGCTGCGCATGAGATATAGAGGATTTGTGGTAGCATTAACCCATCTTAACATTGGCTTAACCTAATAAGCGGATGTTCACGGTATATCGATAGTGACTTTTAACGAAGAAGGACTCATTATCCAATGCGCACCCATAAACTCGGCTTTACCCTTATAGAACTGCTCGTGGTTATCGCAATAATAGCCATCCTCGCCGCGATACTCTTCCCTGTCTTCGCCCAGGCCCGCGCCAAAGCCCGGCAAACCGCCTGTATGAACAACTGTAAGCAGATCGGGAATGGCATCATGATGTACCTGCAGGACTATGACGAGACGTTTCACGATATCAATACCTATAAAGATGCTTCAGGAAACGACCGAACTA
>JAZKEA010000095.1:0-3135 GCA_040387315.1 Armatimonadota bacterium | reverse complement strand
GATCACGATGGGAAGCTCAACCGTGGACAGCAGGTAGTGGAACGGGTCGTACTTATAGCGCTCTTCCCCGAGAAAAATCTCCTTGGTCCCCTGCGCGATCACACAAAAGGACGGCACCGCTACGCCATGAGACGGTTCGGGCGTCGAGGACACACGGGTGAGGCGCAGTCCCTTCAGCGGCTCTTTATCTCCGTCCTGGGGAACCGCCCGCCCGATGCGCTCGGTCAGCTCCTCCCGATAGGCACTGGCCATCATTTCTTTGCGCTGGATTGCATCTCTGTTGTTCCTGTTGTCCACCAGGTTACTCCTTCTATCGTTCCTGAAAACTATAGTAGCGCCTCCCCTTCCGCCTCGCCGTTTATTTTGGCACTTCTGGAAGAATGACCAATTATTCCCGAGGAATGCCATATTACCTAGCTTCACGTCCACCGTAGAATACGGCACAAGAGACAAGGGAAGCAGCGGGTTTCCCGTCTTGATGTGGACTTCTAACCAATAAAGAGCCTGCCTCCTGTTGTGGTCACAGCGAAGACGAAAGAGGCGGTTGTAACTAAAGCAATTAACGCGAACTAACTGAACTAATCGAACTAACTGAACCTATGGAGATTTTAATGAAAGCATCTTTTCTTATACCAACCCTCCTGATCGGCACAGTCTGCGCAACGGCAGCAGTGGCCCAGAGCAACGCAAACGTCGCGGGTCAGACACCTGCGGTGGCCGTGGGTGCGGACAACTTCTATAGGAGCGACACGGTTACCGCCCAGAAGGTGACGTTCAACAACCAGTACGGCATGAAGGTCGCAGGAAACCTTTTTGTTCCGAAGTCGGCGGCTCAGAATGCGAAGAATCCTGCGATCATCGTCGGGCACCCGATGGGCGCGGTAAAAGAACAGAGCTCAAATCTGTATGCTCAGAAACTCGCCGAGCAGGGATTCGTCACTCTGTCACTGGACCTGTCCTTCTGGGGCGAAAGCGAGGGAAAGACCCGCAACGCGGTTCTGCCGGATGGTTATGCCGAGGACTTCAGCGCCGCCGTCGATTTTCTGGGTACCCAGCCCTTTGTAGACAGAAATCGGATCGGCGTTCTCGGGATCTGCGGCAGCGGAAGCTTCGTCATCAGCGCCGCGAAGATTGATCCGCGCATGAAAGCCATCGCGACCGTCAGCATGTACGACATGGGGTCCGCTAACCGCAATGGGCTGAAACATTCCACGACCCCCGAACAGCGGAAGAAAGCCATCGCAGAGGCGGCGGAGCAGCGCTACGTGGAGTTCACGGGCGGCGAGACCAAATACACAAGCGGAACCGTGCATGAACTGACCGCAAGCTCCAACCCGATCGAGCGTGAGTTCTATGACTTCTACCGCACGCCCCGCGGCGAGTTCACGCCGAAAGGCAGATCGAAAGAGACCACCACGCACCCGACGCTGACCAGCAACGTCAAGTTCCTGAACTTCTACCCGTTCGAGGCTATCGAGGAGATCTCGCCGCGCCCGATGCTGTTTATCACCGGTACCGACGCGCATTCCCGGGAGTTCAGCGAGGACGCCTACAAGCGCGCCGCCGAGCCAAAGGAGATCGTCCGGATTCCCGGCGCGGGCCATGTCGATCTGTACGACCGGGTGAACCTGATCCCCTTCGACAAGCTGGCGGAGTTCTTCACCAAGAATTTGGGTTAGCGAACAAGGCATCCCGCGACAAACACGGAGAGAATTAAGATGAAAAGAATCGATGCCACCGGGGATGTTCGACAGATCGGCCCCCTGCTCGACCGACGCGAGATACTGAAGGCAGGAGCGGGTCTCGTTGCCGCGCCGATTCTTGCCGGGATTCCGGCAGGAGCGCAGGCGGAGTCACAGACCGGAGCGACGAACACCGGTCCGTACCGGACGCGGGCCTACGGAACCACAAGTGCTGATCGCCCGATCGGGCCAATCGAGATAGTGCGCCGGACCCTCGAAGCACACGACGTCCTCATCGACGTTCTCTACTGCGGCATCTGCCACTCCGACATCCACACGGTGCACGGTCACAAGTCGCAGGAAGGCTCTCCCGTCGTTCCCGGCCACGAGATCATCGGCCGCGTGGCGGCCATCGGCAACGCGGTGACGAAGTTCAAGGTAGGCGACATCGCCGGAGTCGGATGCATGGTGGATTCGTGCCGAACCTGCGAGAACTGCGAAGCCGACCGCGAGCAGAACTGTTTGAACGGCACTACCTTCACCTATGGCTCGCCCGATAAGCGAGGCACCGCGCCGACGACCTACGGCGGGTACTCCGAAAGGATAGTCGTTACCGAGCATTTCGGCATTCGCATCCCGCCGGGAATGGATCTCGCCGCGACCGCTCCTCTTCTGTGCGCCGCCATTACTACCTTCTCGCCGATGCAGCATTGGCGCGTGGAGGGCGGTCAGCGCGTGGGCGTCATCGGCCTCGGAGGCCTGGGCCACATGGCGGTCAAGCTCGCGGTCGCCCGAAAGGTGGATGTCACCGTGTTCACCACATCACCGGGTAAGATCGCTGACGCGAAACGGCTCGGAGCAAAGGAAGCCGTCCTCTCGACCGATGCCGAGGCAATGAAGCGGCTCGCGAACCGCTTCGATCTTCTCATCTCGACCGTCCCCGTCCCGTATGCGATGCAGCCGTTCATCGATCTCCTGAAGCTCGACGCAACGCTCGTAAACGTTGGTACGCTGGGGGAGATTCCCGCCGGTCTCAGCGGCATCAAGATGGTTATCGGGCGCAAGAGCCTGGCCGGATCGCTCATCGGCGGCATCGCCGAGACGCAGGAAGTGATCGATTACTGCGCCGCCCGGGGCATCAAGGCCGACGTCGAGATCATCAAGCCGCAGGACATCAACCGCGCGTACGAGCGCGTGCTGAACAAGGACGTGCGCTACCGCTTCGTTATCGATATCGCCTCGCGCGGGGCGGCAGGCGCATGAAGAACAAAAACGAACTGCTTCTGCCTTTATCGCTGGCGGTTACGGTTATGACGCTTGGTGCCGTCGCCTGTGATGCCGAAAGTCGTCACCCGGCGGCCCGACAAGCCCAAATTACGCGCGTAACGCGGAATGAAAACATGAAAGTTATCATCGGCTCGAAGGCGTTCAACGCCACGCTTGCGGACAACCC
>JAZKEA010000094.1:10421-11779 GCA_040387315.1 Armatimonadota bacterium | reverse complement strand
CCTTTTGGGAAACGCTAAAAGGTGTCTTGCGGCGCGATTCTGGGAAAGACCAGAGGGGCGACGAAACGGTGCGCCCAGGAGATTTTTATGACGACAGTTCCCACGATTGCCCTGAACGACGGGCAGGCGATCCCGCAGCTAGGCTACGGACTCTGGCAGGTTCCGAACGACGAGGCGCACGCCGCGGTCACCGAGGCGCTAAAGGTCGGCTACCGCTCTATCGACAGCGCGAAGATATACGAGAACGAGAAGGGTCTGGGCGATGCGCTCGCCCAGAGCGATATCCCGCGTGACCAACTCTTTATCACGACGAAACTTTGGAACGAGGACCAGGGCTTCGACAATGCCCTGAGGGCGTTCGATGCCAGCCTGGAGCGGCTGCGTCTCGACTATGTAGACCTGTACCTGATTCACTGGCCGTCGGCGCATCGCGGTCTGTATGCCGAAAGCTGGAAAGCGCTGGTTCGCATCAAGGAGGAGGGCCGCGCCCGGTCGGTCGGGGTCTCGAACTTCACAACTGCACATCTCCAGCAGATTATTGACGACACGGGAGTCACCCCTGCCCTGAACCAGATCGAGCTTCACCCGCGTTTCCAGCAGACCGAGCTGCGGGCCTTCCACGCCCGTCACGGTATCGCGACCGAGTCGTGGAGCCCGCTCGGTCAGGGCAAGCTGCTCGACGATCCGACGCTGACGACAATCGCGCAGAAGTACGACAAGACGCCCGCACAGGTGGTGCTGCGCTGGCATCTCGACAATGGCCTGATCACGATCCCGAAATCGGTGACGCCGTCGCGGATCGCGGAGAACTTCCAGGTGTTCGACTTCGCGCTCGACCACGACGATCTGGAGAAGATCGCCACGCTCGACAGTTCCTCGGGCCGCATCGGGTCGGACCCGGACACGGCGACGTTCTAACGGATGGGCAACGGCTACGGGGATATTCTATCCTCCGGTAGAAGCCTGTCGGCTTGCGTTTCCTTCGGAAACAAGAGAGCCTCGTCAAACACGGGAGATTCAGGATAGCTTGGGAGCCGTTCCCGACAGGGAATCCAAGCCGCAGGCTTCCACCGGAGGATGAAACATCCCCGAGCAAGACGGGCGCGGGCAGCCGTAATGGGAAGGTTTATACCAGGGATCAGGAGGATTGCAAGGCGGTGTCGGCGAGCGCGCGGCGCAGGTCGCGGACGAGGGTCGTCACCTCTTTGTAGGGGTCGTAGTCTTTGCGGCCCATGGGCAGTGTCTCGATGGGAAGGTAGCCCCGGTAGCCGGAGTCACGCACGAGGGCGATGAGCCGGGGCACATCGAGGCGGGGAGAATCCATCCGGCTCCCGGTCGTCTCCTTGATCTGCCAGGTC
>JAZKEA010000094.1:8916-10411 GCA_040387315.1 Armatimonadota bacterium | reverse complement strand
CAGTTCACCGCGTAGGGCGCGACCTGGGCGATATCAAGATATGGGTCAGGCGTGTGGTACATGCCCGTATCCACCATAGCGGCGCACCAGTCGTGATCGACCCGCCGCAAAAGGCTGAGGTGCTGCTCGCCGGTCTTGATAAAGTCACCGTGGTTCTGGACGGCGACCAGGACACCGAACCGTTCGCCGTGGTCGGCGCACTCCCGGAGGGCATCCGCCATCCATGTCTCGATCTCCTCGCGGGAGGCACCTCCCGATGCCTCCTGCCAGCTTTTGAACGGGGGCTGAGAGTCCGCGAAGGCGCGGACGGTGGACGCGCCAAGCTTAGCCGCAACCTCGATCCAGTCCTTGAGGACCCGGACGCCCGCCGCGCGGACGTCTTTGTCGGCGGCGACGAAGTCATTGCGGACCCCGGTCCCGATGATATGGACGCCCCGGTGCTGCGCATGGCGTTTCAGACGGGAGAGCAGGCGGTCGTCGGGGACAGCGGGATAGCCGGGAAAGAAATAGCCGGTCAGGTCCGCGCCATCGATATCGTGGGCGGCGCAGAAGTCAAGAACCGCGAAAAGGTCGATTCCGGTGCGGGAGTCGTTCGCGTTCGCCGTCAGAAGGTCCAGGAACGAATAGGCGTTCAGGCCGACTTTCGGGTGGGCTCCCCCGACACGCGGGATGGGAAGGTACATCAGGGATGGTCTTTCTCGGACGGCGGCGTCCTGCTGAAGGCTGTTCCCACCTTAAACCGACCGAGCCTGTTTGTCAAGCGGGGCAATATCTCCGGACACCGCACCCGGTTGGTCCTGGCATCAATGCCGGGGGGTTTGTCCGGGCGTGAAAACCCACGCCCGGACATTATCACAGTCAGTCACCTGCCTGCGGGTTTAGTGGGACTACTTGTTGTCCCAGCTGTTGTTCGGGTCACCATAGGCCCAGCCGTTCGGGCGGCTGGCGTTCACGCCGAGGAAGGAGTTGATGTTTACCCACTTGGCATGACCATCGCAGTAGATGACACTCAGCCCCCCGTTGTGGCGGGCCATCGGACGGCGACCGTAGTTGTCGCTGTCGTTGGGAGACACGTTCTGATAATAGGTTCCACCGGTCCAGCCGCCGGGCGGCATTACCATATAGTCCGTCGCGGACCACTCCAGCTTCGGCCACGAAGCTGGATCGGTGTTACCCGAAATGGTCGCTCTGGCCTGTCCCGCATCGCAGATCGCAAAGGTGCCGGCGACATCCCCGATGTCCGCCAGGGCGCGGGGTGCTTGCGTGTAGGCAGGGTCGGGAGTTGGGTTATAGTACGACGGAGACAAGGCATAATTTAATCCATACCCGCCGGGGCTATTGGGGCCGGCAGACATGGTCGTGGCGTTTGCGGGGGTCAGGGTTGGTACATAGGGAGGTGCTCCCGATGGTGTAGAATCGGTTTTGCTAGGGCACACGACAACAGCGACGCTCTTATAGTACGGATAAAGCGTTCGGTGCCAGCGGTCCGTGACGC
>JAZKEA010000094.1:0-8906 GCA_040387315.1 Armatimonadota bacterium | reverse complement strand
TACTGCATGAGCGCGAGGCCCATCTGCTTTGTGTTCGACAAACAGGCCGCCTGCCGCGCCTTCTCGCGTGCCTGGGCAAAGACGGGGAACAGGATCGCTGCCAGGATAGCGATAATCGCGATCACGACAAGCAACTCGATGAGCGTAAACGCGCTTGCGCGGTTCGTAAAGCCCGCAGATGACGTTCGATTACTGGCGCGACTGGTAAACGCGCCGAGAGTTCTGGTTGCCGATGACTTCATTATCAAAATACTCCTCTACGGGTGGCTCGATGCGGCAGAGATAAGGAGACGCCGACCTTGTGCGTTCTCTGTCTGCTTCCATTGGCAGAATTATACCTCATCTAACCCGTGTTAGTGAATAGTTCACTTGATTGAGAAGTGGCTACTATTTAACGAGTATAATTTTTTCGTACGATGCGGAACGTGGTGAACCAGGCGGGGCAGATGGCTCTCTTCCTGCCGATATTAAATTAGACGACCAATTTTTCAGGGCAGGAACGTTCGATTGTTCCTGCCCTGATACGGAGAGTCGCCTGCCTGAGGGATTACTTGTTGTCCCAGCTATTGTTCGGATCGCCGTAGGGCCAGCCTGCAGGGCGGGCCGGGCTGACGCCCAGGAACTGCTCGATGCGAGACCACTTCGCATGACCGTCCACGTAGATCACGTTCAGGCCGCCGTTGTGACGACCAACCGGGCGTCGGTTCCGGTTGCCGCCGGGCTCCGCGACGGCGTAGTTCTCGGCGCAGGCGGCGACGCTTGCCGCTGACCAGCACGATGGTGCCGTTACCTGCCAGTCACTTGCCGACTGCTGGTACTTGACCCACTTTTCCGGCTCGCGATTCGCCGCGGCGAAGAACGCATCCGTGAGCTGCGCGCCCTCGCTGATCAGGAAGGTACCCGCAACGTCGGGGATTTCCGCCAGCGTTTTGCTGGGGCTGTTGTTCTGCGGCGTCGCAAGCGAGGTTGAGTATGGGTACCCGACCAGATTGCCGTTCATGCCGAAACCGCCCGCGCTCTCCGGTCCGACTACCTGGATCGTGGCCGTTGCTGCGGGAATAGAAAGCCTTGGCACGAAGTAGGTGGTGCCCCCACCCGCGTTCTTATCGTCGGTCTGACTCGGGCAGGCATACACGGCGGTGCTCTTCACATGAGAATGAAGGTCCCGGTACCAGCGGCTCTGGGTGCCAGGTTCCGTATTCCCGGAACGGAAACCGCCCATGGGAAGCATTTCGTCATAGTCCTGCAGGTACGCGTAGACACCGAGCCCAAGCTGCTTGGTGTTGGAGAGGCAGGATGCCTGCCGCGCTTTTTCTCGTGCCTGAGCAAAGACGGGGAACAGAATCGCTGCCAGGATGGCAATAATTGCGATGACTACGAGCAGCTCGATCAGCGTAAATGCCGCAGATGACGTTTGTTTACCGGCGCGGTTGGTGGATGCGCCGAGAGTTTTTTTTGACGATGACTTCATTATCACAATACCCCTCCACGGGTGACTCAATGCGGCAGAGATAAAGAGAAGCCTTCCTTGTGCGTTCTCCATCTGTCCCCATTGGCAGGATTATACCTCATCTAACCCGTGTTAGTGAACTGTTCACTTCTATTTTGGCGGAGATCAAAAAAAGAAAAGCCCGGCGGCTCTTTGGAAGAGCGCACCGGGCGGAAATATCCTAAATGTTGTCTGCCTGCTTATTCCCACGAAGCAGGGTGGTTCAAACTCGACTAAGAGGTTTTGCGGCGGCGGACGCGGCTGTAAACGATTCCCAGGCCGCCCATCAGGAGGAAAGCCCCCGTGGTGAGCGAGCTTGAAAGCTCCGGAACGGCATCCGGGGTGGCGCGGGATGGGCCGGCGTCAACCAGACCGCGTGCGGGCGACCGGGTCAAACCCAGTGCCGCGGCGAGATCCGGCGAATCCACCCCGGACTCGTCCACGCCGATAAACTGGGGCAGCGCGAGCACGTCGGAGGGCAGTGTACCGGGCGCGTCGTTTCCGGAACTGTTCGAACCGCCTGAGTCACCTGAGCCGCCCAGGGCGAGGGTCGATCCTGCCACCAGTCCGAGGGGCACAAGGAGAGCCGCGCCGGACGGAGCGCCGGGTTTCGGCGCAGAGCCTTCGGTCGCTTCGGTCACCAGGACTGCGCCGGGGTCGCCGGGAGTTCCGGCACTCCCGGGAGTGCCTGCGCCGCCGGAGCCGCCACCTGACGTGATGGTCACCGGTTCCGGTTTGGTTCGTGCGGCGGGACCGCCGGAGTTCTCCTCGGGGGCCACGAACATAATCCCGGTCTCGGAATCAGAGCCTGGCGAGCGGAGCCCGGCAAGCGGCGCAAGCGCCACGGCGGTCAGCATACCGCGACCGGCAGCGGTCATCGCGGACGAGCGCGGCGCACCGGCGAGCGCCGCGCCGGGAAGCGTCTCCGCGAGGGGGTTGCCGTTTTCCCACGACAGGACCGGATCGCCGGAACGGGTCGCCCATACCTGCGTCCCTCGGGCGAAGCGGGTGCGGACCCCGCTGCCGGGGGCGCGGAGGCTGTATTCCGTCAGCGTGCGGGCATCGGGAAGCGAATAAGGAATCAGGGCGTCCCGAACGAACGCGACAAACCGCGTCTCGGACACGCCGAAGTGGCGGGCATAAAGGCGCCGCGCCGCGGGATCGGACCGCAGGGCAGCGACCAGCGCGCCCGCGCTCTCACCCTCATTATGGGAGATTTGGGCGGTGGCCCGTCCGCTAACAGCGAACACCCCAACCGCAATTCCGACCAAGCCGACAATAACAGTGCGCTGAATCCAGCGTCTTTTGTGTGCCTCTGCTGCTTGTATCACGTCTTTGCCTGCTCCCTCGGTATCTCTCTCGGTGCGTCTCCCATGCGTCACGGGCCGGTTTGACGACTGAATTATTACGGTCAAATGCGTCCATAGAATATACCGCATAAAACGTGCCAGACATTAAATTATTTCTACCGGTATCGTCATAGTTAAGGATCGGAGATTCGGACAGTCCACGCGATAAACGTTTAAGCGAGCAACCGTGCGGGGAATGAAAAGGGGCCGTCACTAAAACAGCGAGGAAACCGGGTTCTTGCCAGCCAACGACAAACGATCAAACCCTGAAAATCAGGCAGATGAGGACCTGCGCCTTCTGGTGGACAGCGCACGGGACTTTGCCATGATTTTTACCGACCCGGAGCGGCGTATCGTGCGCTGGAGCGATGGCGCGGAACAGATCCTCGGGTGGACGGAGCCCGAAGTCAAGGACGTGGCGCAGATCGACCTGATCTTCCTGCCCGAAGACCGGGCACTGGGTGTCCCGGAGCGGGAGCAGGCTGCCGCGCTGCGAGACGGAAGAGCCGAGGATATCCGCTGGCACGTGAAGAAAGACGGCACCCGCTTCTGGGCCGTGGGTGTTATGACGCCTCTGTACGATCCCGAGACCGGCGTCCTGAGGGGATTCGGCAAGGTGCTCCGCGATCAGACCGCGCAGAAACGGCAGGAAGATGCCCTGCGCGCCTCCGAGGCGAAGTACCGGACCCTGCTCGAGTCGATGGACGAGGGCTATCTCCTCGGCGATGTCCTGTTCGCGCCGGACGGCGCGGACGGCGAACTAAGGGCGGTCGATATCCTTTACCGGGAGTCAAACCCTGCAGCGACCAAGATGCTGGGGCGAGATATAACCGGCCTTCGACTGACCGAAGTGGACCCGTCCTTCGAACCGTACTGGTACAAGACTTTTGGCCAGGTCGCGCGAACCGGGGCAGGCCAGCGACAGGAGCGGTATGCCGCGCCGCTTGGTATCTGGTTTGACTTCTATGTCCTGAAGCCGGGAGGCGCGGAGGCCGTGGCGAAGGGCGATACAACGTCGGTAGCGGTCGTGTTTCAGGATGTGACCGGGCGCAAAGCCGCCGAGGTTGCCCTGCGTACCTCCGAGGAGGCCCTGCGCCGCGCGAACGAGACCCTGGAGGCAGGCGTGGAGCAGCGCACGACGGAGCTCCGGAAAGCCATCGTCTCGCTTGAGGCCGCGCACGCGGATCGGCAGAGACTTCTCGCGCGGGTTGTCGGCACCCAGGAGCAGGAGCGCCGCCGTATCTCCCGCGAGCTGCACGATCAGACAGGGCAGCACCTGACGGGGCTGGCCCTGGGACTCCAGGCACTGGAGGAGACCATCAATACCGCGGGCCCTACCCGCCCGGGGATTACCCTGCAGTTTCTGCGGCTCCGGGAGGTCGCAGAGGAGCTGGCGAGGGATCTGCACCGGATCGCGGTCGAGCTTCGGCCTACCGCCCTGGATGATCTCGGGCTTCTTCCGGCACTGCGCACCTATGTCGAGCGCTGGTCCGTCACCAGCGCGATCCCCGCCGATTTCGACAGCTTCGGGGCGGAAAACGCGGAGACGCAGGGTTCCGACGTCGAGTCTGTTTTCTCGGACCTGGTAAACACGACAGTTTATCGCGTTGTCCAGGAGTCGCTGACCAATATCGCGCGGCACGGCACGGACCCCGCCACACGCGCCACTCGTGTCAGCGTCACTTTCCAGCGCTTCGACCAGCGCCTTCAGGTAACCGTGGAAGATGATGGCCCCGGCTTCGATATCGAGGCGGTACGGGGGGCGGCCCGGCTCGGAATCGCGGGAATGCAGGAGCGCGCGGCACTGTGCGGCGGCACTCTGCAGATCGAATCCGAGCCG
Organism: Armatimonadota bacterium; assembly: GCA_040387315.1. Taxonomy (GTDB): domain Bacteria; phylum Armatimonadota; class Armatimonadia; order Armatimonadales; family Armatimonadaceae; genus JACMJB01. Next base: position 4,228 of record JAZKEA010000094.1, on the reverse strand, counting down.
GGACGGGGAACCACGGTGTTCCTGAGGCTCCCTGTAGAAATTGGGAATAAAAAGGACTGAAGCGTAAGCGTTGGTCCGGATAGCCGGCGGACCAGGCAGGGTGATCGATCGGCAGAAAGAGAATGAGGCTGCTTCGCAATGATACTGAGACTTTCGCTGGACCTGCCGGAGGACCAAGAGTTCGTTCGCACCACCCGTCTGCTCAGCCGGACCCTTCTCGATGACCTGCGTGTTATTGAGGAGGATAAATACGACATCGAGACTATCGTGACGGAGCTGTGCACCAATGTGATCCGTCATGCCAAATCGAGCGAGGGCCGCTATCACCTGGCCATCGAGTATCACCGCGACAAGGCCGTGATCACAGTGGAGGATCAGGGGGTGGGATTTGCCCCGGACACGGCTCCCGAGCCGGGAACGCACCGTTCGGATACCCTGACCGGCGGCGAGCGTATCGGCGGCTTCGGTATGCCCCTCGTGAAGCTCCTGAGCGACCGGGTGCAGTTCGCGCTCACGGAGCCTCAGGGGATGACGGTGATGGCGGAGAAGACCCTGCGCTACGAATCCCGCCGCGACCGAGCCCGCGCGGGGAAGATGGATGCGACCGAAGGCGGGCAGATCAACGCCACGCTGAAATAGCGCGGCCCGCCGCAGCGAAGATATTCCCCTCTCGCGCCCATGAGAAGACCGAAAGGCCCTGCGCCGCCATACCCGTTTACTCTCTTCAGAACGGTGTTTTTGAGGTACACTTCAGGCAGCCCGTTTACCTGCTTATCTGTTCACCTGTTCACACCTCGTCATTAAACGGCGGCAGCCTTTGTTGAGCGCTGCGCCGTGTGCGGAAAAGGAGTCGCCGATGCCGTCGTTCTGCCTGTTGCCTTTTCTCCGGTCCGGGACCGTGATCGCCGTTGCGGGACTGCTTTTGATCCCCGCCCCTTCTCGTGCGCAGCATCCCACTCCGGGCGCTCCCCCCGCTGCCGACACTCAGGCCGTGGCTGAGGAACCGGAGAGCGGCGACCGGAAACTGCCGCTGGAGAGCGTCGCGCCGTACACGGCATGGAAGCATCATGTGGCGGAGAGGCCGGAGCAGGCCGTGGTGCAGGTCCGCTTCGCCCCGGCGGGCGGCGGGCCGAAATCGACGACCACGGGACTGGTGATCCGGTGCGACGGTTTTGTGATGGTGCCCCGTGGCGTCCGTGATACCGTTCGCAGGGGCGGCGTAGCGGAGGTCATTCTGCCGGATGCGGACGGAGCGCCGGTCAATGAGGGCAACGGGAAAAAGCGCAAAGCCCCGGTCATCGCGGCGACCCGCCATCACCCCTTCACACATGCCTCGGTCCCCTACGCACTGATCAAAATGACCGGCCAGCACACCCGCTCCCTGCCGCTGCTCGACAGCGTCAATGTCGTCTCCGGCAAAGCGGTTCGCCTGCTCTGGTTCACGCTGGACGGAGACGGCACGGCGGCGACTCCCCTGTCCCGCAAGGCGATTATCGGGGCACGGACCGAGGTCACGGATACGTTCGCGCTTGCTCTTTCGGAACCGGGCGACGCGGGCGGGCAGACCGTTCCCGTCGGCGCGGTGGTCCTCGATGACGAGAGCGGCGCGGCAATCGGAATGATCTCGCAGGCGGGGACCAGCCCCGTCTTTACGACCCTGGCGCGGCTGCACGTCATCTCCGATGAGGTCGGGCTGGCCCCCGACCGCACATCGGTGCGCCTGGGCGACCGTCCCGGCACGCTTCCCCAGGGCACGCCTGATATGGTATGGGTTCCCGGCGGCCCGGTCGAGCTGGACGGTATCATCGCCAAAGCATGGGTGCGGGACTACGGCACCACGGTCGCCTGCACACCGGGCGTCTGGGTCGCGGTTCAGCCGGTCACCAACGGCGAGTACCGGCGCTGGCTCGCGGGACAGACCTGGCGGCATCTTCCCAACGGCTGGGCCCCCGCCGATCTGGAAAAGCCCCTTCGCCGGGAGGATCTCCCCGCCTGCGGAATGTTCGGGGAGGATGCCTCCCTTTACGCCGCCTCGCGCCGCTCGCGCCTTCCCACCGAAGTGGAGTGGCGGCGCGCCGCGTTCACCAGGGATACAGAGTGGGTGGAGGAGAAAAACCGACAATGGGCTGAGGCGTCCTCGAAGGTCCGGGGGCTTCTGTTATCGCATTTCCGTCTCTACACGGTGGCGTACAACAGCGCGGTGACTGCCGCGCGGTACAACACCGCCCGCTCCGGGGGTCAGAATGCGATCCGTTCCAATGCGCGTGTCAACATCATCGTTCCGAGCACCCCGGAGATAGATGCGGTCGCTGCCGAGCTTTCGCAGTATTCCGATTCTTTTATGAACCCGCAGGAGATCTGGGGGCAGGTGATGTCGATTGACCTATATCGCCAGGATGTCAGCGTTTTCGGCGTCCGCAATGTTCTGATCAATGCCCCGGAGATGGTGGAGTCCCGCGTCCAGTCGGCGACCTATGCCCCCAAGAAATTCCCCGCACGGGTCGATCCGCACCTGACCCAGTTTACCTGGTCGTTCAATCAGGGAGGGACGGAGGCCGACGCCAATACCGCGAACGACGTGCGCCGCATGCTGTTCGCCTGGCTAAGCATTATTAACTGGCATGGCGGAAATGGAAACATTATCCACCAAGGGGCCTTTCTGTCTCTCGCTCGCAGCACGACGGAATCCGCGTCTTATTCCTTATCCATCAACGCGCAGGCAGCTATCCGTACACGGGTCTATGCAGGGTTCCGCTGCGCCCGGTAACGGTTCTCGAGGCGTCAGACATCGCGGGACACATACAGGATCGTTCGGTGGATCCGGCTGCCGTGCGACCGGCGTGTCACCTTTCGAACGGTATGTGTCCCGTCAGGCAGAGCGATGGTGTCCCCGACGAACGGACCATCAGGCGTGGTTTCGAAAGCGCCCGCGACGCTGATTCGATACGCGGGCCGCGCCCAGGCCGAATACTCCGAGAGTGTGAAGTGCGCCGCCATCTCCTCGAAGACAAGCACCCGTATCAGACCGATGAATCCGAACTCGGCATCGGTCGCGGCGTCCGTCAGGGTCAGCGTCTGACCGAGCCGCGCATACGCCCGCGCCGCCCGCAGGGCCACCCGTCCCGCGATCCGTTCGCCGATTTCCGCCTCTATCATTGCCGCTTCGGAGTTCGCATCCACGAGATCCTCGACCGTCTCTTCTGAGTCCATTTACTGCGCTCCCCCTGCCAACTTTTTCAAAGTTGCTGACCCCAGATAAGAAGCTGCGCGTCGCTGACCGTGACGCCCAGTTCGTAGACATCGCCGCTGTAGGCAACCGCAGGATTCGCCGGAACGGTCACAATGCGGATAATCCGGAAGATGTACGTGCCCCACGACGACGCGCTCTGCGGCGTCACGGCGAGAATCGCCCACCCGCCGTCCGACCCGCTCAAATCCTCCGGTGCGGAAAGAACAACCGCCGCCCCGTCCCCCATCGTCGCGGTCAGGGTAAACTGGGAGGCCGTCAGTGCGCCGTAAGCCTGATAGAACAGGGGCGACATCGTGGCATTCTCAAGCGCCGTCACCGGAGCCACTCCGCCCCCCGTATACGGGTCATTCGTCGCCTGCCCCGTGTAGTCGGAGCAGATCACGAGGTAATCGCCCATGACCAGACCCGGCGCGACCTGCGGCGTGATGCCCGTCAGGAACGCGGACGCCTGCAGCCGGTCTGACAGATCGACATATCCCGAGTAGGACCGCCCCTCACCGCCGCCGGGGTCGTCCGTCGTTCGGCTGCCGGTCAGCAGGATATGCCTGCCCAAACGGTTTACTCTGGCTCCCCCGTTCACGGGCGCCGGGGGGCCTCCTCTCCTTCTACGCATGAGCCGATGCCTCCCTTTCCGGCAACCCGAGATACGCCCGTATCCAGCCCTCAGAGGGCGCGACCACCTGACCGGTGATCATTCTGTCGACCAGATCGCGACGCGCGGCGAGTTCACTGTCGGTCAGGTTCGGAAACTTCACCGTCGGATAGGGTGCCTCCGGGCCGAGCGAGTACAGCGTGATGGACCGCGCCACCTGATCTGTCAGGACACGCTCGGCGATATCGCCGCGCAGGCTCTGTATCCAGTCGTCGCTGATGCCCTGCGACACTCTCCCCAGTGCATACGAGCCGGTTCCTCCACCACCGGTTGAGGTCAGGTCCTGGCCCAGGATCGCTCGCGCTATCTGCTGGGGGCCAGCCTGC
>JAZKEA010000093.1:0-7790 GCA_040387315.1 Armatimonadota bacterium | reverse complement strand
GTCGTTTTCCCCGACGCGCAGATGAAGATATTCCTGACAGCGAGTCCGGAAGCCCGTGCGGAGCGGCGTCTTCAGGATATTCAGGCGCGTGGGCATGTCACCGCGACTCTGGAGACCGTCCGGGCTGACCAGGATGAACGGGATTACCGGGACGCCACCCGCGCGGTATCCCCTCTGATTTCCGCAAACGACGCGCTGGAGATAGAATCAGACTGCATGAGCCCGGACGAGGTCGTAGATGCCATCGTTCAGAAGATCGATGCCCAAAGGCGAGAGGCGTGACAGAGGTATCGGGTACGTCTGCTAAAAGCAGGAGTGAGCCAGAAAAACCCACTCCCGATACGTACTGGCTTCTGGAAGGCGTCTCGCTGCTGGTCCTGAATGGGCTCGGTGGGCTCTATGTTATTGGCGAGGATAATGTTCCCCCCATCGGACCTGTCTTACTCGTCAGCAATCACATTTCTTACCTGGACCCGGTCGCTATCGGAGATGCCTCACCCCGGCGCGTCGTTTTTATGGCGAAAGCCGAGCTGTTCAAGATCAAGCCGCTTGGTTTTCTTCTGCGAGGCGTCGATTCGTTCCCGATCAAGCGCGGCGCGGCCGATCGTTCTGCCTTCAAGAATACGCTGGCAATGATCGGAGAGGATCGTGCCGTCTGCATCTTCCCCGAAGGCACCCGATCCAGAACGGGAGAGATAGGTGAGGCAGAAGCGGGGGCGGGTGTATTTGCGACAAGAACCGGGTGTCCTGTCGTCCCGGTTTACGTCCACAATTCAAACCGGATGCTGGACAATAAAGGAAAGCTCCATCGTGGCTTTCCGATAACGGTTACCTTCGGAAGTCCCTTTGTTCTGCCGCGAACGATGGATAAAGATACTGCCGGACGCGAGCTCATGGCCGCGATCACTCAAACCAAAGAGGCATTCGAGCAGGCCCCAAATGCCTATCGACGGCGTGTCTGGCCCCACTGGATTAAAAAGAGGCTTGAGGGAAGCCGCGCCGTCAACCGACGCGGCTGAGGGACCATGACTTTGTTTAGCCTGGTGTCGGAGTCGGGCTAGGAGTCGGTGTTGCGCGACAGACATCCGGTAGGCGAACACGGTCCGTATTTATAAGCGTTGTCCCATCGACGGAAAAGGTATAAACGCGGTAATCCCCGTTAGTCAGGCCGTCCACCCGAAATCTGCCGTCATTGCCCGTAAGAACTGTATCTACCAGAACTTCGCGGCAGTTCGCGTTTACACCTGCTCCATCACAGTTCGAGAGTGCATAAACCTTGATAACACGGTTTGCCAGCAGGATAGGATCACTGCCGGGGGCACCGTACTGTCCGATAAACCCCTCGCAGTCAGGGGCAAGATTCGCGCCCCCACAGCCGGTGCCCATCAGCGCGGCGATGGCAGCGATGCCTGAAAATATCGATACAGTTCTTTGTGTGCCCATTAAGTAAAAATCCTGCCTAACATTCTTAAAGTCTGGGTGATATTACCATTCATCAGTCAGCTATCAAACCCCGCAGGCGATGAACAGGTAGAATTGCCGTGGCAGATAAAGTTCAGGATATTACAGTTTTTTTGTACAGGGGTTCCCTAAACAACCCGAAGTTTGATAAACTCTTAAGAAAGTGCGATTGTGAAATTTTTCTCGAAGAGTTTTAGTAAGGAAGTAGGCTCTTATGGCCCGGTTTGACGCCGCCGTGAAAGCGCGGCTGGACGAGCTGATCTCGCGCTACCCGACCAAAAAGGCGGCGCTTCTGCCGTCTTTATGGGTTGCGCAGGAGGTGTATGGTGGCTGGCTGCCTGAGGACGCGATGCAGGAGGTCGCCGATCACCTGGAAGTCCCGCGCGCGGAGGTGGAAGGGGTCGCTACCTTCTACACCATGTATAACAAGGAACCGGTCGGCAGACATCACATCGAGATCTGCCACAATGTCTCCTGCATGATGTTCGGTGCGGATCAGCTGATTGACCACTGCGTGCGCGGCCTAGGAATCGCCAAAGGCGAAACGACGCCGGATGGTGTATTCACCGTGAGCGGCGCCGAGTGCCTGGGGGCCTGCTGCAACGCTCCCGCCGTTCAGGTAGGCGGTACGTACTATGAGAACGTCACCCCGGCAAAAATGGACCAGATCGTCGAATCGCTAAAACATGCTCCAAGCGATGTGGCTGTGCCGCCGCAGTCGAAAATGCCGGAACAGACGAAGTTTTAGCTAGAATACACTCGAATAAAGCAACCAAACATGTCTGATCAGCCGCAGCTACTATACAAAAACCGCTATGTCGACGGTATCGCTGGTATCGACACCTGGATTCAGCACGGTGGGTATGAGGCGTTCCGCAAGGCGCTGTCCATGACGCCTGATGCGATCATCGACGAGATTAAAGTTTCCGGCTTACGGGGTCGTGGAGGCGCGGGATTCCCCACCCATATCAAGTGGAGCGCGGTACCCAAGAATTTTGATCAGCCACACTACCTCGTTATCAATGCGGACGAGGGAGAGCCCGGAACCGCCAAAGATCGTGACCTGATGAACGCGATCCCGCATCTTCTGGTCGAAGGCTGCCTGGCGACCATGGTCGCGATCCGGGCGTCGAAATGCTACATCTATATCCGGGGCGAGTATGTCCAGCCCTGGCAGTCGGTTCAGCGGGCAATCAATGAAGCCTATGCCAAAGGCTTTTGCGGAAAGAACGTTCTGGGGTCCGGGCTGGATCTGGATATTTATACGCACCTGGGGGCGGGCTCCTATGAGTGCGGCGAAGAGTCCGCGCTGATGTCGTCCCTGATGGGTGAGCGGGGGATGCCGCGACTCAAGGCGCCGTCCGCGCCGCTGCCGATGATATCCGGCGTGTGGCAGAAACCGACGGTTGTCAATAATGTGGAGACGGTCGCGACCGTCGTCCCGATTCTCAACATGGGGGGTGCTGAGTACACCAAGATCGGGTATGGCTCGCCGCGGTCCCGTGGCACGAAGCTGTTCTCGATCAGCGGGCACGTCAACAAGCCCGGTGTCTACGAAATTGTGCTGGGCACCCCCTTTTCCGAGGTTCTGGAAATCGCGGGCGGGGTCCGCACCGGACATACGCTTAAGACCTATATCCCCGGTGGTTCGTCGATGGGATTCGCCCCTCCGACGCCTCTGGATTACCCGTTCGACTACGAGGGAATCCCCGCCAGCACGCAGACACTCGGTCTGGGGTCCGGCGGTTTGATCGTGATGGACGAAACCACTCCTATTTTTCCCATCACGAAGCGCCTGGTTGACTTCTACCATCATGAGTCCTGCGGAAAATGCACCCCGTGCCGCGAGGGCCTGAACTGGCTGTCGAAGATCTATCAGCGGATCGAGGATGGTGGGGGACGGGAGCAGGATCTGGACCTGATCTGGGATATCTGCGACAATATACAGGGCAAATCGTTCTGTGCTCTTGGTGAGGGAGCGATCTGGCCCGTAATGACCAGCCTTCGCCTTTTCCGCGACGAGTACCTGAGCTATATTCGCTCCGGCAAAGATCTGGTAATGGCGCAATAGAATATGGCACGCAAAAATACAAACGACGAGAGCGAAATTTCCACCGCTCAGACCAACACGAGCGACCAGGCGAACGCCCCCAAGGAAAGCACGGATCAGCAGGCGGCGCAGCAGATAATCGCGGAAGGCAGCGCCACGGTCAATGTCGGCGCGAACCCGGCTAACCCGGCAAGCGGTGAGACGAAACCCTCGGAAGATAAGCCCGCCCCACCCACCGGTGGAACGGCGTCGGTAGAGAAGGCCGCGCAGCCCGAAGAGGCCAAGCCCGCTGTTGCTTCGACGCAGGCGGAAGGCGGAGCGAAGACAACCGCGGATGCGCCGCGTTCGGAGCGCGACCGAACGCCGCAGGAAAAAGCGGACGCCGCCAAGGTTGCTTCCGACACCGAGGCTGCCAAAGAGGCGGGTGTCGAGATGCTGAAGCTGACCGTGGACGGCGTTGATGTCGAGGTTCCCAAGGGCACTCTTGTTATTGAGGCCGCTTTTCAGGCCGGCGCGGACATCCCGTACTTCTGTTACCATCCCCGCCTGACCAGCGTCGGGGCGTGTCGTATGTGTCTCGCGTCCGTTGAATTGGAGATGTTCGGGCAGCGGCGCGCGTCGATCATGACCTGCTGCACAGTTCCCTGCTCGGCGGGCATGGTTATTAAGACCAACACTCCTGATGTCAAGAAGGCTCAGAACGGCATCCTGGAGTTTTTGCTGGCGAACCATCCGCTGGACTGCCCTATCTGTGACCGAGGGGGCGAGTGCCCGCTCCAGAACATGACTATCGCCTACGGCCCGCCGACATCGCGCTACATCGAGGAGAAGCGGCACTTTCCCAAGGCGATGCCCATCTCGGATTACGTCGTGCTTGACCGAGAGCGCTGCATCCAGTGCATGCGCTGTACCCGATTCTGCGAGGAGATTGCCGGGGACGGTCAGCTTGCTATTCTAAACCGGGGTTCCAGTTCGGAGATAGGTACCTTCTTCGGGCATGATTTCTCGTCGAACTTTTCCGGAAATACTATCGAGATCTGTCCGGTAGGTGCGCTGACGAGCCGATCTTATCGGTTTGCCGCCCGCCCCTGGGAAATAAAATCGACAGACAGCATCTGCTCGAAGTGCGGCAACGGCTGCAATATCGCGGTTCAGTCCCGCCTTGATGACATGGTGCGCGTCAACGGACGCACCAATGAAGAGGTCAACGAGGAGTGGACCTGCGACCGGGGCAAGTTCGGTCAGTATTACGTCAATGCCAAAGAGCGTCTGGTGCAGCCGCTGATCCGTGATAATCAGGGTCGCCTGGTGGAGTCCACCTGGGATCAGGCGCTGATAGCGATCCAGAAGAAGATCGAGTCGCTGAAAGCATCACATGGCGCGGACAGCATCGCCGGAATCGCCTCGACACGCTGTACGGTGGAAGAGAATTACCTGTTCGGTCGTCTGATGCGCGGGCTGGTCGGGACCAACAACATCGACCACCAGATGCGCCAGTATCCGTTCGAGCCGATGCAGACCAGCATCGCCGCTCTCCAGGAGTTCCAGACCATTGTCTCGGTCGGAATGAAGCTGGATTTCGATCAGCCCATCGTGTATCTGCGTGTCTATAAAGCCGTCCAGAAGCGCGATGCCCAGTGGATCAAGGCCGACAGCATCGATAATACGGTCGCTGATGCTCTCCTGGCGGGAGGCGAGAAGGCGGTACTGCTTCTGCCGCACCATCTGGACCCCTCCGAGATCGCCCGCGCGAAGGCGCTCTGTGCCCGGACCGGCGCGAAGCTAAACGTTCTGATGCCGGACTGCAACTCGTGGGGAGCGCCCCGCGCTGGTGTCTCGCCGCAGTTCCTCCCTGGCATGAAGACCTTCGCGGAAGCGCAGTCGCACGTCGAGAAGGCGTGGAACACGTCTCTGCCTGTGACGCCGGGCCGAACGACCGCAGGTATCTTTTCCGGAGCTATCGAGGGTTCGGTGAAGATGCTCTACATCATGGGCAGCGACCCGGCAGCAAAATATCAGGACCCCGCCCGTGCCCGCCTTGCTCTGGAAGCCGCCGAGTTCGTTGTCGTTCAGGAGCTGTTCCTGACCGAGACCGCCAAATATGCGGACATCGTTCTGCCCGCCGCGTCGTTCGCCGAAAAGGACGGAACATTCGTCAACATCGAGGGACGTGAGCAGAAGATCAAGCAGGCGCTCAAGCCCGCGGGTGACAGCCGTCCCGACTGGCGTATCATCGCGGACCTGATGGGACGTCTGGGAACACCGGTGCCTTACTTCTCCGCCCGCGATATCTACCGCGAATACAGCCGCGCCATCGCGCCCCAGCCTTAACAAAACATGAACGATATTTGGCAACAACTATTTATCCTGCCGACCGATCAGATCCCGTGGTGGGCGGAAGTTTTCCGTTCCGTTCTGCGACTCGTGATTGCGCTGGCAGGGGGGCTGGGGTCCGTCCCGGTTCTCGTCTGGCTGGAGCGGCGTCTGCTCGGCTGGTTCCAGGGACGCCTGGGCCCGAACCGTGTCGGGCCTTTTGGCCTGCTGCAGCCGCTCGCCGATGCCCTCAAGCTGATGATGAAAGAGGACATTATTCCGACCAACGTAGATCGCACGATCTATGTGATGGCCCCGGCAATCGCCCTCTTCCCGGTGATTATGTCGCTGACGGTCCTTCCCTGGAACGGATCGCGTGAGTGGGGTGCGGTTGCGCCAAACATTGATGTTGGCATCCTGTTCCTGCTGGCTGTCGCCTCCATCGAGGTCTACGGCGCGATCCTCGCAGGGTGGTCCTCGAACAACAAGTATTCGCTGCTCGGTGGCCTTCGGGCGTCGTCGCAGGTCATCTCCTATGAACTCGGGATGGGCCTGTCGATCATCGCTGTTTTACTGATCGCCGGGACGCTTGGAACCCAGAGTCTCGTCATGGGTTACGACCTGTGGCAGACGGGACCACTGGCATCGGGCACAGAGCTGATCAATGGTCAGGCCGTCATAAACGTCGTCCCGGTGGGGGATACTGGCTACACGGTTTACGAGCATTCAATTCGTTCCGGGTTCTGGGACTGGCATTTCCTTCGCCTGTTTCCCTTCGGTCTGGTCGCTGCGGTTATCTATATGATCTCCATGATCGCGGAGACGAACCGCGCTCCCTTCGACCTCCCCGAAGCTGAGACTGAGCTTGTGGCCGGGTTCCACACCGAATATTCGTCCTTCAAGTTCGCCATGTTCTTCATGGGCGAGTACGCGAATATGCTGATTGTCTCGGCGATCTGCATTACCCTCTTCTTTGGCGGGTGGCTTGCGCCCTGGGGGGCTCTCAGTCAGCTTCCTGCGGCAACCGGATTATACATCGCCCCCGGCCTGGTCAACTTTGTTAATAATGTCGTCATCGCCCCGCTCTGGCTTTTCATCAAGCTGTACACGCTGATCGGCCTGTTTATCGCGGTGCGCGCCTCGTTCCCGCGTCTTCGGTATGACATGCTGATGAAGTTTGGCTGGAAAGGCATGCTGCCGGTCGCACTGGCAAATATTGTCCTTATCGCCACCTCCATGGCGGTCCAGCAGGTAACGTCGCCCAACCTGGGAGACTATGGCGCCTGGTGGGTAGGTCAGATCGTTGCCTGGGCGCTTGCCGCCATCGTGTTAGGGATTCTCTTCTATGGCAAGTACCTCCAGTACCAAGCAAAGAAGGCATCGACGGCGACTTCGACAGATTTGACGGTACCGATTCGCCGACCGACGGTTGTTGTGCCGACGCCCTCCGCGCCTGCGCCGGAGGCATAACGGAGTTTTTTATGTCCGATTTTTGGAATGATGTTCGGCAGATGGCAAGCGAAGTCGTTGCCCCCTTCAAGGGGCTGGCAACGGTAACGTCCAAGCTCACCGAAAAGAAAACGGTCGTTCAGTATCCGGAATATCGACGGCCCATGGGAGTTCGTGCTCGGTGGCGTCATGTGTTGAATCGCTACGATAACGGCATGGAGAAGTGTATTGGCTGCTCGCTTTGCGCGGGTGCCTGCCCCTCAAATGCCATTCTTGTGGTAGCCTCGGAGAACACGGATCAGGCACGTTTTTCGCCGGGTGAACGCTATGCCGCCCGCTACGAGATCAACATGATCCGCTGTATATACTGCGGTTTCTGCCAGGAGAGCTGTCCTACCGGCGCTATTGAGCTCAAGGATATCTATGAACTGACGGAAAACAGCCGCAAGGACCTTATCTACACAAAGCAGATGCTGCTCGTCCCTGATCCTAACCGGGAGCGCGTGGATTAAAGAAA
>JAZKEA010000092.1:6977-7354 GCA_040387315.1 Armatimonadota bacterium | reverse complement strand
GCTTAAGCCATCACTCTTAGCCAACAATGTGCTGGCCGGGTCGGTGATGGTGGCGGCATCGGAAAGAACGGCGGCGTTCTGGTCGTTACTCATAATGCCTTCGTTATACCCTGCTTACCCTCTTACCCTGCTGAACGTTTCCGGTTGAAAGACGTCTCTTCAAGGGAACATCCCCATCGTCACAAAGATTTAGTGTGATGACGTTTTATACTCGTCGGTTAAATGATTGAGGAGAACAAACCATGAAAATAAGCATCCATCGCGGCACGAGCCGTGTTATCGCCGCAGCGGGAGTCCTGTTAGCCGTCGCCGCTGTCACCGTTCCCCAGGCTGCCGAGGCGCAGCCGATGCACCGCTACCCTCCGGTGCCGCCGCCG
>JAZKEA010000092.1:907-6967 GCA_040387315.1 Armatimonadota bacterium | reverse complement strand
CCGCTACACCTATGGGCGGATCACCTTCGACTGGGATGAGAACGGTTTTAATATCCGGGACCGCGCCGCTCTGGAGGCGCAGATTCGCCGTGATCTCAATGTCGATGCGGGATCGCGGCAGGTGGGACGGCGTTCGGGCAGCCAGGGTACGCTGGATGTGAATGTCGCCATTCGGCGCGTGAACTCGAACAGTGTCCGGGCCGATGTTCGGCTGGGTCTGAACCGGGACGGTCGGGGCGGTTCCGCCGTCACCGCGACCGAAAGCGCGACGACCGCGTCCCGAGACCGAAACATCGACAGCCAGGTGGTTCTGCGGGCGTTCCGAGCGGCGCGGCGAGAGTTCACGACCAAGGTGAACCAGTACGCGCGTGACGGTCGGTAGACGGTTAGTCGCTCTGCCCTCCCCCTGCTTCACTTGCGAAGCAGGGGGAGGGAGAGTTGGAGTTCTACGCACTTACAGGTAATGAATTATCAGTTTTTTTGCGCCCCGGAGGGGAGCCTGGCGCTTCGCCGACCAGGCCGGGCATTCACGCCCGGACAAAGTGACCGGTCAAAACTGCGTGACCGGTCAAAACTGCCTATTCTTTTGACGAACCTGCTTGGCTGGCAAGAGCCGGGGGAGCAGCATCGCTTCCGGAAAGGCGATGCTACTCCCGGCGCTCCTCGCGAACCGGCTTGACATCGGCTGGGATGGCATCCCGCCCGACAGGTGTCCACTCCACATCGAAGCTGCCCTCATAGCCGAACAGCGGGCCAAAGCGCGCGTTCGTGACTTTTACCGAGATCCGATACTTCTTCGTGCTGTCGTCGAACCACTCGCACACATCCGCCACACCGGACAGGGCCATCGGGAAGCGGAAAGCGATTGGTCCCTCGTAGAAGCGCTGCTCGCCGGAACGAAGACGTAATCCCCCGGTCGCCTCGTCTACCGTCGCGTCGATATCGACCGCCAGGTGCTGATGTGTCCCCAGATAATCGACAACGCGACCACGCTCCGCGCTGTAGATCATGGTCGCATCGAAGCGACGTGTTTTCCGCGTACGGAACGTCCGAATCCAGGTGACGGTTTCCCGCCCGAAGCGGTCAATATAGGCGTAGTTCTGAATCGTAAAGGGCACATCAACGCCCGATTCCGGGAACATGATCGCCCGCCAGGTTCCCACCATCAAAAACGGAAGCGTAAATAGCCGACCATGCCAGACCCGGTCCATGGTCCCCGTACCAACCGCGGCGATGTTATCCCGACTCTCGAACCCGAACCGCTCCTGTATTTTGGGATGGAGCCGGAAAAAATCCTCGCCCAGAACGCGCTGATAAATGGATGTCATGTGTCTTTCTCGGCTCGTTTGCGTCGGCAGCGACCGGCGCTCGGAAGGTTCTTCCCGACGACAAGCCCGATTATGGCGAGAGCGGTCATGGAAAGGTTCAGCGTCAGCGGGTTGAACGGGGCGACAAACAGCTGCGGCTGGCTCAAAAGTGCGCCGACGCCCAAGACCCCCAGACCCAGAATCGTCATCCAGAGCAGTACGCGGGAGTGCCAGAGGAACACCAGCAGCAGCCCGAAGAGAATCTCCCCCACCCCGACGAGGCTGAGAATCAGCGGCTCATATCCCGGCAGCACCTGGGACTGCTGGAGAATGGACAGCTCTCCGGTATCGCGGAAAAGCAGCTTGGGAAAAACTCCCTGATAGATCCAGATAAACGCGAGCGTCAGCCGAACGAGTGAGTAAACAATACTCCGTTCCAGGGAAACGGCGGGGTCGATGCCGCTTTCCACCCAGAGGCGCAGCCGGTCAAAGCTCCAGGCAGTCGCCCATCCCATCAGGGGACGGAAGACCCACCGGTCGAAGAGGGCTCCGGCCCCGCCGAACCGCGTCTGGTAGGTATATTCGGTGAGAAAGCGGACACCATGACCCTCGCCGGTCGGCTCATATTTCCAGTAGCCCGACCCACGCTCGATCAGCGAGATCGGCTCCTCCGACCAGAACTTCAGCGCCGACGTCCGGCAGCCCGCGGAATCGACTTTGCTGCCCACTGTCTCGCCCTTGCCGCGTATCGCGAGGCCGAAACCGATTCGGGTGGTGTACAAAAACTGCTGTGGGATTGTGAGGTCCGGGCGCGGGAGGTATTCGATAGTCGAGAAACGGAGATCCCACCGTTCGTGCATCTCCGGGGTCTGGGTGTGCTCCCAGAGCCGCTCCATGCTGGTCCGCATCGGGATCTCAACGTAGATATTCATCGTGTGGCCGCCTGCTTCCTGACATACCTATGGTATCAGATCGCAGTGGCTTTCAGACGGGAGCGAAGCGCCTTTGCCCGCTTGTGGAGAGCAGGCAAAGGCGCAATCGTGCTTACGCCGCCAGTTCGAGAACGGCGACCGACATGGGAGGAAGTGTCACTGTGAGCGTTTCGCCGTCTCGGGTGAAATCGGTGAAGGCGGCAGGCTGAATCACCTCGGGGCTGTCGAACGTGTTGTGCGCCTGCATCGTTTCCGCCGTGAGAACGCGACCGCTGACAGCGCCCCCGGAAAGGCCGGTGATCGTGATCACGGTCGGCTGATTGGGGTCGCTTCCGGCGAGCGACAGGACGGTCCGACCGTCCGCTGAGCGCGACGCGGACGCACTGACGGCGGGAATGCTCTGATCTCCCAGGGCATAGTCCGGCGTTTCGAGGGTGACCGGCAGATACGCCCCGCCCTGATGCCCCTTGAACATCTCGAAGACATGGTACGTGGGTGTCAGAACCATCTTTTCGTTGTCCGTCAGGATCATGGTCTGCAGAACATTGATAGTCTGGGCGATGTTCGTCATAGTCACGCGGTCCGCGTACTTGTGGAAGATATGGAAGTTCAGCGCGGCGACCAGGGCATCACGCAGCGTATTCTGCTGATAGAGAAAGCCGGGATTGGTGCCGGGCTCGACATCGTACCAGGTTCCCCACTCGTCGATGATCATCCCGACCTTTTTTTCGGGATCGAACCGGTCCATTATCGCGCCATGCTTCTGGATAAGCTCGTCCATGAAAAGGGTGCGGCGCAGTGTGGTGTGCCACGCCTCCTCGTCAAACGCCGTTGCCGATCCCTTGGCGTTCCAGACTCCGGTCGGGAGCGTGTAGTAGTGAAGGGAAAGGCCGTTCATCTGGCGTCCGGCGTTCTCCATCAGGACTTCGGTCCAGCGGTAGTCGTCCACGTTCGAGCCGCAGGCGATCCGGTACATCTTGTTGCCGCTGTGGTTTTTCACGAACGTGTTGAAGCGCCGGTAGTTGTCGGCATAGAACTCAGGGCGCATATTGCCGCCGCAGCCCCAGCTTTCGTTCCCGATGCCGAAATAGCGGACATCCCACGGCGTGTCGCGCCCGTTCTCGCGGCGCAGCCGCGTCATCGGCGTTTCGGCGTTCGATGTCAGGTATTCCACCCACTCCATCATCTCCTGCGGGCTGCCGCTGCCGACATTGCCGCAGATATACGGGGCGGTCCCGATCTGTTCGCACAGGTCCAAAAACTCATGGGTTCCGAAGTGGTTGTTTTCGACCACGCCGCCCCAGTGCGTGTTGATCATCGACGGTCGGTTCTCGCGTGGTCCGATTCCGTCTTTCCAGTGGTATTCATCGGCGAAACAGCCGCCGGGCCAGCGCAGAACCGGCACTTTCAGGTTCCGCAGCGCGGCGACAACATCGTTTCGGATACCGCGCGTGTTCGGAATCGAGGAGTCTTCCCCGACCCAGATTCCTTCGTAGATACAGCGGCCGAGATGCTCAGCGAAGTGCCCATAGACCTCCGGCTGAATCGTGGCGCCGGGCTGGTCGGCATGGACGGTAATAGACGCATTTATAGACATGGTGCTATGATACCCTCCCGATTGATAACAGTTCAAAGAAGGACAGACCTCTTTTGGCAGATAATTTAGACGTAATGCTGAACCAAATAAGACAAATCAAGGGACGCGCTGTGGCGGCCTGGGGTGGCGCGCTGGGCATTGTGGGAATGGGGACCGCCTTCGCCGCCCCCCAGACGACCGCGCCTCTCGTGGCGGAAAAGACGCCGCCGCCCAATATCGTGTTTCTTCTCGCCGATGACATGGGCTTTGCCGATGTCGGTTTCAACGGTGGGAAAGAGATAAAGACCCCGAATATCGACCGTCTCGCCGCCAGCGGTGCGGTGCTGAAACACTTCTATGCCCAGCCGGTCTGCTCGCCAACGCGGGCCGCGCTTCTCACGGGCCGCTATCCCATGCGGACCGGCCTTCAGGTCAGTGTCGTGCGCCCCTGGGCGAAGTATGGTTTGCCTCTGGAGGAGCGAACGCTTCCCCAGGCGCTGAAAGAGGCCGGGTACGAAACGGCGATAGCGGGCAAGTGGCACTTAGGGCATTTCAAGCCGGAGTATCTCCCCACCAAACGCGGCTTCGACCATCAATACGGGCACTTTAACGGGGCTATCGACTACTTCACGCACGAACGGGACGGCGGCCTGGACTGGCACCGCGATGACAAAGCGCTGCGCGAGGAAGGCTATTCCACAACCCTGCTTGCCCAGGAAGCGGTCAAGAATATACAGCAGCGGGACAAAAAGAAGCCGCTCTTTTTATATGTGCCGTTTACCGCGGTCCACGGCCCGTTTCAGGTGCCGCCCCGCTACAAAAAAGCGTATCCCGAGCTGAAAGGGCAGCGCCTCAATTACGCCGGTATGATGGCGGCCCTGGACGAGGCGGTCGGGAAGATCGTCGGTGAGATCGAGACGCAGGGAATGCGAAACAATACACTGATCGTCTTCGCCAGCGATAACGGCGGGCCGAGTCCTCGTGTGGTGACCGACAACGGAATCTTCCGGGCGGGAAAGGGAACTGTTTACGAAGGCGGCGTCCATGTGGCGGCCTGTGCGTCGTTGCCGGGTAAGATACCCGCGAAATCGCAGGTAGATCAGCCGATGCATATGGTGGACTGGTATTCAACGATACTGAAACTCGGCGGAGCATCGCCGGTCCAGAAGCTGCCCGTGGATGGACGCGATACCTGGCAGTCTCTGACCACGAATCGCGTAATTCCGGAGACCGTGATTCTGCTGAACACGACGCCTACGGGCGGCGGTATCCGTGTCGGCGACTGGAAACTCGTTGTGGGCGGCGTCGGGTCCCGCGTCCTGGAGGACGAGGAGCGCACTCCGGACGTTCGTGCCGGTGACAAACTGCGAGACGTCGAGCTGTACGATCTGGCAGCCGACCCCTCCGAAACAAAGAACGTCGCTGCGGAAAACCCCGCCAAGGTAAAAGAGCTGCAGGCGCGCTATGAGGCGTTCGCGAAGCAGGCGGTCCCCCCGAAGAGCGTGCCAAAGCCGGCGGGCTTCACAGTCCCCAAGATCTGGGGCGAGAACTAATGAAACAACCTACCAAGAATCTGCTGCTGCTGCTGGCATGCACCTTCGCCGTCGGCGCCATCGCCACCCTGTCCGCCCGCCGTGCGAAGGCCGCGCCGACGGCTCCGAAAAAGCCGAATATCATCGTTGTTTTTATCGATGACATGGGCTATGCCGATCTCTCCTGCTACGGCAACAAAGAGATCAAGACACCCGCCATCGACCGTCTCGCCGCCGAGGGCAGGCGCTTTACCCAGTTCTATGTGAACTCACCGATCTGTTCGCCGTCCCGCACCGCCCTGCTGACCGGGCAGTACCCGGCGCGGTGGCGGATCACCTCGTTTATCGAGAACCGGGCATCGAACGAGCGGCGCGGCATGGCGCAGTTCCTGGACCCGAAAGCGCCGACATTGGCGCGGTTCCTGTCACAGGCAGGGTATGCCACCGGTCACTTCGGAAAGTGGCACATGGGCGGCGGGCGCGATGTCGGCGAAGCGCCGCTTATCACCTCGTACGGCTTCGATGCGTCTCTGACCCAGTTCGAGGGGCTGGGCGACCGCGTCCTGGCGATCCTGGACCCCACAAACAACCCCGAGGGCGGCGGGAAGATGGGGCTTGGCGTCGCAAGTGAGAAGCTGGGCAAAGGCGACGTCCGCTGGCTGCCCCGTAACGAAGTAACAAAAGCGTTCGTGGACCGGACGCTACAGTTCATC
>JAZKEA010000092.1:0-897 GCA_040387315.1 Armatimonadota bacterium | reverse complement strand
TCATCCAGCAGGCGGAGAAGACGGACAAGCCGTTCTATGTCAATGTCTGGCCCGATGATGTCCACTCACCCTTCGACCCGCCGACCGAACTGAGGGGCGACGGCAGCAAGCACGCGCTCTACAACGGCGTGGTGGTCAACATGGACCGACAGCTGGCCCCCCTATTCGATTATGTCCGCAGCAGCGAAAAGCTCCGGAACAACACGCTGATTATCGTCGCCAGTGATAACGGGCCGGAACCGGGAGCAGGGTCAGCGGGCGTTTTCCGGGGGGCGAAGGGAACGCTCTACGAGGGCGGTATCCGCGAGCCGTTGATCACCTGGGGACCGGGCCTGATTCCCGCCGACAAGAAAGGAAGCGTGGACAGCACGACAGTTCTGTCTTCCATCGACCTGATGCCGTCCCTTCTTCGTGTCGCCGGAGTGAACGTGCCCCCCGCGGCGAAACCGGACGGGCGCGACCGGAGCGCTGCCCTTCTCGGGCGGGAGAAGTCGCCCCCCGCAACCAAGCCGATCTTCTGGAAGCGCCCCCCGGATCGACCGGGCCCGCCCCGGAACCGGTTTCCGGACCTCGCCGTCCGCGACGGTAACTGGAAGCTGCTGGTCGATGAGGACGGTTCGGCTCCGCAGCTCTACGATCTCGCCAAAGATCCGGGGGAGGCCCGCAACATTGCCGCCGCAAATACGGCGGTCGTGGAGCGCCTAAAGAAAGCGGTTCTGGCCTGGAACAGCACGCTGCCGAAATAAATAATAATTTTTTAGCTAGCCAGGTTTAAGCCACCTGCTCCCACGGTATAAGTGTTGTGGCAATTGAATACAGACAACTGCATAGAGAAAACCGCATACACACAATCACATAGCGCTAACTTCATACACAATTCTATAGAGACAACCTAAT
>JAZKEA010000091.1:0-1781 GCA_040387315.1 Armatimonadota bacterium | reverse complement strand
TACGGTGAGACGCTCGCTCTCCTGTTCCACGGAGGCGACGCCACGGCTGACATGCTCCGGATTGGTCACAGTGATCTCGTAGAGACCATTGCCGCGCCGGTAACGCAGCGTGAAGCCGTCCCAGTCTTTCGGAATACAGGGGTCAAGAGTGAATCCATCGCCTCGAACCCGAAGTCCCAGCACCTCCTCGATCCAGATACGATACATCCAGCCGGAGGCCCCGGTATACCAGGTCCAGCCGCCCCGTCCGACCTGTCCCTCAAGCGCGTAGATATCGGCGACCACAACATACGGCTCGACTTTATAAAGGTCGGCCTCTTCCGACGTTCGCGTGTGCCACGTCGGGCTCATCGCCCGCAGAATCTCTACGGCCTTATCACCATCCCCGCGCCGCGCGAGGGCGAGCGGCACCCAGAGCGAGCCGTGGGTGTACTGCCCCCCGTTCTCCCGCACACCGGGAACATATCCCTTGATGTAGCCGGGATCGTGAGGGGTTTTATCCAGCGGCGGCGTAAAGAGCAGCATCATGCCCGGATCGGGACGATACAGATGCTCGGTCGCGGAATCGAGCGCCTGAGAAGCACGCTCCGGATCTCCGGTACCAACAATTACTGCCCAGGACTGTGACAGCGAATCGATACGTGCTTCGTCGTTCTCCTGAGAACCGAGCGGGGTGCCATCATCGAAGTAGGCGCGGCGGTACCACGCCCCGTCCCAGGCGGTCTCGTCGATCTTGCCGGTCAGTTCCTGCGCATGGACACGGGATTCAGCAGCCTCGGCCTTCTCCGCTTCTCCGCCGCGTGTCTCGAGAAGTTCGGCGAAGTCATGAAGGACATGGACCAGGAACCAGGCCAACCAGACGCTTTCGCCCTTGCCCTCGATGCCGACACGATTGAGACCATCATTCCAGTCACCGCCACCGATCAGAGGCAGTCCGTGCAGGTCACTGGAGGTAAGCCCCTTGCTCAGGGCGCGGCGACAGTGTTCGAGCAGGGATGCGGTCTCAGAGGTGACATCGGGCACAAAATAAGCCTCGTGGTCTTCCTCCCCGAGAAGTTTTCCGAAGAGGAACGGAATCTCCTCATCCAGAATCGCCGTGTCCCCGGTGACCCGCACGTACTGGGCAACCGCGAACGGCAGCCACAACAGGTCGTCCGAGATACGGGTTCGTACACCACCTCCGCCCGGCGGATGCCACCAGTGCTGAACATCCCCTTCCACAAACTGCCGTGCCGCGGCCCGGATTATCTGTGTCCGAGCAATTCCGGGAGCCGCATACAACAGCGCCAGGACATCCTGCAGTTGGTCTCGGAACCCGAACGCCCCGCCCGACTGATAGAACGCGGAGCGGCCCCAGACACGACAGGAGAGCCCCTGGTACAGCAGCCAGCGGTTGAGAAGCGGTTCGATCTCCGCCCCTTCCTGTTCGGGCATATCCACTTCAACGGTCGAAAGGAACCGGTTCCACCACGACCGTGTGGTATCCAGGGAGGCCGATGCCGCGCCGGGCTGTCGGAAGCGCTGCACGATCTCCCGGACGCTATCCGGATTCTCCGCCTCGCCTAGAAGGAAGACAACCTCGGTCTCCGAATTCGGCTCAAGGTCTATTACCACCTGCAGCGCGCCGCAGGGGTCGAGTCCGCCACCGACACAGCCGCTCAATGCCGTGCGATGTAGGGCGGCGGGATCTTCGGTTGTTCCGTTGCGGCCGAGAAACTCGGTTCGGTCGGCGGTGTAGGAAGCGACGGGCAGGCTGCTAGCGATGAACGCGACACGATCCG
>JAZKEA010000090.1:14081-23231 GCA_040387315.1 Armatimonadota bacterium | reverse complement strand
AAGGCACCGGGAACTCGATTTTTGTCTCCTGAAAGGAATGCGCGTCGCATACTGTACACCCTGTTTTCTCTTGATATCGGTACAGTCGAGATTGGGTTTTTATAGGGTCGAATACGTGCCGGGTATAAAAACCAATTTTTCAGGCGCGGGTCGAGCCGCGCCGCCGCTGGCCCAGAAGCTGATCGGCGGCGACGCCGACAAGAATGACCGCGCCGATAACGGCGAGGTTCAGCGAGGACGGGATGTTCAGAAGGATGACCAGATTCTGCAGTACCTGCAGAAGAGCCGCCCCGATAAGGATTCCAATGATAGACCCCTCGCCCCCGCGCAGGCTGCAGCCGCCAAGAACCGCCGCCGCGATCCCGTAGAGCTCGTACGATTGACCGTGCGATGACGGTGAGATCGAGTTCGTATAAAAGGCGATCAACACGGCTGCCACGCCGCCGAGGGCTCCGAGCAGAATATAAACGCTTGCGGTCAAATTCTTCGTGTCGATACCGGAGTAGCGGGCCGCTTCCTCGTTCTTACCCAGGGCGAACAGGTAACGACCGTAAACGGAGCGGTGCAGCACGACCCAGAGAACAGCGGCAATCAGAAGCAAAAGAAAGAACGGCATCGGCACACCGGCGATACTGCCTGTGGCGAGTGTCTGCAGCCCTTCGAACCCCTTGGCATTGCCGAACCCCTTGGTCTCGTCGTTGGCGATAAAACGCGCCAGACCACGGTAGAACAGCAGGCCGCACAGGGTCACGATAAACGGCTGAAGCTTTACCCGCGTGATCAGCAGACCGTGGATCAAGCCGAGAAACATGCCGCCCAGAATCGTGGCTCCGACCGCGAGGACGGGAGGCCACTGCTTGTCCACGAGCATTATCGAGAGCAGCACACCGAGCAGGGCGAAGACCGACCCGACCGAGAGATCGATACCACCAGTGATGATGACAAACCCCAGACCAAGGCTGAAGATGCCGTATATCCCGATGAGACGGGCCGTGTTCTGAATGTTGTCGGGACTTAGAAAGCGCGGATTGAGGATCGCGACAACGGTGCAGAGCGCGACCAGGAGGAGAAAAATGCCAAGTTCTTTTTTCATTACGTATCTCTAGAGGACCGTGGAAACGGGAGCATGCCCGGTGGTATCGCCGATGGCAAGCCGCATCACGGCCTCCTGGCTGAACTCGGGTCGGTTCAGGATACCGGTAATCGCCCCCTCATGCATGACGGCGATCCGGTCGGAGATACTCAGAACCTCCTCCATATCACTGCTTATCAGCAGAACCGCGACTCCCGTGTGCGCCAGCTCTCGAATCAGCTCGTAGATTTCGGCCTTCGCGCCGACATCGATGCCGCGTGTCGGTTCATCGAAAATCATGATACGGGGTGAGAGCGCCAGCCACTTGGCAAGAACGACCTTCTGCTGATTTCCACCGGAAAGACTGCTCGCGGGGGCATCCAGAATCGCGGCAAGACGGTCCGCGCCCTCAGCATGCGCCCGCGATGCCGCGGATTTGATATTTAAACGGCCCGCCGTCGCTGCCGCCGCTTCCCGCTCCACCTTTCGCTTGATCAGGCCCGCCGCGGTCGCGAACCGGCCCAGTCGCGGCAGGGAAACGTTTTCTCGTATCGCCATGTCCAGGATCAGACCCGTATGCCGCCGATCTTCCGGAACAAGAAAGATGCCGTTTGAGATCGCATCGTTCGGTGACTGTATGCGGATCGGCTTTCCTTCCTGAAAGACCTGACCCGCCAGCGCAGGCTCGACTCCGAAGATAGCCTGGGCGACCTCGGTACGGCCCGCGCCGACGAGTCCCGCGAAGCCCAGGACCTCGCCGGGCCGCAGGGAGAACGACACGTTTTTGCTGGGGTAGCGCGGAGTCCGCAGTTCGCGCACTTCGAGCTGTGGGGTTTGCTCCGCATCGCTGCCATCGGCATCCCGCGCAACCGTGTCGATGGTCCGTGCAAGCTCGCGCCCTACCATCAGGTGCACCATGCGGTTGTGCCCCTCCGGTCCCTGAACTTCGGCGCGGGTCAGATCGCCCGCATTCTTGCCGTCGCGAAGCGCCACAACCCGGTCCGCTATATCCTGTATCTCGCCCAGACGGTGCGAGATGTAGACGACACTGACCCCTTTGTTTTCCCGCAAATCCTTGACAACGGTGAGAAGGCGTTCCGTCTCCCCCGGTGTCAGGCTCGATGTCGGCTCGTCCATGATGATCATACGCGCCTGCTGAGACAGGGCGCGTGCAATCTCGACCATCTGCTTCTGGGCGAGCAGCAGGCGAGAAACCGGCGTCCGGGGCGAGAGGTCGAGACCGACCTGCTTGAGATAGATCTCGGTCTGCGACTCGGTCTCGCCCTGACGGATCAGGCGCAGCGGCCCGCCGGTCGTCGGCTCGCGCCCCAAAAAGACATTCGAGGCGATATCGAGGTTGTCGAGGACCGTCAGTTCCTGATGGATAAAGGCGATACCGAGCTTCCCGGCGTCTTTTGCCGAGCGGATACGGACGGGCGAACCATCTACCTCCACCACGCCGCCGTCAGGCTCATGGACACCGCCCAGTATCTTCATCAGGGTGGACTTGCCCGCGCCGTTTTCGCCGATGAGCGCGACGACTTCGCCGCGCCCCACGGACAGCGAGACGTTTTCAAGCGCCACAACGCCGCCAAACCGCTTGGTGATGGCGTTCATCTCCAGAAGCGGTCTGGCATCCGCCGAGGGCGTCTGTGGCGGCATCGCCTCGTCCGTCATGACGGCTACGCTCCCCCGGAACGTCCGCGCAGTTCGTTCAGGTTCTTCTCGAACGCCTCGACCTCGGCCTGCTTGATAGCCTTGGTGGGAACGATGTACTGCTTGTTCTCCGGGAAGACGCTCTTGTCGCCGCCCAGGTACGCAGCCATGCGCTTGATAGACTCATAGCCAAACTCATACGGCTGCTGAACCACGGTCGCATAGATAGCGCCGCTCTTGACCCCCGCCAGTGTCTCATCCTCTTCATCGAAGCAGATGATCTTGACCTTACCGGCCTTGTTCGATTCTTTGACGGCGTTCACGATAGCCGGGCCGTTATAACTCCAGATACCGACCAGAGCGGCAATATCCGGGTGCTGTACCAGGGTGTCCGCGACATTGGACTTTGCTTTGACCCGGTCCGTATCATCGGTGCGAACATCGACGATCTCGACTTTGCTGCCCTCCAGCGACTCTCGAATACCCTGAATCCGTTCGCTGGCATTCTGCGCGTCCTTCTTGCCGACAAAAACCATGATCTTGCCGCCCTGGGGAAGCGCTTCCTTGATCAGGTCACCCGCCTGCTTACCCGCAGCGACATTATCCGTACCGATGTAGCAGGCGCGTTCGCTCTTAGGGGCATCGCTGTCCTGGGTTACCAGAAGCGCTTTTCCTGCCACACTGTTCAGAAGTTCGGTCTGGTTTGCCGGGTCTACCGGGCTGATCGCCATGCCATCGATACCCTTGGTCAAAAGGTCGTCCACGACACGCTTCTGGTCGGCAGCCGTTCCTTCGGAGGGAAGCTGGAAATCGACCGTGACATTCGGCAGCTCTTTTTCGGCTTTTTCCGTTCCCTTACGAGCGATGGTCCAGTAATCCGACGCATTGTTGGTTACAAAGGCCAGCCGCAGTTTCTTACCCGCATCGGGCGCACCTGGTGAGGCCGCTGTTCCACCCTCGGTTCCAGTTGTGCTGGTATTCGAGGGTGCCGGGCACCCTGTCAGCGTCACGGATGCCGCTGCTAAAAAGACCGCTCCGAGCCCCGCGACCGCAGAGCGCCGGGAAAACACACGAGACAGCAAACGATTCTCTCGATCCACTAAAACCTCCGTTGGGAATACTCTTCCGTCGATATTTTTGAAAGGCGGGTCGGCGACGGAGCCGAAAGCCTCGGTACTAAATTTGCAGGGGCACAATGGGATACGGTCGTACTGGCTCCCGATGACGCATTGTACTCACGATATTGGAGGAAAAGCGCGGCATTTCCTCCTTCATTGGGAAACCGGTTTTATATACGACCCCGCCGAATTTCGAGGCGGTGCCTAACTGGCAGGAGAGCAGCCGAAATAGCCACATTCTTTTATTTTTTTCGCCACTGCCTCCGGTACCATGGATTCCCAGGCCGCATCGCCCGACGCGATGCGGGCCAGGACCTCACGAGAGAAGATGGGAAGATACTCGGCACGGTACTCCGGCAGCGCAACCACCCGCTGATTATCCAGAAGATGCTGATAAAGATGCCGTAAGTTAGGCTCGGGAATCATTGTGTCCGCGGTCACTAGATTTCCGTCTTCCAGAAGTGGATACACATAGAGCCTGAGGTCGTTTTTGAACAGACGTCCCAGTGATTCCAGAATACCGCCCTCCAGCCCCTCGTAGTAAGACTCATCCATGATCTCGCGAACACTGGGCACCCCCATCACAAGCCGAACACCGTGGGTGGTCAGTCGGCCCACGTAGGTTGCCAGTCGGTAATACTCGAAGAAGTCGCTGATCAGGACCGTCATTCCGGAGGCGGCGAGAAGGTCCGCTCGCGCTAAGAAGTCCTGGTAATCGATGGCGTACGGGGCGGCTTCCGACTCGCTGCCATCCGGCGCTTCCGTGTCTCCAAAGGGATGGGTCGTTGATGGCTGCAGTTTACGCATCGTCAGTTCCGCCAGCACGAGCGGTTCTGTGCCTTCCGCATCGCCATTATCCCGGCACTCCTGCCGAAAAAGGTTTCGAGCGGACTCCATCATATCGACATTGACATGCGTCACCGGGCGAAAACTGCCTCTCTCGATCAGCACGGGACGCTTGTACAGCGCCTCCGAGGGCTGCAGGACTTCACCGGTGGACGAGAACATCGCGGCGTCCGAAAGCTGCATCTGCACCAGATGCAGACTCAGGAGTCGGTGGTCTATTCCCTGCGCGGAAGGACCGGAAAGATACACCATGTCCACTTCCAGACGCTCCGGGCTAAGACCATCGAGAAGAGAGCGCAGGGCAGCTTCCGGAGAGCTGTAGCCGCCATTTAGCGCGGCATACAGAAGATTCACCCCCAGAATTCCCAGCGCCTCCTGCTGCGCGACGGCATCCCAGTCCAGCATGCGCACGTGCATTACCGTCTGGTTCGGCTCGGAGTTCGGGCTGGACTGGTAGCGTACTCCCATCCATCCGTGACACTCATGCGTCCCCTTATAGCTGCGCGCGGCGACCGTATTCGCAAAGACGAAAAACTCGGTGTCGCTGCCGCGCTTCGCATGAAGCTGCTCCTGGAGAGCATTCCACTCGTGCTCCAGCATACTTTCCAGGCGCTCGCGGGAAACGTAGCGTCGGGCCGTCCCATAGTGATAATCGCTGACGGTCATATCGTAGGCGGAGATAGAACGCGCCACAGTTCCCGCAGCGCCTCCCACAAGAAAGAACCAGCGGACGACCTCCTGCCCTGCGCCGATCTCGGCGAACGCGCCGTACTTGCGCGGATTCAGATTGATCGAGAGCGCCTTCTGATGCGTTCCCGTGACTGTAGGTGACGTGCTCATACTTCCGTCATAGGGTCCAACCATTCGGCAAAAATCCCTTTCTATCGCCTCTTTACGCCCTTACCCCGCCCGAAGTTGCCTGCACATAAACAATAAGAAGCCGATCAACATTGATTTTCTGCCGCCGTTTAAGGTTCGGCAAACTGTACCCGAAATCATGCTACAATGAACAATCAACCGGTTTATGCTACTCGCTACTCGCCGAAGGAGGCGATATGCCTGCACTGATACGATCACTTTGGGTGTGTTTTTCTGCTCTGGTTCTGACAGCCGCTGCGGCTCTCGGTCCTCCCGTTTCCGCCGCTCCCCTTACGTCGCCTGCGAGCCACGTCCGGCAGAACTTCGACAGCCGCTGGCACTTTACGCTCGGGGACCCGGCGAATGCGCAGACGCCCAGCTATTCGCATACCAAGTGGCGTCTCCTCGATGTGCCCCACGACTGGAGTATCGAGTGGGCGTTCGACGCGGCAAACCCGACAGGCGGGGCGGGCGGGTTTCTGCCCGCTGGTGTGGGCTGGTACCGAAAGTCGTTCACACTCCCCGCGACCGCTAAATCTCGTCGTGTTGCCATTGAATTCGACGGAGTCATGGCGAATAGTGATGTCTGGATAAACGGCGTCCACCTGGGAAGGCGCCCGTTCGGCTATGTCGGTTTTCGGTACGACCTGACGAACCATCTTCGTTTTGGCGGCACGGCAAATGTTCTGGCGGTGCGTGTCGATAACGCCGCGCAGCCCGCCTCACGCTGGTACGCCGGGGCCGGGATCTACCGCCATGTCTTTCTGACCATTACCAATCCCGTTCATTTCGAGGCTCAGAGCACGTTTGTTACAACCCCGAAGATCGCCGCTGACCGGGCGACAGTGCGTCTGCAGAGTGTCGTTCTCAATCGGAACAACGCTGGCACCGCACCCGCGAAGATTACCGTCCAGTATTCGCTGCTTGCCCCGAATGGAGCGGTAGTTCGCACCGTAGAGACCACTCCACAAAGTGTCGCCTCGGGCAAGTCAGCCAATTTTGTTCAGGAGGTCGCTGTCACCAATCCGGAGCGTTGGGACATTGCTAACCCTCGTCTCTATCGGCTTCGGGCGAAGATACGCGCCACGGGCGCGACGCTCGACAGCGAGGAGGTTCTCTTCGGCATCCGGGAGGCTCGATTCGAACCCACCACGGGCTTCTGGCTGAACGGGCAAAACATGAAGATCAAGGGCGTCTGTCTGCATCAGGATGCCGGGGCCTTCGGAGTCGCCGTACCAGTTCTAGCATGGAAAAGCCGCCTTGCTACCCTCAAACAGCTCGGGGTCAATGCGATTCGCACCGCGCACAATCCGCCCGCGCCTGAGTTTTTGGATCTTTGCGACCGGATGGGCTTTCTCGTCATGGACGAGATGTTCGATACCTGGACGATCCGCAAGAACCCGTACGACTATAGCCTCTATTTCAACGAATGGGCGCGCCGCGACACCCGCGATACGGTTCGCCGTGATCGTAACCATCCCAGTGTCATTCTTTACAGCATCGGAAATGAGATCCGCGATACGCCCCGTCCGGAGATCGCGAAACCGATCCTCACCCTGCTGCGGGACACCTGCCACGAAAACGACCCCACACGACTTGTGACCCAGGCGCTCTTCCGACCGAACGTGAGCCATGACTACGACAACGGACTCGCGGACCTGCTGGATGTCGTTGGGCAGAACTACCGCGAGAATGAGTTGCTGGCGGCCCACGAGGCGAAGCCAACGCGCCGGATTATCGGCACGGAAAACGGCCATGACCGGCGTGTCTGGCTCGCCCTGCGGGATAATCCGGCCTACTCCGGTCAGTTTCTCTGGAGCGGGATCGATTATCTGGGCGAGGCTCGGCGCTGGCCTACGGTCGGGGCGGGTTCCGGCCTGCTGGACCGTACCGGCAGACCTCGCCCACTTGCCTATGAGCGGCAGAGCTGGTGGTCCGACAGCCCCATGGTTTACGCCGTCCGCCGGGTAGCGGCGGAGCGAACCACGCCAAGCGATCCTGGCTTCGAACCGCTTCAGCGTCCCCAGCAGACCTTTGCCGACTGGACTCCCGCAAGTCTGGACACCCACGATGAAAATGTCGAGGTCTACAGCAACTGCGAAAGTGTCGAGCTGTTCATCAACAATCGGTCGCTCGGGGTGCAGGCGCTTCCACCGGATGCCTCGCCCCGTATCTGGAAGGTTCCGTTCGAGAGCGGGACACTTCGGGCGGTGGGCACAAAAGCGGGGAAACCCGTCGCCGAGCACACGCTCCGCACTGCCGGTAAGCCCGCCAAGATAGTGCTCACACCGGATTCTGCGACACTGACGACGGACTGGGAGGACGTTTCGACTGTCACTGCCACCATTGTGGATGCTGACGGTGTTCCGGTCCCCACGGCAAACGACAGCATCCGGTTCACCGTCACCGGGCCGGGAACACTTGCCGGAGTGGACAACGCGGACAATACCAGCCATGAATCGTTCCGGGGTAATAGCCGCCGCGCTTTTCAGGGCTACTGCGTCGCGCTTGTCCGGGCGACAGGCGCGGGAACCATTACCGTCACCGCGTCGGCTCCGGGATTGACCGACGGGGCAGTCACTATCCGCGTCCTACCGGCAAAGAAAAAGGAGGCGGCATCACAGCCGTGATGCCGCCTCTGTGCGCTAATATTCTGCCAGGCTAAGCCTTCAGTACTTCCTCAATTGCCGCTAGTTCATCGTCCGCGAAGGTGACCTTCTCTGCCGCCTTCACATTCTCCACCACCTGCTCGGCACGGCTCGCCCCGATCAACGCCGAGGTCATGCGAGGGTCACGAAGCGCCCAGGACAGCGCCATCTGCGCCAGGCTCTGCCCACGGTCGCCCGCGATCGTGTTCAGCTTCTGCAGATTCGCCACGAGCTCCGGTGTCACGGCATTTTCGCTCAGCGCCCCAGCCTCCTGCTTGGCGCGGGAGTCGTCGGGAACCCCATTCAGGTACTTGTTCGTTAGAAGGCCCTGCGACAGCGGACAGAAGGCGATGACGCCCATACCCGTCTCCTCGGTCGCGGGCAGCAAATCCGTCTCCACGCGGCGATTCAGCATCGAGTAGCTGGGCTGGTGGATGATCGGCAGGATGAACCCGTTCGCTTGGCAGATCGATTTCACCCGCCGGGTCTGCTCGCCGCTATACGAGGAGATGCCTGCGTATAGAGCCTTGCCCTGACGCACCGCCGAATCGAGCGCCCCCAGTGTTTCCTCCAGGGGGGTGTTCGGGTCGAATCGGTGCGAGTAGAAGATATCCACATAATCGAGCTGAAGGCGCTTCAGGGACTGGTTCAGCGAGGCAAGCAGATACTTCCGGCTGCCCCACTCCCCGTAGGGACCGGGCCACATCCAGTAACCGGCCTTGCTGGAGATAATAAGCTCGTCACGGTGCGCCTTGAAGTCTTCCGAAAGGATACGACCGACGCGCGCCTCCGCGGCTCCGGGAGCGGGTCCATAGTTGTTCGCAAGGTCGAAGTGGGTGATACCGTTGTCAAAGGCGGCGAAGAGCATCGCCCGAGCATTCTCATGCATCGATGCCTCGTCGGTGTGCCGCGACGAGTCGGTGCCCGGATCGCCGAAATTATGCCAGCAGCC
>JAZKEA010000090.1:8439-14013 GCA_040387315.1 Armatimonadota bacterium | reverse complement strand
AAACCAGCCTGCGGTGTTCTTGTACCGCGTGTCCGAAGGGGTATAGCTTGAAGATGGAGTAGATTCTGTGCTCATAGGTACCCCATTCCGCGGCACGGCGGCTTTTTCCTGTGCTGTACGCAGGTCACGGAGCTGGAACGCACTCTTTGGCAGCGGCTTTTCCTGTCGGAGTAAAACGCCGTATACTTTTCTCGTGACTTACGAACAAAGTGTTGCGTATCTGTCGGGCCTGCTCCAGTTCGGCATTCGTTTGGACCGGGAGCGGTTTGTCGAGCTTCTCCGGCGTGTTGGGAATCCGCATCAAAACCTGCGCTGTATCCATGTAGCCGGGACCAACGGCAAGGGGTCCACAACGACCTTTATTGCCAGCATCCTTCGGTCAGCAGGGTACAGCGTCGGCGCGTATCTGTCCCCTTACGTTTTTGATCTGCGGGAGCGTATCCAGATGAACGGCGCGATGATTCCCAAAGCGGATTTCGCGCGCTGGGTGGAAACGCTTCGCACCCCTATCGAGGAGATCGCCGCTGAGACCGAGCTGGGATCTACCACGGAGTTCGAGCTGAAAACAGCGGTCGCCTTCTGCTGGCTTGCCGAACAGCAGGTGGACTTCGCCGTGATCGAGGTGGGTATCGGCGGCAGGCTCGACGCCACGAACGTCATACCGCCGCCTCTGGTCGCGGTCGTTACCAGTATCGGTTATGACCATCAGGCGCTGCTCGGGGACACGCTGGCGAAGATCGCGGGCGAAAAAGCAGGAATTATCAAGCCGGGCACGCTTGCCTGTATCACCGCCGTGCCGCCGGGAGAAGCGCTCGATGCTATCGCCGCGAAAGCGGAACAGGAGAACGTCCCTCTGCGGACGATCGGGGCCACGGATGCCGTTACTTGGCCGCTCGCGCTGCATGGCCCGTTTCAGCGGATAAATGCGGCGGTCGCCTGCGATGCGGTGCGGGTCCTTGGGGAAAACGGAGCGGCGGTCGTGCCGGAAGCTGCGGTTCGCGACGGTCTTGCCCAGGCGAGTCTGCCGGGACGGTTTCAGACGACGCTTCCCGGTGATCCGGCGCTGGTGCTGGATGTCGCCCACAACGAGGATGGCGCGCGGGTTCTTGTCGAGGCGCTGCGCTCGGAGTTTCCCAACAGACGCTATCGCTTTGTGGTCGGCATGAGCCGTAACCATGACCCGGAACTGTTTCTGCGGGAGCTGGCTCCGCTGGCGGAGGGCGGCAGGATCGTTGTCACGGCACCGCGGTTCCGCCCCAAGCCGGTGGAGGAGATCGCGGCGGCGGCGCGAGCAGTGGGACTTGCCCCACAGATAATCGAGCCGACATCGGCGGCAATCGTGCGAACGTGGCAAGAGGCGGCAGCCGGTGATGTGGTGGTTGTGACCGGCTCGTTCTATGTGGTTGGGGAGACACCGCCGGAGCTGCGTGGGACCGACGGCGGAAAGTAAAAGCTACGCCTGCTTCCGTCTCAGCCAGATCAGCGCGATATCTTTGGTCTCGGGCTTGTCACCCGGCATCGTGACGCGACGGCCCTCGTAAGCGACGTTCCACGCGCCGCCGGATTCGATCTGTTTCTCCAGGAACTCCATCGCCTGCGGGCGGAGCGGGTCCGAGAGCAGGATCGCGCCATGGGGCGCGATCAGCCGGGGCAAGAGCGCGGCGAGCGGCGCGTGCAGCGTCCGTTCATACAGAACGTCGGAGGCGATCACGAGATCATACGGCAGACCGTCGGTGAAGAAGCGGCGCCAGTCTCCCTGGCGAACGGCGATGTTGTGGATGCGGTTCGCGCGGGCGTTACGGCGTGCCAGTTCCAGCGCATCCTCCTGATAATCGGTCTGGGTTACCTCAGCGGCCCCGAGTGTGGCGGCAACAAGTCCCGGCAGTCCCACTCCGGCCCCCAGTTCCAGGACGCGCTTCCCCGCCACCAAAGAGGGCTCCTCAGTCAGGCGCTCCGCCAGTCCGATTGCCGCCGCCCAGAGCATCAGGCCGAAGGGGAAGGTGGCGAGGTCCTCCTCGGTCCGGACGCTTTCCACAAGCGCGTCCTGGTCCTGAACGGCGGTGATGCTCCAGACCCGGCCTCCGACAGGAACGGGCACTTCGGTGAGTGGATAGCGGTCGGCTAAATCGGCGGCGGCACCCGGCATCTACACCCGTGCCTTCTTTCCCTCGCCTGCTTTCTTTCCCGCCTCGAGTTTATCGGATTTTGCCTTGCCTTTTTTATCTCCCAACAGGTTCAGATGGAAGACATCGTGCAGGGTGACATAGAGGCAGGGAACGACGAACAGGGTCAGTAGGGTACCAAGCAGCAGGCCCGCGAGGGTGACGATACCCAGGGGACGCAGAAGCTCGGTGCCCTCACCGAGGCCGAGCGCGAGCGGAAGCAGGCCCAGAACCGCTATCATCGTGGTCATGGTGATGGGGCGCAGGCGCTGGGGCGCTGCCTTCGCGATGGCTTCACGGCGCTCCATGGGTTCGCCGTTTTTGCCGCTACTTTCGTCGCGGATCTGGTTGGCGAGCTCGATCAGAATGATACCGTTGCCGACGATGATGCCAATCAGCAGGATAACTCCGATAAGGACGGTCGCACCGATAGCGGTCTTGGTGATGTAAAGACCAATCAGACCGCCGGAGAGCGCGAGCGGGATCGTGAACAGGATGACGAGCGGATCGACGAGCGAGTCGTACTGCACCGCCATGATGACGAAGACGAGGAAGATCGCCAGGGACCCCAGCAGCAGAATATTGCTTTGCAGCTCCTGGCTCGACTGCGCCGCCGATGAGGGCTGAATGGTGACACCGGCAGGAAGCTTGACGTCCTTGAGCGCAGTCTCGACCTCTTTGAGGGCATCGCCGAGGCTCGCGCCCTCGTTCAGGTTGCCCGCGAGAATAAAGACATCGCGCTGGTTGATGCGCTGCACCTCGCCGGGCGTCTGTCCCTCGGTGATGGTGGCGACATCGGACAGGCGGATCAGCCGGTTGCCGTCCACGAACAGGGGCAGACGCTCCAGCTGCGCGCGGCTCTGGATAGAGGCCTGATCCAGCTGGACACGCACATCGATCAGGCGCTCGCCTCGCTGAAGCTGCGTGGGAATCGCGCCCTCAATGGCGGCGGCGATGGTCTCGCCGATCTGCTGGGTGGAGATACCAAGCTGGGCGGCGCGGGCGGTGTCACGGCGCACCTGGACCTCGGGCTGGGTCGGGTCGGCGTTCGGGCGGAACTGCGAGAGCTTGGCCTTCTGGTCCAGGGCGGCCAGAACCTGACGCCCTGCCTGAAGCAGCGAGGCTTCATTCGTCCCCTGCAGGATGACGTCGATCTCCGCGCCGCGAACGGGAGAGTTGCTGGTGACAAGACCGCGCACCTCGCCGGGGGCGAGACGAAGACGAATTCCGACCAGGCCCAGGTCCTGGAATTTGCGGTTGACACGGGCGACATACGCCTCCACATCAGTCCCCTCCTTGAGGGTGACGGTGGACGACGACTGGAGCGGGTTCTCTGATGTAGCATTGCCGAACAGGAACCCGCCCACGGTTGTGAAGACGTCCCGAGTTTCCGGCTGTTCCCGGAAGATACGGTCCACCTCGGCCATGACCCGGTCGCTGGTGGCGAGCGGCGTGCCAGGGGGGAACTGCGCCCGGAGCGTCGCCTGACCGGTGCTGATGCGCGGCAGAATCTCGGTCGAGATGTTCGGAACAAGCAGCGCCATCAGGCCGACGAGCAGGCCGACGACGATCAACAGCACCCGCTTACGCCGCTCCAGAGCCTTCTCAAGAAGACGCCCGTAGCCGCCGGAAAGCCGCTCGAACCCTTCGGCGAACTTGCGGACCAGGAAAAAGTTCTGCAGCCCGCTCGACTTTTTGATGGAGAGAAGGCGCGACGCGAGCATTGGCACGATAGTCAGCGATGTCAGCAGGGCCGCGCCGACCGTGAACGCGACCGTGAGGATCAGTTCGTTGAACAGCAGCGCGACAAAGCCGCCGATCAGCAGGAACGGGATAACGGCGGCGAGGTTGGTCGTGGTGGAGGCGATCAGGGCGGATTCCAGCTCCCCGGCTTTCTCCTGGGCGAGCGGAATCAGGGCCTGCTGAGAGATCGCGCCCTGGGGGTCCGCGTCTGCCCCCCGAGGGCCGACGTCCGCCCCCTTGGGCGTGTCGGTCCTCTCCTTGGAGGGAAGGGTTTCCCCCCGGGAGTAGATCGTTCCCTCTGGGGAGCGAAGAACTCCCTCCTTGGGGGGAGCAGTCCCCTCCTGGGCGGCAGACGTGGCCCCCTTGGAGTTTTTCGCCTCCACGGCCTTGACGATGTTTTCGAGAACGACGATACAGCTATCGACCGCCCCAATCCCGATGGCAAGGCCTCCCAGGCTGAAGATGTTCAGTGACAGCCCCGACACGCCCATGAGTATCACGGCAAAAAGGGTACCGAGCGGGATGGAGAGCACGATAATCAGTGTCTGGCGCAGCGACCCCAGAAACAGCAAAACGGCCCCGGCAGCGAGGGCCGCGCCGATGGCCCCGGAGATCGCCACATCCTTAATAGAGTTGCGGATAAACAGAGATTCATCCGTGGTCGCCACCAGATTGGTGCCCTCGGGGACCACGCCCGTCCGGCGCAGCGCGGCGATCCGCGCCTTCACACCGTCCACCACCTCTACCGTGTTGGCATCCGGCTGCTTCTGAATGCTGACACGGACCGCGGGCTGACGATTCAGATACACCAGCACCCGCTGGTCCTCCGTCCCATCGACAACCGTGGCAAAGTCCCTCAGAAACACACGATCCAACGGTTGGTTGGTCCCCGCGGGAAGCGCTCCCCCGGAGGGGGCGGGGGGGGCGAGAGTGCGGTTCACGGGAAACGAGATGTTCTCGATCTCCAGCGGGCTCTGGAACCGTCCCACCGTGCGGGTCAGCGGCTCAGCCGTCGTGCCGCCCTCCAGCCGTCCCCCGGAAACATCCTGGTTCTCGGCGGCAAGAGCAGCAAGCACCTGCGCAAGGCCCACCCCGACCGCCTGCAGCCGCGGAAGATCCACATTCACCTGGATCTCCTCGACCGCGCCGCCGGAAACATCCACGGCGGCGACTCCCGGCACAACCGCAAGCTCTCGGGCAAGCTCCTCGTCGGCGAATACGCGCAGGGCTTTGCCCGACAGCTGCGGGGATGTCAGCGCGTACTCGATCACGGGAAGCTGCGAGGGGTCCAGCTTGAACAGGCGCGGCTGCTCGACGGTTTCCGGCAGGTTTCCCTGCGCCCGTCCGAGGGCCGCGGTCGCATCGTTCAGCGCGCGGTCGATGTCGCCGCCGGGCTTAAAGAACAGGTCCACGGACACCTGCCCCTCTCGCGTCTGCGAGTAAACCTGTACCACGCCCTCGGTGGCGGCGAGCGCCTCCTCCAATGGCCGCGTTATCTCCTCCACGGCGACCTCGGGCGAGACACCCGGCGCCTGTATACGCACCCCGATACGCGGATAGGTGATGGAGGGCAGGAGATCCACATTGAGGCGCGTGAGATAGAACCCGCCCAGGACCAGGATCATCAGGGCCAGCATTCCGGTCCCGATAGGACGTCGGATCGCCAGCC
>JAZKEA010000090.1:0-8429 GCA_040387315.1 Armatimonadota bacterium | reverse complement strand
CTGACACTGAACCCACCCGACTTCTGCGGGGCATCGCCGCCCGCGCGCCGCCGTCGCCGACGCTTTCGCCCCGGCTCTTCGGGTGTGCCGCCCGCACCCGCACCATTGCCGTTAGAGGAAGCGTTCGCCGCGGGACCGGGAGGCAGCGGCGTGGGGGCATCCGGTCGGAGCGGCGTCTGGAGCACAGACGCCTCGTCCTCTGTGCCGGAAAGTGGTGTCTCGGATGGCGGCGCGGGAAGTGGCTTCCGGTTCTGCCGGGGATCGTTTATAGCCACTTAATTACCTCCGCCGCTTCCGCTGGACCCGGACCCGGTTCCTCCCGCCGCGCTGCCCGCCGACGGTCCCCCGATCCCGGTAAGGCCGCCACCTGAGCCGGAGCCCGAGCCGCCTGCGCCTGACGCCGCTCTGCCGGACCCGGTCCCCTGCGAGCCGCCTTGCGCCCCCTGGGATGACGAGGACTGCCCTGCCTGACCCGCGCTCTGTGCGCCCCTGCCACGGGGCAAATCTGTCGGCAGGTTCTGATTCTGCTGCGACGACTCGGCCTGCTGCTGAGCCCGCTGCCTGATCTCCTCGGCTTGGGCGATCTGCTCCTCGGAAAGGACGCTCGGACGCACGGTATCCCCTTGCTTGAGGGGACGGCTGGAGCGCGTGACGACGCGGTCGCCGGGCTGCAAGCCCTGGAGCACCTCCGCCTGACCATCGGCCCGGGCGGCTATCCGCACCTGGCGAGGCTCGACCGCGTAAGCGCGCGGCGGGGGACGCTTCTCCTGCTGTGCCTGCTCGCCGCCCTTGTCTTTAGCTGCGCCCTTATCCTGCTTCTCGTCCCCACCTTTGGCGTCTTCCTTCTTTTCCGGAATCAGCTGACCTTCCCCCACGAGAACGTACACCATTTCGGTCTGCTGCGCGTCGGGCCGTTCCGCCGAGGCGGCCTGAGCGGTTGTGGCGCGGTTGTTCTGGGCGGTGACTGCAGCGCCCTGCGTGGAAGATGCCCCTGCTTTGCCCTGCTGTGGTGCGCCTCCCGCACCGGTTCCGCTACCTTGTCCTGACTGTCCTGACGGGGCTGACTGACCAGACGCACCTGAGGCCGCGCCTCCGCTGCCGCCTGAGGGACCGCCGCTGTCCGGCGCACCGTCCTGACCGGGCTTCTGCGCCACCTGGAAGGCGCTGTCGGGGATCACGATCTTCTGGTCGGCGGTGCGTCCGAATCGGACCCGCGCCAGCAGTCCGCCGCCGATTTTGCCGTTCGTGTTGGCAACCGTGACGGTGACCGGCACAAGCCGTGACACGGTATCGGCCTGCGGCGAGATGCGATCCACCCGCCCGATGATCTCGCGCCCGTTAAAGGCATCAAGCGCGACCCGCACGAGCTGTCCGACAGAGACGCGGGACAGCTCCAGCTCACTCACCTGCACATCCACCTGTGCGAGCCGGAAGTCACCGATTCGCAGTACCTCGCCTCCCGGCTGCACCAAATTCCCCACATCGGAGACTTTGGCAGTTACCAGGCCGGTGACCGGGGCGCGGAGAACCGCATAGGAGAGCCGCTCTTTCGCCTGTTTCATCGCGGCCTGCTGCGACTTTACCTGCCCCTGGGCGGCCTCAACGACAGACTGCAGGTTCTTTACCTGCTGTTCCGCCGAACGGACCGCCTGGGCCGCGATGCGAGCCGCGGTACGGGTCTGCTCGGCGGTCTGTACCGCGCCCGCTCCCTCTTTTGCCAGGTACGCATAGCGGCCGGCATCGGCCTGTTTCTGGGTCAGATCAAAGCGCGCCTGCTGTACCCTTGTCCGGGCATCACCGACCTGGCTCCGGGCACTCGCGACCTGGGAGATGCGGCTGGCAAGTTCCGCCTCGGCCTGCTGAACCGCGGACTGCAGGAGATCATCATCGAGCCGGGCAACTACCTGCCCGCGCTGAACCCGGTCCCCGACATCTACCGCGAGGGTCAGCAGCCGCCCCTCTGCCTGGGCGCGAAGCGATACCTCACGCGTGGGCCGGGTGGTGCCGGTGTATTCGAGCTCGGGGCGAAGCGCCCCGATTCGCGCCGCGACCACATCCACCGCAACCGGGCCATTCGCGGCCTCGCCGCCCTTGCCGTTTTTGCCTTTACTTGTCTCCGCGTCGCTGGGGCGCGAGCAGCCGTGCAGACCAACGGACAGGGGCAAAAGAGAGGCGATCAGCAGAAGACCAGCCGCACCAGCAGACAACTTCATTAAAGAGGATTTCTAAGCGTTTGCATCATGCCGTCGCGATAGGCGGCGCTGATGATTTTCCCAATACCTCTCTGGAAGTAAACGTGCGTATAGGTCAGGGCATGAGGATAAACGATCCCCATACCCTGAAAAGTAACGGCCCGCTTCAGCGGCCGCCCATCATGCCCCCGCCCATCATTGAGCCTCCCATTGCCCCCATTGCCATACCGCCGCCCATAGCGGACGACTCGGCGGCTGTCTCGGAGGATGGTTTGGTTTTTGCGCAGGAGGGGTCAACTCCCGCCAGCATCATGCCCTGCCCCCGGCTTTCGTGGGTCCGGATGGTCGGGGGGTCGGCGGGGTCGCGCATCTGGATCAGGAGCGTGGTCCGGGCCTCGCTGCTGGTGTTGATACCGGAGCCATGGATAGTCAGGTAGGAGAAGAACAGAGCATCACCTGCTTTGGCGGGAATCGGGGTCGCGGATTCGACCGGGTACTCGGCAGGATCGAGGTGAAAGCTGCCGGTCGGGATGTGGGGCAGGATACCCTGTTTGTGGCTGCCGGGGACCACGCGGACACACCCCTTTTCTAGGGGAGCATCATCGAAATGGAGGATGACCGCAATCATCGAGTGGTTGTCATGGGGAAAGAAGGGAGCATCCTGGTGCAGGGGGAACGGGCTTCCTTTTTCCGGCGGCTTGACGAAAGATTTCGTATGGTGCAACTGAACATTGGGACCGATGATGTCGGCGGCGACACCCGTGAGCCGCTCATCGACAATCAAGCGGGCAAAGGCGGCGGACTGAAACTGGACATCGTGGCAGTGCAGCAGGCTTGTCTTAAGACCATTTGAGATCTCCTTGGCGCTCCCCCAGCCGCCCAGATCGACTTCCTGGACCGCGGAGAGGCGGGTCATCAGATCGTGCACTTCCTGGCGGTAGGACGCGGCCTCTTCCGGTGTCAGCAGACCGGGAACGACGACGTAGCCGTTCTCTTTATAGAACGCTTTTTGCTCCTCACTAAGCATGGTTTTCTTTGTCTCCTTCGGACTGAATTGCTCCTAGTATAGCCAGTACTGCGAAGGGGCGTCTTTAGACAAGTGTGCCAGGGTTTTGGATAAATGCGCCACCCGGCACCGGTGTCGCGGCATCTCCCCGAGTTTTGCGGAACAGCCCCGGCGGGCAGCCGACCAGGCGTGTAAAGGCTCTGGTAAAGTGGTGGACATCCTCATACCCAACCTGAGCGCCCACCTGCTTGACCGGATCGTCCGTTCGCAGGAGCAGAGTCCGTGCCCGCTGAATCCGCGCTTTCTCGATGTAGGCGGCGGGAGGCACACCGGTAAAGCTTGAGAACAGACGGGTCAGATGACGCGGCGAAACGCTTACCTGGGCGGCAATCTCCGGGACGGTGAGCGCACGGATCAGATTGTCGTGGATATAGCGGACGGCGCGGCGTCCGCTGGTCTCTTCCGGGTCCCCGAGGGGCGTGGGATAATCCTCGGCGGGCTCTCTGCCTCCGCCGGCCAGGGCGAGCGCGATCAGCAGGGCGAGACTCAGGGCGTTCACCTGACTATTAAAAGCGGGCCCCTCCGAAGCGAGAGGCGATGAGGCCGTCGTGCGCAGTGCCTCCCAGGCGGCGTAGACCGTACCATCTGAATCCGGCGCGACAAGCACGTTTGAGGCTCCGATAAAGCGACGCAGGAGGGATGTGATACCAGAGTCTCCTGACACGACGTTCGGCAAATTCAGATAAAAAGTCACCCAGAACAGTTCCATCAGAGGCTGCTCGGTGTTTATGATCTGATGCAGAACGCCGGGACGTGAGAAGAACAGGTCGCCAGGACCGATGGCGTGGGGGACACCTTCGACCAGATACTGCCCGTGTCCCCGTTCGCCCACGCGGCAGACCTCGAAGTAGGCGTGCCGGTGCGGGACATTATCCGGCAGGTTCGCACTGTAGGCCCAGTGTCCGATATCAACGACCGCCCCACTCGCTTCGGGCAGGGGCAGGCGGGCCGGGAGCCGGTTCAGACGCTCCAGCCAGTTCAACCTTTCACCTATGGCTCCGGCGCGAAGCGAATTGTTGTTCCGGTTTCTGCTGACTGGCGCGCGGCATGGAGAACGCTAATCGCGCGGCATACCTCGGGGAGCTTTACCAGCGGGTCCGCGCCGTGCAGAAGAACATCGGCGATGTTTTCGTAGTAGTTCCGCCAGCGCCCCGGCAGTGTCTTTACGATATGCTCCACCCCGGCACGGCTGCGCAGCCTGCCACTGCTTGCGGGGGGCTCAACAGCGGCATCGATATCTCCAGCCTTCATCGCGGCCTCCTGCGGGTCCAGGCCGTACTTCTCGTAGGTGGCTTGATCACCATGAACGGAGAAACGAGGTTTGCTGATGGCGGTCAGACTGGAGAGGTCGCAGACAACGGTAGCTCCACCCGCAAATGTGATAATAATCAGCGCCTCGCTCTCGACATCGGCATTGGGGAAATCGTGGTGCATCCGGCAGTAGACCGTCTCGATGGCTTGCGGGAACAGCATTACCGCCTGATCTACCAGGTGTGCGCCAAGATCGTAAAACCGGCCCCCGCCAAGCGCGGACTGCCCTCGCCAGCCCCCCCAGGCCCCAAAGCCCTGCCAGGCCATCTCGACCCAGCGGACATTTCCCAGGTCGCCGTCCGCGATCAGCTTCTGCACCGTCAGGAAGTCGCCGTCCCAGCGCCGGTTCTGGAACACGGAGAGAAAGCGGCTGTTCCGCTTCGCCGCCTCCATCATACGGTCACAATCGGAGATAGTAAGGCACATCACCTTGTCACTGACCACATGCTTCCCGGCATCGAGCGCCTGAACGGCAAGCTCGGCATGCGTGTGGTTAGGGGTCGCCAGAACCACGAGGTCTATGGTAGGGTCCGCGATCACCTCGTCAAAGGTCTTGTAGGCACGGCAGCCACGCTCGGCGATGATCCGATCACGTGTCTGCGGGTCGCGCGACGCGATGCCCTGAAGCGTCAGTCCCGGCGCAAGGCTAATTAAGTAGCTGTGGAAGCTGCGCCCGGCGAAGCCATACCCAATAACGGCGGTGCGTACTGTTTGTACTGTTTTTTGGTCGCTCATGCTGAGACTATATTCGGCGGCGGGGGGCGGTCACCCTCTTGTTTGGTCATGGGTGTCTCAGGTGGACAATCGGGCACGATACGCTTTTTTCTGCGCAGTCAGTTCATCTTCGAGATCAAGCTGCCGAAAACTCAGTTTCGAAAGATCACGGAAACGTCCTTTGCGGAGGTAGTACCGTGACAGAAGATGCGCTGCCCACCGAAACTGGTTGGTGCGCTTCACAGAGACTACTCCCTTTCCGTAGATGGCGTCTTCATAGATAGCCATCGCCTCTGCTTCCCGATTCAGCTTCATCGTCGCCCGGCCCAGATCGTAAAGCAGGTTAAAAGAGGTAACTCGTCGCTCCTTCGCCTCCAGAAGAAGTTCCCGCGCCGCCTCGTACTGCTCCAGATCAATCAACATCGTACTCAGCATCGCGAGGAGCTGCGCATCATCAGGCGTATAAGAAATTGCTTCCTCCAAATACTGTCTGGCGCGTGTTTTATCTCTGTCAAAGAGTGCCTGTTCGCACTGAGCCTCCGCAATCAATACAGGCTGATCTGATTTGATAGCCCAGTCTTTAGCCTTATTCAGCCACGGTTGTCGCCGGATATCTGCCAAGTCAACGCCTGCCCAATTCGCAATGACAATATACGGATTCTGCGGCAGAACAGACGCAAAATGGGCTGACGATTCCATTGCCTCCTGCGCCTTTTCCTTGTCTCCCAAGTGGTGCAGTGTCCACCCCAGCCAGAAGTACACCTTCCCTTCCGTAGGGTAGCGCCGGACCAGTGAAGCATAGATTGTGTAGGCGTCGCTGTACCTTGCCCGCTCGAACAGGTCAAAGCCTTCTAAAAACCCCTGCTCCGCGATTTTGTCCAGGGGCATCACGTACCCTCTCCAAATCCAGTGAATAGAACATCGGCATAGCCGAGCCACGCTTGGACACAAATATTTTTGCCGTCGACTGCCGCTTCTAACCCTGAACGAAGATTCGCCTGCGTTGTCAATCTCATATTTGCGTGCGCTTCATTTTCTGTCTACCCGCTCAAAAAACGTCCAGTACACTTCGGTACCGTCTGTAAAGTCATTGCCATGCAGGAGTTGGACCTCAACTTCCATAAGTGTCGCCGCCTTTGTGGCTCAGATTCGTGAATTGCCTTAAAGTGGCGGCGACCCAGTACCACTGCTCGTCAGGACGGGGCCCATTGTTCGGTCTTGCGCTTTTCATTCTCTTGTCTTTCCCTGCCTGCGAACTGTTCCGTCTATGCGCATGATTATGTCTGTATTCTCCGGCACAGCGCCGCTGCCCTCTTGTTTGACGCCAAGATTCTGGCCCGCGCTGCGGGTCGGCACGGCAAGCCAGTATATGTACCTATATTGATTCTGGGCAGCCTTCCCGATAAGTAGGTTAAGATTCAAACCCTCATCAAATGCGCGTGCCGGCGAATCTCTCCCCATCTGCCAGCATGCGGTTTTGTTTTTGGTTTTCATCAGCTCTCCATAGGTCTCTGTGTTCCGATAAGAAGAACAGATCAACAGAAGACGGCGAGGTAAACGGTGAAAAAGCAAAAACAAAAGCCCACTTCCTACCCCTACCTGTCGCCGTGCTCCCTGTTTATACGTTCCTCCTCGTTCTGCAGAGAGGCCAAAGTCGAGGCAGAAAGCACACAAAGTACACCATGTTCAACACAACAGGGCCGGACGAACGGTTTAATGATGGGACGCGAACACGAAGGAGAATTCTGCCGTTAGGAGCAGCAATTGGGGCGGCGACATTGGTTTTTGCCGGGTCTCCTGATCGCGCACAGGCAGCGGATTTTCTGGGATCAGCGTCAAGTTTCGCCGTGCTGGCAGGTTCAACCGTCACAAACAAGGGCACTACACTTCTGACGGGAGATCTTGGCGTCAGTCCTGGCACTGCGCTTACCGATTTTTCGGACACGAGCGTAACAGGATCTACCCATGCGGGAGATGCGGTCGCGGCTCAGGCTCAGGTCGATCTTACTACAGCGTATACGACCCTTGCCGGTCTGACACCGAGTACCAACCTGAGCGGTATTAATCTCGGCGGGCTGACACTTACGGCCGGGGTGTATCGATTCAACTCGTCCGCGCAGCTGACGGGCGGGCTGATTCTTGATGCTCAGAATAACCCCAATGCGCTCTTTGTCTTCCAGATAGGAGAAACCCTTACCACAGCAAGCCTCTCGTCGGTGACGTTCATCAACGGCGGAGCTGCCGACAACCTGTACTGGCAGGTTGGCAGTTCCGCAACGCTTGGAACCAACACGGCGTTCCGGGGAAGTATCGTTGCTCTGACGAGTATCACACTGACCACAGGCGCTACCATAGAGGACGGTCGGGCCCTGGCGCGAAACGCGGCGGTAACCCTGGACACGAACCGGATTACGGTCCCCCTTGCTGCCACTGCGACTGTCGCGCCGGAACCGGGCTCTCTCGCCCTTGTCCTGCCCGTTCTGGGAGCGGTGGGTATGGTTCTGCGGCGCAGACGCACCTACGCGGCTTAGAGCCGTAAAAAACAGACCCGTCCACGTCCATCTGTCTCCAACGACGGTGCAGGAGACAAACGCGCCCAACTGTCCGGTTGGCTCTTTCTCCAGTGCGTTTGTTTGACACTGGCCGGATAGCCTCGCCATAATAACGGCATGGATAACCTGCTGGATCTGATCGGGACAGCCCGCGCGACCCTGGATGATACCTACAAGACGCGCGAGGTCGCGCTGGCGCATGGGCGTGCCCTTACGCGTACCTGCGCCAATGCGATCCGTGCGATGCATCGCGGTGAGATTTCGGAGGCGCAGGAGGCGGTTGAAGGGGCACGCGCGGAAGCGGAACGCGTTTCCCACGCACTGGCAGCCCACCCGGATTTGTTTTTCGCGGGCTATGTGCAGGATGCGCACAAAGAGCTTGCCGAGGCGGCGACGCTTCTCGCCCTTGTGACGGAGACACCGCTGCCATCGCCGGAGTCGCTTGGTATCCAGACCGCAACCTACCTGAACGGTCTTGCGGAGGCGGCCTCGGAGGGGCGTCGTCATGCGCTGGATTGCCTTCGGCGGGGAGAGACGGCACGGGCGGAGGCGATGCTCGGCAGGATGGACGATATTCTGTCCGCGCTGACGACT
>JAZKEA010000089.1:0-9157 GCA_040387315.1 Armatimonadota bacterium | reverse complement strand
AGGGGGAGTTACAACCAAGGGCCACATCTGCGTTGCGCCCGACTGCCAGGTCTGCCGGGGTAGGCAATCCTCTGGGCGGAGCAGATGCGGAAACGGTAGCCAACACCCCCTCTCCTTCCGAGGGGAGGGGGCTAAGCCGTCTAAGCGGCGGGGGGAGGGGTGAACAAAGGCGAGGGGTGACTTAGCTTAACGCTTTTTC
Organism: Armatimonadota bacterium; assembly: GCA_040387315.1. Lineage (GTDB taxonomy): Bacteria > Armatimonadota > Armatimonadia > Armatimonadales > Armatimonadaceae > JACMJB01. Next base: position 8,958 of record JAZKEA010000089.1, on the reverse strand, counting down.
CAACTCCGCCCGTGTCACCACCCCTTTGAACGTCCGGTTGTCCACGACAGGCGCGACATCCAGACCCCGCCGCTGCATCGCGGCTAATACCTCGGCAGCATCGTGGTGTGGGTGCGCGATCACCCGCGCGGGATGCACGTACGGACCTACTGCGAGGAGGGAACGGTCTGCGTCCTGGGGAATGAGAGCCGAATCATTGAGTGCGTCCTCGTTGAAGATTCCCATGTACTGCTCATCACCGACCAGCGCGACGGTATGAAGAGGATCGTTCTGCACCATGGCGATAACCTCGTCGAGAGCGGCTTCCGGCTCCACGACAGGGATAGAGTGAAGAGGTATGTCCTGAATTGTTGGCATGGCTCTATTTTGCCTGCTGCCGCCGAAAAAAGCAACGCGCCCGACGGAAGTTTCCGTCGGGCGCGGTCTACTAGTTGTGACTCGGTCTGCTAAACCCTATCTACAAGTGTCCGCTTGGATCGTCCAGTCACAAGGCTTGGTCGAACCCCACTTCACCCACTTACTGTGTCCGTCACCGTAGCTGACAACGTAGCCATCACTGTGACGTGAACCAGGCTTATTTGCTGTATCATCCCGGAACAGGTCGGTACGCTGCGATTCTTGAATACCACGCATCGAGTTTCCATTTCCGCGCGGGTCACCGCTTGCTGTTCCACAGATGGCATCAAAAAGCTGAATGGTGCCTGCCGGGTCTTCAACATCTGTTTCCGAAATTGGGTCCGTTGTAGACGGGTCAGGAATACTCCCAGTTGTTGATGGTGGTTTCGTGGTGTAAAGTCCAGCAAATCCTGATTTTGGTGTCGATGCTTGGTTCTGAAAACCGGCGGCAATCGCATTCACTTTGGACCACCCGGCTGATGTGTTCGGGATTACGTTGCGCGTGTAAGATAGTCGTTTAACTTGTTCCACCGTGAGATTCGAACCATCCCCACCCGTGTCGAACCCAGCATACTTTGAGTCAGTAATGCTCGCAAACTTTTTGGCAGTAGCGGGGCCTCCTGTTGAAGAGACAGTGCCTCCATACGCTGCAGCCCAACCAGTAGCGCCACCAGCCGTTGACATGAACTGCGGCTGAGGGGTGAACGTCTCGTCGTCAGCACTTGGGCAAACAAAGACATCTCCGTTTTTGATGTATGGATATACCATGGTCGGCCACGAAATAACCGCCCCCGTGGCTCCCAATTGGGCGGGAGGTAAGACGCCATCATAATCCTGTGTGTACTGAATGATTCCCAGACCAAGTTGCTTGCCGTTGGACAAACAAGCTGCCTGCCGCGCTTTAGCGCGTGCCTGGGCGAAAACGGGGAACAGGATGGCGGCGAGGATCGCGATAATCGCGATTACCACGAGCAGTTCAATCAGGGTGAAGCCGGTGTGGCGGTTCTTCAGAGTCACGGTAGTTCCTTTCAAACAGGCACAAGGCCATTCAGCGAGCTATCGATACAAACTGCGAGATTACCACGCCGCGTTGCGTAAGAAGTTGTAAGAGTCTCAGCGACCGAAACCAGTCTTCTATGGTTCGTTGGAGGTGGTCAGGAGCGACCGGGGACTGTGTTTCGTACTTCCTTGCCGCGCCAAGTCTTAAAGACATCGGACGAAAGCAAGTAGTTCCCGTTAAAACACAACGCAGTATACAGCAGGTTTGAAAGATCCTCCGCGAAATTTTATTTTCTCCTACCGGTTACCCATATTTCCCTCTAAAAAAAGCCCGCTAGGTCCGATAAATAAGTGAAACTTTTCACAGACTAGGGTTGACAAGCCTTAGAGCCTGGGGTTAAACTGCCTAAGGTTGAGGACGGGCAATCGTTTGTCGCGTCCCCACCACCAATAAATTTTAGAACCGTCTCTGTCCAGACTTCGTTGGAATTTTAGGAACGCTGCTTTCTGGTCAGACAGTGCGAAATCAAAGTTCAGGTTAGTTTGTGACGTTGCTATGGGTAACAGAAAAGCTTCGCTTTTCTGCGCGGAATCCATCAGCAATAAGCCTGAATCACTTTTACCTTCGGCAGTTTCATGGGAATTTGCAATTCATTCCTGTTGAACACTGAAGAAAGGACGTTTTGTTGACATTTTTTCTGCGCGCTCCGCGCGTTCGCAGACTTACCGCCTCGTTCGGTCTGTCGCTGACGGCTGCTTGTATCGCTCTTGCGACCCTGACAGCCACGTTTTCCACCCCAATCTCCGCCCTTGCCCGGCCCACCAAGCCTGCCAAGCGCCACTCCTCCCCACCCAAGCGAGTGCATAAGGCAATGGTCCGCGTTGAGACCGCCCGCCTGCGTTCCGGCCCCAGCAATGACCACGCTCCGACCGCTCTCCTGGATGCCGGACGTGCCGCCTCGGTTGTCGCGCGCAAAGGCGACTGGGCAAAACTGCGTTTTGCCACCGGTCGTGAGGGATGGGTCCGATCAGACCTTCTCGCGATCTCCAAGAAGACGGTTCAACTGGCGAGCGCCGCCAAAGCGGCTAAGAAGACAGTCGCTGCCAACAAGAAAAAGCAGCCCAAGAAGGCCGTTCAGCTAGCGCAGCGACCTGTAAAGCGAATCGCCGCTGCAAAGCCTCCCGTAAAGCGTATCGCTGCTGCAAAACCAAAAGCTAAAAAGATACTCGTGGCGAAAGCAGTCGCTGCCAGGCCAGTTGTGCGCAAAAAGCAGGCAGTCGCTGTACGCAAACCACAGTTCGTGATTGCCTCCAAGAAGCCTGCACGTTTCGCCTTTTCGCGACCGGTATTGCGGAGTCCAAAGCTGAACCCGCAGATCGCTGCTCCGGTCGTGATCAGGGCCAACCCGGTCGCGCCGGAATCGACAGCGGCGGCGGTTATGCCCGCTCTTTCCCAGGTAGCTGTTGACGACACCCAGAACACGGTTCAGGCTCCCGTCAATGCCTCGGAAGCGGCGGCTCCGGTCCAGGTGGCGATGGCGGCGGCACTGCCCGAAGCTGAAAAGGCCGCTGTCCCGGCCCCTCCTGCGCCGGTTAAACCGGTTAACCGCAACCTAAGCCGCAACGAGCGTATCGCTCGCAATGCGCTATCCTATCGTGGTGTGCCCTACCGTATGGGCGCGACGGGGCGCGGGGCTTTTGACTGTTCCGGATTTATGATGTATCTGTTCGATAAGGCGGGACTTGAACTCCCTCGCACGGCTGCCGAGCAGTACCGAAAGGGGATTCCGATCCCCAAGAATCAGCTCAAGCCAGGTGATCTCGTGTTTTTCAAGAACACCTACAAGCGGGGCGTTTCCCACGTCGGCATCTATATCGGAGGCGGCAAGTTCTGCCATGCGTCCAGCGGTGGGCATTCCGTGCGGACGGATAGCCTGAGCCGGTCCTATTACGTCAATCACTGGGCAGGGGCGCGGCGAGCCCGCTAGACCGTCTCGCCTTGAGATAGTAGTAAAGAAATCAGTCTGTACAGGTTTTGTGCAGACTGTTTTCTTTTTGTTCTTTCTGCAAACTCTTGTTTGACAAAGCAGCTCCCGCCGTTTTATACTGCAGCTGTGTCTGATGTTTCTGTCTACTGTCTAGCTTCAGGATCGTCCGCCAATGCACTGCTCGTTGTGGCGGGGGACGAGGCGCTGCTTGTCGATGCCGGCCTCGGCGTCCGTAAGCTGAAGGCGGAGATAGAGAAACGGGGCATCTCTCCCGAACGCCTTTCGGGGATACTGCTGACACACGAGCATATCGACCATGTTCGGGGCGCAATACCCTTTGCTCGGAAGTATAAAGTGCCGCTTATCTCCACGGCAGGGACGCTGGACACCTTGTTCGCGCAGGAGAGACGCGACGCCCCGTTTCAAATTCTGCCTGCCGGGGGTGAGGCAGGAGTCGGAAGTTTCGGTGTCCGCGCCGTGGGTGTGACCCACGATGCCGCTGACCCGGTCGGTTTCCGTGTCTCGTTCGGGGATATGGCTATCGCCTATGCGACCGACACCGGGACGGTGACACCCGAGTTCCGTGAGGCATGCGTGGGAACGTCGCTGGTCGCCATTGAATCCAACCACGATATTCACAAGCTGCGTTTTGGTCCGTACCCCGACAGCTTAAAGGCGCGTATTCTGGGGCGTCATGGTCATCTTTCGAACAATGCCGCCTGCGATCTGATCCTGTCGCACACCGGGGATCATGGTCCGGCCTGCTTCTGGCTCTCCCACCTTTCCGAAATCAACAATACTCCCCGTATGGCGATGAACTACTGGAAGAAGCGGGCAAAGGCGGCGGGATTGCTTCCCGGTCCTAAGGCGGGTGTTTTTGGCCCTGCCGTGGTCGAAGTCGCGCTGCGCGATCAGCCTTCGCTGGTCTACCGGACGCGCAGCCGCTCTGTGCAGCTGGCGCTCTTTTAGGAACGCCTCGCGGGAACCGACGCGGTCGCATCGGGTACTATGCGTACCATGAACACGCTGGCCGCCATCAGTCAGAACACTCTTGCCGTTCTCTTCAGTCTGTCCCTTATCGGCTTTATACTGCTGGAAAGCTTCGAGACGCTTCTTCTACCGCGTCGCATTGAACGCCGACTCCGGCTAACCAGCCTCTTTTTTCGCTCGCTCTGGAAGCTTTGGACGCGCACCAGTCATCTAATACCCAGCCGGAGCAGGGACAATTTTCTGGCTGTCTTCGGACCACTCTCGCTTATTCTTCTGCTCGCGCTCTGGGCGTCGGGTCTTGTGGTAACCTTTGCCTTCCTCCAGTGGGGATTGCAAAACCCCATCCAGTCGCCCGAAGCTCAGCCCACTTTTTCGACGTACCTTTACTTATCCGCGACAACGTTTGTCACTGTCGGCTTCGGTGATGTCTCCCCGCTGACTACGCCGGGACGCGTCATCTCAGATATAGAAGGTGGGATAGGTTTCGGTTTCCTGGCGATTGTAATCGGCTACCTGCCCGTACTTTACAGCGCTTTTTCTCGGCGGGAAGTAGACATCGCGCTTATGGATGCCCGCGCTTCAAGTCCACCGTCTGCGGGGGCGATGCTTCAGCGGGTGGCTGCCTGTCCGGAACCTACGGAGCTGAAGGACATGCTGAAAGAGTATGAGCGGTGGGCGGCGGAGCTGATAGAAAGCCACCTTTCGTATCCGGTTCTAATGTTCTACCGTTCTCAGCATGATCGGCAGAGCTGGCTCTCCGCCCTGACCGCCATCCTTGACGTTTGCGCCTTTGTTCTTGCAAAGATACCGGACGGCCCCCAGTGGCAGGCGCGGATGACCTTCGCCATGGCCCGTCATGCCGCTGTCGATCTGGCGCTTGTTTTCAACACGCTGCCGCAGAGCCCTGACCTGGACAGACTTCCCCAGGAGCAATCCGCGTATCTGACGGACCTGCTGCGCGACAGCGGGCTGACGGTCGCGGAGTCGCCCGATTCCGACCAGCGGCTTTCCGAACTGAGAAAGCTTTACGAACCCTACGTCAGCTCGCTTTCACGTATCCTGCTGCTCGCCCTGCCCGCCTGGCTGCCGAACCCGGATCTGCCGGACAACTGGCAGACGAGCGCGTGGAACCGCAGTGATCATTTCTTTCATGACACACCGTCGTTACCGCGTTCGTAGCCGTCAAGCCGATTCCTGCGGATGGGCGGGTTTCGGCGCTGCCCCCGGCTGTACGTCCTGGTAGCGTTTCATCAGCGGTGTGACCGAAACGCCGTGAACAAAGATCGATGCGGAAACAGCGGCAAATGTCAGACCCACCAGCTGGCGTGCCAGAGGCTCGGGGAGGCCATGGTGAATCGCATACATCAGGTAATAGAGAGAGCCAATCCCGCGTATACCGAACCAGGAAATCAGCCCCCGCTGCCACCGTGAAGTGCGCGAGCGGGTCAGGCTGGTCTGTACGGCAAACGGTCGTATCAGTACAAACAAGACAGGAATGAACCAGAGGGCTGCAGCGGGAAAATACCCCCTGGTAAGCATCCCGCCGAGCAGCAGGACGAGAATCACCTCGCCGATTCTTTCCAGCTGTTCGTTAAAGGACAGCATGTTTCGAACAAGGTAAGAAGGTGCCTGCTCCTGATCGGTCGCTAACGCCTTTTCTTTCGCTTCGGCTAACTCGACCTCGGGCTCCGTGGGTGTTACCGCGGGTTTGCCGGACTCGGAGGAGCCGTTGTTCACTGCTTTGTCGGTTTCCTGCTGCTCAATTCGACGGAGCGCGAGGCCTGCGGCAAAGACGGCGAGAAACCCGTAGGAATGGATCAGCAGAGCGAAACCATAGGAGAGTGCGATCAATCCCAGGGTCAGGAACTCGTCCAGCCCGACCGCTTCCTTATGTTCGCGCCGCAGGTACAGCACTAACTGCGCGACCAGCCAGCCAAGGCCAAAGCCGCTCCCGACACCGGCGACGGCGGACCACAGGACGTCTACGGTAAACCATTTCCAGCCCCAGTCTCCAATATCGTGCAGTCCGAGCAGTCCAAGTCCCAGCATGACAAACGGAAAGGCCGTTCCGTCGTTCATACCCGCCTCACCGGAAAGGCCGAAGCGCAGCCGGTCCCGATCCTCGTGATGCTCCACCTGGACATCCGACGCCAGAACCGGGTCCGTCGGGGCGAGAATCGCCCCCAGCAGGATTGCCGCTCCGAGTGGCAGCTTCAGTAGTGTCACCCCAACTAGGGCGATGAGACCCACGGTCAGGGTCATTGCGACGAAGGCGAGACGCAGCGGAATCCACCATCGCCGGTCCGTGAGCGGCGGCCCCAGTTTGAGGCCCGTGGTGAAAAGCGAGATAAGAACGGCCACCTCTGCCAGGGTTTCCAGTAGATAGGCATCTTTCAGAGGGTCGAGGTGAATCAGCTTGAGGCCGTACGGACCTATAGCAATACCCGCGAGAAGGTAGAGTACAGCGGAGGATAGTGGAAGGCGCTTCAGGACGGAACCGGCAAGGGCCATCAGGACCAGCAGGGCACCGGCGGTAAGGAACCAAAGCATGGTCGGGTCACCACTGGCTGCTGCGGCAGAGGAATTAGGCATACGGTCGTCATACCCAAATATGCGAAAAAATACAATGGCAAGCAATCACACGCCCGTTTGACGGCAGGCAGGGCAGGCCCCATAATAGACTGTGAACGCCGATCATTTTCTTGCCCGCTTTAAACGTCACCCCGAATATAAGGGGCAGATCGTCCATGTGGAGGAGATCCCTGCTCGTACAGCGCGCTGGGGTAATATGGACGCGCCGCTGCCCCAAAGGCTGACCACGGCGCTGGCGGCTCAAAATGTGGCGCGTCTTTATTCCCATCAGGCGGAGGCGATAGACCTGGCGCGGATGGGGCACCATCTGATCGTGACCACCCCCACGGCATCGGGAAAGTCACTCTGCTATAACGCGCCCGTACTGGAGACCCTGCTGCTGGACCCCGCGGCCCGCGCTCTGTACTTGTTTCCTACAAAGGCGCTTGCCCAGGACCAGCGAGGGAAGCTGGAGGCGCTCAATCTTCATCCCGATATTGCCACGGCGACTTATGATGGCGACACGCCCAAGGAAGAACGAGGCTGGGTAAAGCGGGCGGCGCGTATCGTGATCACCAATCCGGACATGCTTCACCTGGGCATTCTCCCATACCATACCGGCTGGGGGACGTTTTTCCGAAACCTGCGCTATATCGTGATCGATGAGGCGCATTCCTACCGCGGGGTGTTCGGAGCGCATGTGGCCAATGTCCTAAGGCGTTTGCGACGTGTCTGCGAGCGGTACGGCGCTCGTCCCCAGTTCATCGCCTGCTCGGCGACAATCGCCAACCCCGGCGAACTGTTCGGGCGGCTCACCGGGCTGGAGGCGCAGCCGATCAGCGGCGACGGCGCACCGACCGGAAGGAAACATTTTATCTTTTGGAATCCTCCGGTATATGATCCCGCCTCCGGCGCACGTCGGTCCTCCAATGCCGAAGCGACCACGCTGTTCACGACACTGGTGGGCGAGGGAGTACGGACCATCGCCTTTACCCGCGCCCGTAAAACCGCCGAACTGCTGCTCACCTACGCTCGCCGCGCCTTTGAAAGCACGGGAACCCAGGCCGGGCTCGCCCAGAAGATCATCTCCTATCGTGCGGGTTATACTGCTGAACAGCGGCGCGATATCGAGCGGCGGCTTTTCAACGGAGAACTGACCGGAGTGACGGCGACCAACGCGCTGGAGCTCGGTGTGGATATTGGCGGAGTCGATGCCTGCGTACTGACCGGCTATCCGGGAACGGTGGCATCGACGTGGCAGCAGGCGGGCCGTGCGGGTCGTCGGCAGGGGGATGCGCTTGCAATACTGGTTGCGGCTGACAATCCCCTCGACCAGTTTCTGATGCGCCGCCCCGAGTACTTCTTCGGAAAGCCCCACGAGCATGCCGCTCTTGACCCGACGAACCGGCATATTCTCGGGGCGCATCTGCTTTGCGCCGCGTACGAGATTCCACTGACCGAGGACGACTTCCCGCTTTTCGGCGGCGAACGCGCCGCGCATATCACGCATCGCCTGTGCGAAGAAGAGGCACTCGCCGCGCGTGGCGAGAGGTTCGTCTATGCGGGCAGTGAATATCCCGCTGGTCTGATCAGCATTCGCTCGGCATCGGCGAATCAGTATGTGATTGTGGATGACAGCAGGCGCGGCGCGGTGCTCGGCACGGTCGAGGAAGGGAAAGCCTTCGAGACACTTCACCCTGGCGCTGTTTACCTGCACCTTGGCGAGAGCTACGTGGTGGAGACGCTGGACCCACAGAACTTTCGCGCGCATGTCCGGCCCGCGCAGGCCAACTACTTTACCGAGACCCGGACCACGTCGCAGATCGCCATGTGAGTCTGTGCGTTTATACGAGGGGTCTGGTCACAGTCAGCGCGTACAAACCCAGATACCAAACGCAGGGATCATGCGATCGGCAGCTTCGCAATAAGCAAGTCATCATGCTCTGCCAAGTCTGGATCCGATATTTAACAATCCGCAGCAATCGAAGTTAGGGCAGAAGCAGTCTTATGTTAG
>JAZKEA010000088.1:11132-14084 GCA_040387315.1 Armatimonadota bacterium | reverse complement strand
GCGCGTGGGGGAGCAGCTTTTTCGTATCCGTGGCAGGGGGTTGGCGAATGGCTAACTATGCTTTCCGCCGCACGCTGCTCCAGTGGCATCTCTGAAATAGGTTTAGCTATTCGTCCTGTCTATCCGCTGAACTTCCATTAGCTCAGACCGCCTTCGCCATCTTCGTGTTTCCGAAGCCGCAGTTTTAACCGGGGGGCTATTCTGTGCGTGATACAGTAATCAAAATCCGCGAAAGGCACTATTATGTCATCAGCAAACATAAAGCCGGAAACACAAAGCCGTTCTGACGAGAACGGGGGGCAAAACAACGGCTTGACAGACGAACAGGTAAAACAACTGCTCGCCGCCGCCGGACGCCGCAAAGACGATCCCGGTTACATCGAGCGTCTGGTCGAGGGAGCCGCCGACTACCGACGTTCTTTAAAAGAACAGGAATCACAGGCTGCCAAGCGAACCGACAAGTAGCGATGTATCTATTCGATACAAATGCTTTTGCCCTCCTGCTGAGTGGTGAACCAAACACCCTTCGCCGTTTGCAGCAGCAGCCAAAATCCCTCTACCTAAGCTCTATCAGTGCGGAAGAGCTATTAGTCGGTCGTCTGAATGGCTTGAATCGTGCTCGAAGTCCGCGGACTTCGTTGTCCCTGGTACAGGCTCACGAAGATTTTGTAAAAGCCCTGTCGGATATTCAGTTGCTACCGGTACTCGTCTACTCCAACGAGGCTGAGCAGGTATACCGATCTTTCTCGGCGTCTGTTCTGCGTGTTGGTTCACAGGATTGCCGCATTGCGGCCCAGGCCATAGCGCATGGTCTGACTGTTGTTACGCGTAACCTGCGAGACTTTGAAGCAATCGGTGCTCCCTGCGAGGACTGGAGCGCATGAACTAACCCAACCCCAGGTGCAAAGCAGATGCGGAAATCGCCACCAACACCCCTCTCCTTCGGAGGGGAGGGGGAAGCGGAGCCTAAAGCGACGCGGGGGGAGGGGTGTTCTCCCCGGATGCCGAACCTAACACCAGCCACTCATGCCGGTATCTTTCGACCAGCCCGCCTTTCTCCTCGCGCTTCTGCTGCTGCCGCTCTTTGCCGCAGTCGCTCTGCGCGGGTCTGTGGCGGGACTGGACCCCGCGCGTAAATATCTCTCGACAGCGCTTCGGCTTGTCATAGTCGCGTCTATCGTCCTTGCCCTGGCGGGGATGAACTGGGTGCGGCGCAGCGGCGCGAACTGCACTCTCTTTATCATCGATGCCTCCTACTCCATGCCCAGGGGCGAACGACAGCGGGCGCTTGATGTCGTCAACGAAGCCACAAAGAACATGCGACCGGAGGACCGGGTCGGTGTCATCGTGGTTGGGGCGGAACCGCGCCTCGCGTTTGAACCGTCGCCGAAGGGTAAAGTCGTTTGCGATCTGACCGTTCCCGATGGCTCCCAGACCAATCTTGCGCGCGGCGTTACATCCGCCCTCTCCTATTTCCCCGACGAGGCCGCGCGGCGGATCGTGCTTCTCAGTGACGGCAATGAGACCACGGGTTCCCTGGTGGAAGCGGCGCGGTCCGCGGCCTCCGATGACACACCCATTGATGTCCTGCCGCTCGGCAGCGCTCCGGATCGCGAGGCCCTGCTGGAGAGGATGCTGACCCCGCCGACTGCCAAGCGCGGTGAGCCGTTCCCGGTCAAGGTGGTCGCAAACAGCACGGACGGCGGACCCGGCATCCTCAAGCTCTACCGAAACAACGAGTATGTCGGGGAGCAGAAAGTCGATCTGCGTCCCGGCAAGAATGTGCTGACTGTCCAGGGCAAAGCGGACAAGCCCGGCTTCTACGCCTACGAGGCGCGTCTTGTGTCACCGGGCGGCGCGGATACCTATACGGAAAATAACCGCGCCGTCTCCTTTGTCAAGGTAGAGGGAAAGCCGCGCCTGCTGCTCATCCAGCCGCGCGACCCGCTGATTCCCGATTCCTATCTGCCGCCCGCCATGGCTGCGCAGAACGTACAGGTGGATGTCGGAACGCCCCGCGACCTCCCGATCCAGGCCGCTTCCCTCGCCGCCTATGACGGGGTTATCCTGAGTGATGTCCCCGCCGACAGCCTTGCCGATGCCCAGATGCGCACCGTCGCCGCCTCCGTGCGTGACCTCGGGCTCGGCCTGACCATGATTGGGGGGGACCTCTCGTTCGGGGCGGGGGGCTATTATCAGACCCCCATCGAGGAGGCGCTGCCGGTAGACCTCAATCTCAAGAAGATGCGCCGCCTGCCCGGTGTCGCGCTCGCCATGGCGATGGACTACTCCGGCTCGATGAACTCGCCTGGGGCGAACACATCGGGGACCCAGAGCAAGCTGGATCTCGCCAAGGAGGCCACCGATCAGGCCGTCGATCTGCTGAATGCCCAGGATCAGGTCACGGTCATGGCCGTCGATACGCAGGCCAATATTGTCGTACCGCTCCAGTATGTGACCGACAAACGCAAGATCCATCAGGGCGTCGCGGCGATCAATGGAGGTGGCGGAACCGAGATGTCGGCGGCGATCAAGGGCTTTGTGTCCGTGCTCGGGAAGGCCGAAGCCAAAGTTCGTCACGCGATCCTGGTTACCGATGGTCAGACCGGGCCTTACGACTACGCCCCGCTAATCGCCGACATGCGCAAGGCGAAGATCACGTTCAGCCTGGTAATCATCGACGAAGGCCAGAGTCAGGCAGGGCTGGACCCGCTGAAACGGGTCGTTCGCGCTACCGGGGGACGCTATTACCGCATCCTCGACGCCTCCCAGATTCCCCGGATCTTTCTGCGCGAGACTCAGACCATCAGCAAGCCGCCGCTGGTCGAGGAGCCCTTTATACCGCGCATCGCCAGCCCGAACAGTCCGCTCATCAGCGGCGTGGGCTGGGCTGGTGTCCCGCCGCTGCTCGGATACGACGTCGTCAATGCGAAGCCCACCGCCGAGGTCGCT
>JAZKEA010000088.1:9388-11122 GCA_040387315.1 Armatimonadota bacterium | reverse complement strand
GCCTCGCACAAAAACGACCCGGTTCTCGCCTCCTGGCAGTTCGGTCTGGGGAAGACGGTCGCCTTCACCTCCGATGCCAAAGCCCGCTGGGGGGCGCAGTGGCTGCAGTGGTCCGGCTACGCCCCGTTCTGGGCGCAGGCCCTGAGATGGAGTCTGCGGAAGTCCGACAGCGGCAGCTACCAGAGCGCGACGGAACTGGTGGGGAGTAAAGGCCGAATCACGATCGATGCCGTGGACGAAAAGACCGGGGGCTTTGTCAACTTTCTGGATGCCACCGCTCGCGTCGTCGGACCCGATGGCGGCTCACAGACGGTGCGCCTTGCTCAGACCGGACCGGGACGCTACGTGGGCTCGTTCGATGCCTCTAAAACCGGAAGCTATGTCGCCTCGGTGACGCAGAAAACGCCCGACGGCAAGACCCGCGTCGCGGGTGCCGGGCTTTCGGTCGCATACTCGCCCGAATATGCCGCCCTCACGCCGAATACGGCCCTGCTCCTGCGAGCCGCGGATATCACCGGCGGACGCGCGCTGAAATCCGGCGCGGATGTCTTCACCGCGCGACGGGAGCGCCGTCTGCCCTCGCCGCTCGCGATGTCCCTGCTGCTGCTCGCTCTGCTTCTCTTCCCGTTCGATGTCGCCGTGCGCCGCCTGCAGCTTCGTCCCCTCGCCGAAGGGGCAACGGACGCTCTCGATTCCGCGAAAGCGAAGATCGAAGAGGGGATCGCCGCCCGCCGTCCCAGCCGCGAAGCGCAGAAAGCCCGCGTCTCCACAACCTCCGTCGCCCGTCTTGCTACCCGCAAGAATGAGCTTTCCGAGGAAACAGACGCGGCGGAAATAACCCCGGTCGTTTCGCCACCGCCTGCCGCTGTTGTCTGGAACCGGGACGAGACGAGCGCCCCGATCGTCAGCGAAAAAACGCCTCCGCCGGACCCCGGCGGCGATTACCGTGCACGCCTGCTCAACGCCAAAAAGCGAGCAAAGAACCCCGACGAGAAGTAAATCTCGCAGTTCGCTACGTCGCCTTTGATGTCTCCGTGGGCTTCTCTTCTGTCTTCCCGTCTTCCCCTTCGATCTCGTCCTCCGTCGGGTCTGTCACCATATACCCGAGGCGGTTCTTCTGCTCCTCGCCATTCTCGCTGTCACGAGCGGGATAGGGACGTGTCGGCGCATTATCCTGGGAAGTCGACGGTGGGCTGTTATCCTCTGCTGTCTCTTCTGACATAATATTCCGTTCCTCTGATTCTCTGGGGGTTAGTTGACTAACCGTGTCGGTCGTACAGTGGCTCCGGCAGGGCATTGTGAAGCGTCGGCACAAGCGTCACATGAAGTGCCTGATGTGCATCCGCAGGACGTGTGGTCGCGTCGATCTCATCTACATCATCCCGCAGAGCGATCGACTTCGGAAGCAGAATCCGTGCCATTTTAACAACAGAGTTGAACGCCCCGATTTGTCCAGCAGTCAGGGCTGCCGTTCCGCGCCGCGCCAGTCCCGCAAACTCGGCCTCCAGGTTGCTGGCGCTGTTGTAAAGCGCATCCAGCTTGAGGTCGTCCTCATCAACCTGCGTAACCACAGGCGTTGCCGTCTCCAGGGTCTCACTTTCGCGCACCGGAACCGCGACAGTCTGAGAGACAACCGCCTCGCGGGGAACCTCATCAACAACAGGCGTCTTTGAAACAATCATCGTGGTAAGCACCTCCTTGCTAGCAGGCTTATACCCATTACTGAACAGTTCG
>JAZKEA010000088.1:8829-9378 GCA_040387315.1 Armatimonadota bacterium | reverse complement strand
GCTAATTTTTAAGCCATCACCGCTTCAGCGCAGACCGTAGCGCCCGCTCCAATCGCGCCTCATCTTTGAAGACCGACAGCGACGCGGGACCATCGTCCGAATAGTGGTGCCGTATAGTCCCATCTGGCCCGATCACAAACCGCTGGGGATAAGCAGGAGAAAAGTATTCGGCCGCCTCGCGGAGAAAACGAACTCGTGGAAGTGCCGCTCTTTGCGCAGCGACCGCGCTTCGGAATACTCGCACGGCGTTTGGGGCAGAATCCCGCTGAACCAGGACAAGAGAAACAACACGCTTACTATTAAGCCGATCGACAACCTGATTCGTTGCGTTCAGAAAAGGCAGAAAATCAAAGTACGACGAAAAGGCTTTTGCAGGATCCCCTGGCGCGGGCGGCGGCAGCAAGTCCAGCACAACAAAGCTTCCCCGAAAGTCACTCAGACGCACTTTTCGCCCTGCGGCATCGAAGGCGGTAAAGTTTGGAGCAAATGCCGCGAGAGGTCTGTTCCTGCTGCCGTGGGGACCAAAATAGACAGAGCGTGTTTCGCCCT
>JAZKEA010000088.1:0-8819 GCA_040387315.1 Armatimonadota bacterium | reverse complement strand
CTCCCGAAAGTCCATTACTTTGATTTCATCTTTCGGGGCGCCGGGTCCGCGCCGACGCTCGGCACTACGATCCCAACGGACGCGCATGCGGCGAGGTTGCCCCGGAAGCCAAGCCGTGCCATCTGATCCTGATGTCCTGCCAAACCCACCTCCGCTCCCGATTTCCTGAATCACAACATCCTGACCGAAGAGCGGTCTTCCCTCGCGGTCATGGAGATGCACAATGACAGTGGCGGCCTCCACGATCTGAAAATCCCTTTTCATTGCCTGTTCGGCCGGACGCAGCGAGATCCATCCGCTAAACAAGGGATTCGTCATGTAACGCTCAAACTGACCTTTACCACTCCCGGAAAGCCGTGAGGGAACCTCTGCCGACAGGCCGAAGGTACCGGGATACAAACCGGGAAAGGCGTATCGTCCGTTTCCGTCGGTGGTCGTCACCACCCCGTCACCTCGCCCAATGTTCCCGAGCGTCCCTCTGCCGAAGCTAAGGGGACCCTGCAATCGAAGCTTCGTACCCACGACCGGTCTGCCGTCACGCCGCAACGTCACCCTGCCGCTGATGACACTATTCAAAGCAAGCCTAACCTGCGGCATATCCGACCGGGTTGATGCATTAGTCAGCAGCGTTTGGGCGAGCACCGGCGCGGGATAGCGGTTTGGCGTGGCATCAATGCGCAGCGAGTATTCCATCTTTTGAGCCATCCCTGCTGCCTCACACCTGCCATCGGCACCTGTCCTGAAAGTGAGAAGCCGCTTTACCTCCGGGGGCATAGTGGGGAAATAAATGTTACGCGCAAACGTATCACCTGCCGATTTAGCCGAAGGATAGGACTCAAAGGTCTCTGCTGGCCAGAAGGAGACACTCCGGTTCGCCAGTGGTTTATTGTCATGATCGACAAACCGTGCCGTAAGCCGGGTTGCCCGAGCCAGAGCAAAAGTATTCGGCCCCCTATCACTTATGTGGGCGAATGTTATGGACGCATAACGGTTTGGCTGGATTCCCGACAGGGGAGAGGCCCCGAATGACGGTGGCGGTACGATCAGGAGAAGCGTATCGTCATCCAGTTTTTTGGCGAATCGGAAACGTCCCTGCGCATCCGTCTTTACGGCTTCTTCTTCCTGGACTGTAGCCGCCAGTGAAATCCTCCACCATTCCACCGGGTACACCTTGATGCCCGCCAGTGCTGCCATGGGAAGCGGAGAGTTCGTACTCGGCAAAACGATTTGGCCCGTCGTTCCTGCAGTTGTCTTCTTTTGCGGCGCACTAGGTGCGGAATGCAAGGCCCCCACATACCCATGGCAGAATGCCGGAACAGCGCAGACATAAGCAGCAGTCAGCAAAACCAGACAGAGGACAAATCGGTGAAGGCGCATGGCTGGGAAAGTCTCCTGCTGTTTAGACCCCTGCTTCTCCTAAAACGTTCAGGTACTTAGAGGATTACCCTGATACAACAGAAAAAAGCAAGAACCGAATCCCGGAAAGTAACAACGTACCAAAAATGAGCGCATCGGAAATCTCGGCGGACCTGCACGCCCACACCACCGCATCGGACGGAGAACTGACCCCAACCGAATTGGTAATCGCCGCGAAAGCGGCTGGGGTCGGAATACTGGCGGTGACCGACCACGACACCACGGGCGGTGTCGCCGAGGCGGCACTGGCGGCAGAAAAGGCGGGAATACGTCTGGTCCCCGGTGTCGAGCTCTCCGCCGAAGGTGCGCCTGGTAAGTGCCATCTGCTCGGGCTTGGTATCGATCCTCAGAACTCCGATCTGATCGAGACGCTCGCCCGTGTCTCCGAGGCCCGCCGCGTCCGCAATGACCGCATGGCCGCCCGGCTCCGTTCCCTGGGCGTCGATATCACCCTGGACGAGGTGACCGCCGCCGCGCCGCGTGGGGCGAATGTGGGGCGTCCGCACTTCGCCGCGCTTCTGATCGCGAAAGGCGCGGCGAAAGATAATGCCGATGCCTTCGCCCGTTTCCTCTCCGACGATGGACCCGCGTATGTGGAAAAAGAGACGCTGTCGCCCGCCGAGGCGATTCGCTTGATACA
Source organism: Armatimonadota bacterium (assembly GCA_040387315.1). Classification (GTDB taxonomy): domain Bacteria; phylum Armatimonadota; class Armatimonadia; order Armatimonadales; family Armatimonadaceae; genus JACMJB01. The sequence goes on along the minus strand of JAZKEA010000088.1, from coordinate 6,763 downwards.
GGGTGCCGGAGGGCGCTGCTTTCTTGCCCATCCCGGCCTGCTGCGCCTCGCCCGGCACGAAACCTTCGAAACACGCCTCCGCGACCTCAAAGCGCTCGGTATCGATGGGCTGGAAGCCTACTACGGTAAGCACTCCCCGTCACAGAACGCGCAGTTCGTACGGCTTGCCGAAAAACTCGGCCTGCTGGTAACCGGCGGCTCGGATTTTCATGGGCCCATTGTCTCCGAAGCCCGGCTTAACGCCGTCCTCGATGGACAGCCGCTCCCCGCACACTTGATCCCCTGGCTTTAGCACGCGGAGAGAGCGGCAAAGGCCGTGCTTGTTTGGTTCGTCACAAGAATAGGGTAGTTCTCCGTAGAACATCAGAAAGTCACGGCAGCGATGTCTGCCGCGTTTCTGCAATGGAGGCTATAACGTGAAAACTAATCAAAACAAAAATAAGATCGTAGTGGCGTCGGCGATGGCTGCCGCGCTTTCCGTCTGCCTGACGGCGACTTCCGCACAGGCGCAGTCCGGGTCCTACAACAGGAATGCCCCGACGGTTACCGTCAACAGCGAATCTGTTGATTTTCCCGGTCAGCAGCCCGTTTCTCAGGGGGGACGTGTCCTCGTACCCCTGCGCGGGGTCCTTGAAAAACTGGGAGCCTACGTGCAGTACGACTCCGCCGCCCGCGTCATCACTGCACTGAAAGGCGACCTGAATATCCGGCTGCCCATCGGCGGTCGTGAGGCGACCGTTAACCAGCGCCCCGTTTCTCTGGACGTTCCTGCCCAGGTTGTTAACGGCTCCACTCTTGTCCCGCTCCGATTTGTTGCGGAGAGTTTAGGGGCGAACGTCGAGTATAACCCCGCCGCGAACGCCGTCGCGATTACCGCCGGTCAGGTAGCAGGCGGAACCCCGCAGCCCGCTCCCGGTGGGGGAGGACTCGGCCAATCCGAGACCATCGTCGGAACCGTGGTCGCCGTGTACGCCGATCAGACGCCGCAGCGGATGGTCCTGCGCCCCCAGGGTGCAGGCTCCGCGAACCAGACTATCCCCCTCGCGAACCGCGTCGCAGTCTCGCTTCGGCGAAACGGTGAGGACGTCCCTGTGACTCTGGCCCGCATCGATGTCGGTGATCGCGTGTCCGTTCGTAAGAACCCCCGTGGCGTCGCGCAGGAGATCAGTATTGTCACGCGCCGACAAAACGCGGGCGGAGACCGTGGCGAAAACGCGACGACCTTCACCGGCAGGTTCGATACCTACGGGGAGTCGGGTACCAACCGCTCCGTCATCACGACCCAGGATGCACGCACCGTAACCGTCCCCACCAACGTCCCTGTCGTAATCGACGGCAGGCGCGTTACCCTCCGGGAACTTCGCAGCGGTGACCAGATCACGGTCACGGTCAATCCGAACAACGGTCGTGGCACCCGCGTCGTCGTCAACTCCCGCCGATAAGCCAGTGCCTTTAATCTCCCCCTCTTTCGCTCGCGGGAGAGGGGGAGAGCTCTTTTATGGGTATCCTCTCGTCATGGAAAAACGCAGTTTTGGTAAGACCGGTATGGAACTCTCCGTCCTTGGTTTCGGTGGGGCGGAGATCGGATTCGATAGTGTGGCGGCAAGTGATGTTGCCCACCTGCTTGGTGCGGCGCTCGATGCGGGTCTGAATGTCATCGATACCGCCGAGTGCTACGGCAGCGAGGGCTCGATTGGTGAGGCTGTCGCGCACCGCCGCGATGACTTCTTTCTGTTCACCAAGTGTGGTCATGCCAGCGGCTTCTCCGAGCCCGACTGGGACATCGCCATGCTCGAAAAAAGCATCGATCGCAGTCTGTCACTTCTGAAAACGGACTGCATCGACCTCGTGCAGCTGCACTCCTGCAGTGAGGACCTGCTGCGGCAGGGGGATGTCATCGCCGTTCTCCAGCGGGCGCGTGATGCGGGTAAGACTCGCTTCATCGGCTACAGCGGCGACAGTAAAGCCGCCCTGTATGCGATCCAGTGCGGCGCGTTCGATAGCCTGCAGACCAGCGTCAACATAGCGGATCAGGAGTGCATCGACCTGACGCTCCCCGAGGCCGCAAAGGCGGGTATGGGCGTGATCGCCAAACGCCCCATTGCCAATGTCGCCTGGAGATACGGCACCAATCCGCCCGAGAACAACTATCACAAGTCGTACTGGGAGCGTTTGGGCAAGTTGGACTATCGCTTCCTTCGTCCTGGTTCGGATGCCGAAGCCGTGAGCATCGCCCTTCGCTTCACGCTTGCCCAGACAGCCGTTACCACCGCCATCGTCGGCACCACCAAGCCCGACCGCTGGAAATCCAACGCCGCCCTCCTCGACGCCGGACCATTGGCCCCTGACCAGATCCAGGCAATCCGAGACCGCTGGCACGCCATCGCTGGAACCGATTGGGTCGGGCAGGGGTAAGTCTGACCCGCAACCCGCAATAAAAGAGGACGGGAATTCCCGTCCTCTTTTCTCATGTCCGGATTGTCACCGAATTATGAAGTAGGTATATTGGCTTCCAAAACCAAGACAGACCTTCATGCTGTGCCGATATCGAAAATACCCTCAATCGTGCGACGTTCTTTGTCAGTAAATTCTGTCTCGTACATCAACGGGAAGATGGGGTCTTTCGGATCGGTCAGTAGCCGTTGTAGCTTTTCTCTGTCCTTATTGGCCTGATTGGGAAAAACCGTGCTGAATCCAAACTCTTGTCCATCATGGAAGATGTAGAGGACGGGGGCGGCATCTATTTTCAGAATCACATAACCAAGCAAGCTCTGCCCTGCGGGGGTATGGAAGCGTGCACTGACGTAAATTCGTTCTCTCGTCGGGAAGGGATTCACCTCCAGCAGTGGGTACATCGCATGGTCACTGCCGTCGTGATGTTTGGTGAATTCCTGATCGAACCATGTCTCGTCGATTCCCCATCCGAGAATTTCCTCCCGCTCGTCATAGTCGTAAAACTCTGACCAGACAGGATACTCCTCCAAATGTTTATAAGAAAACTCGCTTGCTGAGATGAGGCGAAAAGCAACTTGGTTTTGATCGATTAATGTTAGCATGATTAACCTATAATATGTCATCCTTCTGAGGCAATGGCTCAATTATCGAAGCATTGCCGTCTCGTAGCGCTGGATGAGTACGAAACACTCTTCTCTCTGAGTGTTTTATACCCAGCCCTCTTGTTTCCGAAGGAAACGCAAGCCGATAGGCTTCCACTGGAGAATAGAATATCCCCGCACAAAACGGGCTATAAGCCCTAGTGGTATACTTCATCCATAAAGCGCTTTATGGATGAACATAATGCCACAGTTGCAAAGCCTGCAATGACAAAACCACCCACGATCAATGATGTCGCCGGGGCTCTGGGAATGCATACCTCTACCGTCTCCCTGGCACTCTCTGGTAAAGGCACCATCTCCGCTCGTACTCGAGAGAGGGTAATAACGGTCGCCCGAGACATGGGATACCAGCCCAATGCGCTTGCCCAGCGGCTGGCACGGGGACGTGACCATCAGATGGTCGGTATGGTCAGCAGCGGACTCGATGTCGGACTTGCGACCGAAAAGATCCTGAGAATTCAGAAGGCGCTGACGGAACGCGCCATCGAAGCCCCCATCTACAATTGTGGGGAACCCAAAGGGGACAACGATCAGGCCCAGGCAGAGCAGATCCGCCACCTCTGTCGCCTTCGCCCGCACGCGGTTATCTGCACCACCTCGCAGCTCGATACCGCCGCATTCGAGGAGCTGGAGTTCTACCAGCGTGCCGGGGGGATCGTGGTCAGCTACGACGACCCGGTCCCCCTCGCCTGCGATCAGGTGATTTTCGATCGCGCCGACAACGGTTATAAAGGCGCGCAGCATCTGCTCTCCGAGGGGCATCGGAAGATCGGTATCGGCATCACCAGCACCGCGGAGTGGCTTCCCGGCGCCGTTAACCGGACCCAGACAAGGCGGCTGGCGGGCTGGCGAGCTGCCCTGGAGTCTTTTGGGGTATCCGTGCGCGAGGACTGGATCTTCCATACCTCTGCCTATGAACAGGGCGGCGCGGAGATGGCGCGGCGTTTCCTCTCCCTGGAGGACCGTCCTACCGGGATGTGCATCATTAACGACTACTCGGCGATGGCGTTCATGGTCGAACTGCTGCGGGCGGGACTGCGTATCCCCGGCGACATCAGCATCGTCAGCCACGATAATCAGCCGGTCGCCGCGTTCTGCGGGGTGCCGCTGACCTCGGTGACGCATCCGGTCAAAGAGATTGTCGATACCGTGATCGAACAGCTCATCAGTCGGCTGGAAGGCCGCTATAACGGAGAGCCGCGCACGGTGGTCCTGCGCGGGGAGCTGGAACCACGAGCAAGCACCGCCCCGGCTGTCTGACGACGTCAACAACAGGTAATAAATTACGAGGGCTGGCCTCGATCCGCCAGCAGAGGAGAACTAAGATGTTCAATCCGCGAAACAAAGTACAGAGTCCATTGGTCGGCGCTTCTCGTAGATGCTCCGCTTTCACTTTGATCGAACTGCTCGTTGTCATCGCAATAATCGCCATCCTGGCAGCCATTCTTTTTCCTGTCTTCGCAAGAGCGCGGGAAAAAGCGCGGCAGGCGTCCTGCTCCAGCAACATGAAGCAGATCGCGCTGGGAATAATGCAGTACACACAGGACTACGACGAGATGCTGCCGCCATCACGCAACAATTCTGTCGCTAATACGGCAACTCCATGGCACTATTTGGTTCATCCCTACATCAAAAGCACGGATGTGTTCAAGTGCCCGACCAATCAGTCGAATTTTCCCGCGGATAGAGTTCTCAACATGGCCTACAACGGAATGACGATTCCTATTTCCTATTACTCTAATGCCGGCTACGGTGCAAGGAGTTTTGGGGCCGGTGGTACGCGTCCGATGTCGGATACGATCAGTGAGCCTATCGCGACGCTCGATGCCGTCTCCTCCACCATCTTGATCGTCGAGCGCAATGATACCGGAAGCTCCTCCTACCGCAACGACAAGCTCAACGATTCCCGCGAGATATACAGCACGGCTCTTGGCAGTTTCCTGACCAACCATACGGGCATGAGCAACTATATCTTTGCCGATGGTCATGCCAAGGCGATGCGTCCCCGCTCCACAACAGCGCCGCTCAATATGTGGGTTATTGCGCAGCAGAATACCGCAAAGCCGTCTTCCGAATGGGTAACCGCGATCGACAGTGCCGAAGCGGCAATGAAGTAGGCGTTTATGAAGTCTCTGCTTGGAATGCTGTTGCTGGCAGGCGTGCTCTCCGTGCCCGTTGCTGCCTCAGCACAAACAAAAGGGAATTTTCTGGGACAAACGGAGCGCCCGCTGCGCTACCGTCCTGTCGGCACGGATTTTGTTATCGAAAATGGGGCTGAGTTCTTTAATCGCCCACTTTATGGTAACAACACCCCATTCCGCGTGGATGGCGGCGACAAACCGGAGTTCCTTGTCTACCTGCCGGGGCGCGGCGGAAACCTGCGCTTCGGCATCAAGACAGCAGCGGGGCTGAAGTGGCTCCACGATGCCCGCAAAATCACCACGCTCTACCGGCCCGGTTCCCTGCTCTACGAGATTCAAGACTCCCTGCTCGGCGACGGCACCCTGCATCTGACCGCCCTGACCCTGAGCGGGGCTCAGGGCCTGGTGGTGCGGGCTGAACTTCGGGGGACGTCCGCACCCGTCGAACTGGTCTGGGCCTATGGCGGGGCAAACGGCACACGCGGCGCGCGAAACGGCGACATTGGTACCGAGCGCATACCGATAAGCCAGTACTTCCAGTTCAAGCCGGAGTTCGCCCAGGATAACCGGTTTGCCTTTACTGGAAATACGTTCACGCTCCAGAGCAAGCCGGGAACCGTCGCGGGCATAACACCCACGGGGGCGAAACTGGCGATTGCCGACGCCAATAGATGGGCATCACTGGGCGATCTTCTCGCCTCGGTCGGTCCTGTTCAGGCATTGCCCGTACTCGTCGGTCAGGTCGCCATGCCCTCGAACCAGCCGCTCTTTCTCAGTCTGGAGCGTCCGGGAGAGGAGGGGAAACGCGCCGCACTGCGCGCCGACGATCTCCCCGCGCTCTTTGACGCCGCCGAAAAGCGACGAAGCACGATTGCCGCTCGCATCACCGTGGAGACACCGGACCCGTTCATAAATGCCGCGGTCGCCGCACTCTGCGTCGCCGCCGACGGTGTCTGGGATGAGAAGCAGGGTGCCTTCATGCACGGCGCGGTTGCCTGGCGCAGCAAACTGCTGGGGTGGCGCGGCCCCTACGCGGGCGATGCCTTAGGGCAGCACGATCATACCCGACGTCATCTCCTGAACTGGTTCCCGCAGCAGGTCGTCGAGCCGATAGCGCCCTCGCTGACGTCCGATGGCCCCGCCGAGCCCGCCCGCGTTCCTCAGGATACAAGTGTCAATCTCGCCCGAAACGAACCGGTTCTTCATAGCCACGGCGCTCTCACAAAGTCGCACTATGACATGAACCTTCCGGCCATCGATGCCCTGTTCCGCCACCTTCTCTGGACCGGTGACATCGCCTTCGCCCGCGAGCAGTGGCCCATCATCGAACGCCATCTTGCCTGGGAGCGCCGTCTCTTCCGCCGCCCCTTCGGTGTGGATAAGCTGCCTCTCTACGAAGCCTATGCGGCGATCTGGGCAAGCGATGATCTTCAGTACCATGGCGGCGGCGTCACTCACGCCAGCGCCTACAACTACTACCACAACAAAATGGCGGCTCGCATCGCC
>JAZKEA010000087.1:3363-3583 GCA_040387315.1 Armatimonadota bacterium | reverse complement strand
CATCCCAGCCCCGCCCGCGTGGCCTCCGCCTGAGCCCGCGCTTGGAGAGCCCGCAGGGCCGGCCTGACCGGCTCCCGTGGACGATGCCACCGCAGCGCTTGCGACAGGCTTTACCGGAGCCGCCGTGCCCTCGTTATCGTACTCGTCCTGCTGATCGGCGATCAGGCCCACATGGGCACGCTCGTCCTTATCCAGGAACTTCAGGGCGACGTAGCGGAAC
>JAZKEA010000087.1:0-3353 GCA_040387315.1 Armatimonadota bacterium | reverse complement strand
CAGGTAGTCCATAATACTCTTCGCCATCGGAATATCCGGGTTGCCCGTAAATCCGGATGGCTCGAAACGGGTGTGCATGAACTTCTCGACCAGTGTCCGAAGCGGTACGCCGTACTGCAGCGCAAGCGAGATCGACGTCGCGAAGGAGTCCATCAGGCCCGATACCACGGACCCTTCCTTGGACATCGTGATGAAGATTTCACCCGGTGTCTGATCCGGATACAGCCCGATGGTAATGTATCCCTCGTGTCCGCCCACGCTGAACTTGTGGGTCAGGCTCTGTCGCTCATCCGGCAGTTTGCGGCGCAGCGGACGCGCCTCCGCAGGGGTCGCGGAAGCAGGCTTCTTATCCGCATCACTGGCTTTTCCGGTCGAAAGCGGCTGTGTCTTCTTGGAGCCGTCCCGGTAGATCGCAAGCGCCTTGATCCCCAGTTTCCACGCCTGCAGATACGCCTCCGCGATCTCCGCGGGAACCGCATCGTGCGGCATGTTAACGGTCTTGGAGATTGCCCCCGAGATAAACGGCTGGACCGCCGACATCATCTTGATATGACCAAGATAATGAATAGTTCGCGTCCCGTTCTTGGCACGGAAGGCGCAGTCGAACACGGACAGGTGCTCCTCCGCCAGGCCCGGCGCGCCCTCAATCGTGTCGTTCGCCTCGATGTACTCCAGTATCGCCTTGCGCTCGCTCGCCGAGTAGCCGAGCCGCTCCAGCGCTTCGGGGACGGTCTGGTTGACGATCTTGAACATACCGCCGCCGACCAGCGACTTGTACTTCACAATCGCGATATCCGGCTCGACTCCGGTCGTGTCGCAGTCCATCAGGAACCCGATGGTGCCTGTCGGGGCGAGAACCGAAATCTGAGAGTTGCGGAACCCATTTTCTTTGCCGACTTCCAGCGCCTTGTCCCAGGCGGAGCGGGCTTCGGTAATAAGGTTTTCGGGCACCAGGTCGCGCTGAATCGCCTCAACATGGTCGCGGTGCATCTCGATAACGCGCTGCATCGGCTGCTTGTTTCGCTCATAGCCCGCAAACGCCCCGACGCGACCCGCCATCTTCGCAGACTGGTGATACGCCTCTCCGGAAAGGATGGCGGTGATCGCCGCGGCATAGGCGCGTCCCTCGTCCGAGTCGTACGCCAGACCACGCGCCATAAGGAGAGCGCCCAGGTTGGCATAGCCGAGACCGAGCGGGCGATAATCGAACGAGTTCACCGTGATCTTGTCCGTCGGGTACGCAGCATTGCCGACCATGATCTCCTGCGCAGTGATCGTGATACGAACCGCATGCTTGAACTCCTCGACATCGAACTCACGATCCGGCGTGCGGAACCGCATCAGGTTCAGCGATGCCAGGTTACAGGCCGTGTCATCCAGGAAAAAGAATTCCGAGCAGGGGTTACTGGCATTGATTCGGGCGGTATTCGGGCAGGTGTGCCAGCGGTTCGCGGTGGTATCGAACTGCATTCCCGGATCGCCGCAGAACCAGGTGGCCTGCGCGATCTTATGCATCAGGTCACGAGCGCGCATGGACTGCGCGGGCTTCCCGTCCAGCACATTGACGGTCGTCCAGTCACGGTCCAGTTCGACAGCCCGCATGAAGTCATCGGTCGCACGGACGGAGTGGTTGGCATTCTGGAAGAAGACCGAGTCATACGCCCCGTTCGGCACGTTGAACGCGCCCGAGTAGCCCGCCTCGATCAGGGAGTGCGCCTTCTTCTCCGCATCCGCCTTACACTCGATAAATTCCTCAATATCCGGGTGGTCGGCATTCAGGATAACCATCTTTGCCGCACGGCGGGTCTTACCGCCCGACTTGATAGCCCCGGCGAAGGCATCGAAGCCACGCATAAAGGAGACCGGTCCGGAAGCGGTCCCACCGCCCTTCAAACCCTCCTGCGAGGAGCGCAGGACGCTCATGTTGGTACCGGTACCGCTGCCCCACTTGAACAGCATCCCCTCGGTCTTGGCAAGGGTAAGAATGCTCTCCATCGTGTCATCGACGGAGTTGATGAAACACGCGCTGACCTGTGGCCGCTCGCCGGGAACCCCCAGGTTGAACCAGACGGGCGAGTTGAAAGCCATGTACTGGTGCACAAGAAGATACTTCAGCTCATCGTGGAACGCATCGGCGTCCGCTTCGGTGGCGAAATAGTTATCCTTCTTGCCCCACTGATAGATCGTGTCCGCGACACGAGAGACCAGCTGCTTGACCGAGTATTCGCGATCCGGCGTCCCCACCTTGCCACGGAAGTACTTGGAAACCACGACATTGGTCGCCAGCATTGACCAGGCCTTCGGGATCTCGCAGTCCTTCTGCTCGAAGACAACATTACCGCCCTCGCCCGTAATCGCTGCCGTTCGGTAGTCCCACTCCGTCGTGGTGTAAACGTCCTCGCCAGCCTGGGTATAGCGGCGCTCGAAGGTCAATCCCTCACCCGCGAACATATTCGGAGCGGAGCCAGCGCCATTCACCGCTTCGGTGATACGCTCCGGCAGCAGGGGGGCCGCTTTTGCCGCAGGTGATGTCGGGGCGGCCATCAGCGGGGCACCCCCGGAAGGCTCGCTCGACGATTCCGCCGTCAGAGCCTCAAAATCGGCATTCGGAGTGGGCGCCTCTTCCGCGAACGGGTCCGTCAGCGGTTCCGCCGTAGCGCCCGCCGCCTTTGTTTTCGCCTTAACGGCAGGCTTCGGGCCGCCGTTTTTTCCGTTGCCGTTTGCCGGCGTTGAAGCGTTGGGATCATCGCCGAAGAGTTCTTCGATTGCCACGGTTACAAGTCCTCGTCTGGTTTGAGAAGCATTAACTAACAACAAAAGGCGGCTATACCGTCGAATATGTTTTTAGTTGATGAATATTGACATCAAATCTACATATAGACACTGTTTTCAATGCACATACTATATATAGACGAAACGGATTATACGGTGCCTACAAGACAGAAGTCAATAGGCACTTATAATTACCCGAGTCGTTTGATTTTTTATTATGCCAGACAAACCACCGCGAGGCTTTGAGTGAACGAGGGAAGGTAGTCTTATACCTTCCCTCTAAGATCAAGAGCTAGCTCTTGATCTCACTATTACCGCTGTCACTGCTAACTTCTTTGCCGTCACGAAGCACTATCCGTCAAGCCTTCTTGCCGTAGTGCTTCGCCCAAAGAACAGTACCATCCTTTGTTCGTCTCCAAGGACGAAAAATTACGGTACAACCTTCAGGCACAAGGAAGCTGTACTGTGATGCCACAGCTACCACCTCCTAACAGCCTGCAGATAGAAACCGGGGCGAACCAGAATTTTCTATTTTTGGGCTAGAGTGTAGCGCGGTTTATCTGGTATACTTTTTTACCTGA
>JAZKEA010000086.1:16161-22042 GCA_040387315.1 Armatimonadota bacterium | reverse complement strand
AAACTGCGGACTCGCTGCCCGCACTCGATTCGCCATATCCGCTCACGAGCGATGCTATTGCTGGATATCAGAGAGACGGGTTCGCCCTCCTGCGTGAAGTGGCCTCACCGGACGAGGTCGCTGCGTACCGGGCTTTTATCACCGGACTTACCAATGAGTATGCCAAAGGATATAAACCGCTGGATCAGCGGGACACCTATGGCAAGGCGTTTATACAGCTGACAAACCTCTGGCAGCGGCAGGAGGCCATTGCGCGATTCACTATGGCCCGCCGCTTCGCCCGTATCGCCGCGGAACTGATGGGGGTCGATGGGGTCCGCATCTATCACGATCAGGCGCTTTACAAAGAGGCGGGAGGCGGTCACACCCCCTGGCATCAGGATCAGCAGTACTGGCCCCTCGACGGGGTGCCGTGCGTCACGCTCTGGATGCCGCTGGTCGATGCGGATGAAAACATGGGGACGATGCGGTTCGCCGCCGGGTCGCAGAACCTGGGTTACCTTGGTCCGCAAAATATCTCCGACGACTCAGAGGCGCGTTTCGGGCAGATGATCGCTGACGCGGGCTACGAGGTTATCTCCGTGGGCGCGATGAAGGCGGGCGACGCGACCTTCCACAACGGCTGGACCCTTCATGGCGCACCAGGCAACTCCTCTGCCAGCACGACGCGTGAGGTGATGACCATTATCTACCTGGCAGACGGGGCCGTCATCAGTGTGCCCGATACAAAGCAGCGTGAAGGAGACCTGGCCGCCTGGTTTCCCGGTCTCAAGCCCGGTGACAGCGCCGCGAGCCTGCTGAACCCGCTCGTCTACCATAAGGAAAAACTGCCATGAGCGGGGCTGTCTCAGATGCCTCCGCGCTCAGGGCACCTCGGCTGACAGCGCGTGGCAGGGAGCTTGATCTTTCCTCTGAGGCGTTCGGATCCTTGCGAGTGTCGAATGATATCGCGGCGAATGGCGAGGCTTTGCGTGACCGAATGGACGAGGACGGATACCTTTACCTTCCCGATCTGCTGAACCGGGACCTGATCCGTCAGGCACGGGCGATTATCCTGGAGCGGCTGGACGCGCAGGGGTGGCTTCATCCGGATTTTCCCAGGGACGAAGGCGTCGTGGCGGAAAATCGCAGCTCCTATTTCATGGCGGATCTGGCGAAGGGGAACGCGCCGCTCCTGTCGGCGCTCTACGAGGGTGCGATGATGGCGTTTTTCGAACGCCTGCTCGGAGGCACTGTGCGCCACTTCGACTTTACCTGGATGCGGGCGGTCACACCGGGCAACAGCACCGCCCCGCACTGCGATATCGTTTATATGGGGCGCGGCACCCCGCGCCTCTTTACCGCATGGACGCCGCTGGGTGACATCGATCTCTCGCTCGGGGGATTGATGGTGCTGGAAAACTCCCATCGGCGCGGGGAAAAGCTGGGAAACTATCTGGAGCGTGATGTCGACTCCTTCTGCGCGAACGGGCCAAATGCCGACAAGATTGCCCAGGGCAAAATGAACTGGGAATCGTGGGAGGACCCGGCAAAAGAGTGGGACGGCGCAATCACCGGGGACGCCGTCGCGCTCCGGGAGAAACTGGGCGGACGCTGGCTGACCTCACCGCACTACCGAATGGGGGATGTGCTTATTTTTTCGATGCGCACCGTGCACGCAAGCCTCGATAATCCGTCTCAGCGCATCCGTCTGTCATCCGATACACGCTACCAACGTGCCGACGAACCCGCCGATGAGCGCTGGGTGGGGGACGATCCTATCGCCCATGGGATCGCCGGTAAGCGCGGGCGCATCTGCTGATCTGCTGTTACTGCTTGGATATGGGCTTTAAAGCAAGAGTTTTTGACTGTGGCGCGGACGCCTGCCGTTTGGGACGCGCCGGGACTGCCGGTCGTTTCAACCCTGGCATTTGAACCGTACGTTGGACAGGGACCTGGGATACCTTTGCCGTCATCTTCACCGGGGCAGCCGAAGGGGCCACCGCTGTCTTCCCTTGCAGCCTTTTGACGGTCGTCCCGGAGACCGCCACCGCATGACTTACTTTTGGTTCGGTTTTTGGTTTACCTGCCTGCTGTGAGGGGCCGTATCCGTAGGCAATTAACCCTCCCACAACGACCATTCCTACCACCGCGACGAGGAACGAAAAAAAACCGCTTTTGCGGGAAGATTCGGAGGACCTCCGTGACGAATCCGCTCTCCCGCCGCGCGTCGGGGCCGGGCGTGCCGCAGCGCCCTGCTGGTACGCGGAGGGCAGGACACCGAACTGACTGCGCCACTCCTCGGAGTTTCGGTCCAGCGGCCTGGGGGTGCCCACACTTTCCGCACCATTCTCATTCTGGCTGGTACTATAGGCGGGCTGCGGTTGGGGTGTCACGTCATGTTCCTTTGCCTGAGATACCATCAGGCCCTCTGCTTTTGCTTCAGATTTTACACCGATAATTTGTTTTGCCACATTTCAGGCAAAATTCCGCTGCCCATGGTGATGTTATACTAATTTCAGCAATTGCCGTGCCACAACCTTCGCAGACGCTGAACTCTGGTATAACCTTATGCGAAACCGATTTCTTTCCTATCTCTGTGTAATCAACTTGATCTGGACGACCGGTGCGCATGCTCAGCAGCCTCCCATCTCGCCGCTTCCGCCCGCCCCGCCTCCCCCGGTTATCCCTCCGGTCGCTCCCCCGCCGCCACCTCTGTTCACGGATGCGGAAAGGGCCTCCCTTGTTGCCTTCTGGAACGCCCCCGGACGTCTGGAGATCGCCGCGCCGCCTGATGCTGCAAGCAACGGTCCGTGGCAGGTGCGCCTCACTCCCGAAGGGTCGGCGTGGCTGCATGGGTACCAGAAGGCGATTCGTGGTGCCGGAAAGGTGATCCCTCCCACTCAGGACGCACGGGCCTCCCAGTCGAGTCCTCAGGCGGAGTGGGAAACATGGATAACGGCTCGTGTTGCCTATGACCGGTACCAGGCGGGCGCTGTCGCGGCGAGTGCAAATGCCGCCGTGCGCCAGTTGTCACCGATACCAACGGCTCCCCGGACTATATCAGCCCCCGTACCCCCTGCGCCGGTAGTGCCGCCGACTGTCCCTGTCGCGGCTCCCGGTCCCATTCCTCCTGCTCTGCTCGCTGCCTGCGGGAACCCGCCCCGGTTCGCGAATGCCGTCTCGCCGCTTCAGTACACCATTCGCCTAGATGATCCCGCCGATACCTACGTGTACCAGGATAACGTCACGATGCGGGACCGGTACGCCTACTACCGCTTTCCTCGGGGAACCGTGGCCTATGGAAAGAAGCTGGAAAACTTTTCGGATCGTGAACTCGCGGATCTCTTCCGGAAGGCCGGATTCACCCCAGGCGAACAGCGGATCTTTACTGCCGTTTCCGGCCTGGAGGGGGGCTTCGAGACCGTAAACACCTATGACACCGGCTATGTTTCTGTCGGCTTCATCCAGTTTATTACGCTTGCAACCGGACGCGAGGATCTGGCACGGGTGATGGCGGATGAAAAAGCCAGCGAACCACAGGAGTTCCAAAACGACTTTCACCGTCTTGGAATGGATATTCAGCCCAGTGACGGCACTCTTACCGTGGTGGACCCGGCGACCGGCGCGGAACTGGTGGGAACCGACGCGGTGATGCGGGTGATTGAGGACAAGCGTCTCACCGCTGTGTTTCAGCGAGCCGGAAGAAAGAGCGAGGCTTTCCGCGTCGCGCAGATCCGAACGGCTCGTGCCAGTTATTGGCCCGCCGCTGACCGGATACAGATCAGTCTTCCAAATGGTGCCGTTATATCGGGCATAGTTAGTGACTTTATCAAGAGCGAAGCAGGTCTGGCGACTCTGCTGGATCGCAAAGTCAACGTCGGCAACATCCGAATGCTTACCGAAGTCGCCGCTCAGGTACTTCAGGCGCACAAAGGGAAAAAACTGACGGACCTGGCCCGTCACGAACGAGAGATCATCACGGCGATGAAATATCGCTCCGATTTCCTCAAGGACAAAAAGCTCAGCCAGCCGCGATAATAGGGAATGTCACTTCCGGCTCTCGGTTCTGAGCGGCGGGGGGAATACGCTCCAGTATCATTTGGGCGGCCTCGCGCTGTGCCGCCGAGCCGGAAGGCAGGGCCAGGATCGCACGGCACACCGCGGCAGCATCCGGAAGCCGGTTCAGGGCGAAAAGGGCTTTCGCCAGTCCAAGCCGGGCATCGATATCCTTTGGCTCAAGCCGCATCGCAGCCTCACACGCATTGGCGGCCAGGACCATGTCCTTTTCCTCGAACGCGGCGACCGCCAGCAGTTTGTGTGCAGTGTAGTCACTCGGAGTCAGCCGGGTAGTCGCCTGCAAAAAAACAATTGCTTTGGAATATTCTCCCAGCGCCATGTACTCTTGCGCCCGTGCCACAAGGCTCGGGGCATCTTTCGGAGTCGCGGATGCGACAATCGACCCCGGATCACGCTTTACCGTTCCATCGGGAGAAAGCGGTTCCGGATGAAAGAAGCCAGTCGAGAAGCCGATTCCGAGGGCAGCCGCGCCCGCTATTCCCGCCAGAGACAGGAGCAGGGCGTATTCTTTCGTCAAAGGAATGTCTCCTTCCGCTCAGTCGTCCTTTGCCGGGGGCTCCTGATAGTGTCCGCCCATCAGAACGTGCACGATAGCACGAATATGGGGGAAATGTCGCACCAGGAAGAATGCCGCCAGCACCAGATAGATGATTGTCACCCAGCGGTGCGTGTCCGGTAGGAATGCCTGAAAGAGAAACAGACTGAGCAGGGCAACGCCGTTCTGCCACGACAGGCGCAGGTCCAGCAGCAGAGCGACAGCAAACAGGGACTGCGCCGAGGTCAGCAGCAAATCTTCGCGCTGAAAAGCGTCGAGCGGAAGCACGGCAGGCACGGGCTTTCCCAGTCGCCAGGTAGCGATGTTGAAGACAAGAGGAATCGTCGAAACCAGCAGGGTCCACTGGTTGACCTTGCTTGAGACAAGCGTCCCCAGGCTTGCGGTCCCTAAGAGACGCCAGGCGAACATACCAGTGATGATAAACTCAGGCGCTTCGGAGGCCAGAGGCGCGAGCCATTGGACTAGGGTTCGCTCCGGAAGTCCAAGCGCAACACCTGCTTCTATCAGCGATTCTGCGAACGGTTCCGCCACGAGGAAGATAACGCCCGCGGCGACAACGAAGAGCGCCACCACGGTCCAGCGGCGCGCTTTGGTCGGCAGGTCTCCCAGCATTTTGGCCGGACCGATAAGATCTGGTTCCTCATTGTGTTCCGCCTTCAGGACGCGGCGAACATAAAGACCAAAAATGGTGAGGAGGACCGCGAGATCAACAAGGGAAAGCGTTCCTTTAATCGGAATAATGAACGAATACAGAGTAGCCAGCGCAAGATAGGCTACCTCGACTCCCTGCTCCTTCCCGATAGTGATTTCATTTATCGGCTTTCCTGTTTTCCGAGAGCGCCAGCAATACAAAAAAACGACCAGAGGCCACGCGACCCCAATTAGGAGCCGGTTGGCGCCGGTCATATTCGCCAGCGCCAGAGGGCCGTAGTGCTCGGGATCACTTGCCGCTCTCCAGGCAAGGTAGGCATCCACCGCGTATTCCGGCAGTACCGCTATCAAGGCCAGAATGGTCAGCGCAAGGGCCTGGGAGATGTCACGCTGAGCTACTTCCGCGCCCCATGACAGCAGAAACGCGGCCCCGACCACGGCGAAGCCAAAGGCTACCGCGGCGATGGTAGGCTCCAGGTGGATTCCCAGCAGTCGCAGCAGGATGCCGGGGATCCCCGCCTGTTCCGCCGCGCGCATGTCCTTCCAATGGTCGCCGACGTACTCGCACTCCGCCAGCGGCACGCCCAGCCGCCGCGCCGCGATCTCCAGCCCGAG
>JAZKEA010000086.1:0-16151 GCA_040387315.1 Armatimonadota bacterium | reverse complement strand
AGGAGTGTCGTCAGGAAGAGGTGGCGTGGGGAGTGTTACGTCAGTGGATGTCACGTCTGGCTGCCTTTACGCTAATAGCCCGCAAAAAGACCTTAAAGGGTCCGCAGGATTTGCCGGGGATTTTTCGGACAGAGTATGACAGGTTTACCACATTCTGACAAATTGGAAAACGTGTAAACGAAAAGGAGAAGGTACGAATGGTCGTACCTTCTCCTTCAAATGAATCTATTTGTGTTCGGGCGTTAAGCGGGCAAAACTGTCAAATCGTCGCCTTGTGGCTTGATCCGCAGAGTTATACCCTCCGTGTTATGCTTGCCCTTCTTTTTGTGCTTCTTATGCGCGGCCTGTGCACCCTCCGGGAGTTCTGACTCTGACTCATCCACCTCAGGCACATACTCGGCAATCGCAAGACGTGCCCATCCGTTATGGTTCGGATACAGTTCCTCGCCGACGGTTACCGTTGTCGCATCGTCGACGCGGAACGACTGACGGTAGTTCTTGTCGCCGTCCTTCTGCGAGACCTGGATGTGCTTGTTGGCAACGACATTGATTTCGCTCTTTGTCCGTCCATCATCCGCGAGAAGCGGAATCGCCCGGCGGATCGGTCCCGTGGAACCAAACAGAACGGTGGTTAGACGGATGTCGCCTGGTGTCAGCACGAATTGATCCTCGATGGCGGTCACGCCTCCTCCGAGATTCCCCTCGTACCGTACCGAGAACGCGACTTTTTCCGCGGCTGTTTCGGTCGTCAGGATGCTGACGCTCTCGACCTGAGTCGCTGTCAGCTCTCCCTGGTGCAGCCAATTGCCGTCTGCATCCTGCCAGGAGACGCCGATACCGGTCGTGATCGGAACGGCGCTGCCGCTGGGGACAACATAGGCGGGCGCCGACAGCAGGGAGTCGCTGGGGCCAAGCTGCGGCTGATGTCCCGCAAAATGGACACGGATAAGCCCGGTTGCATCGTACTTGCGGTCCGCCTTCGTCTCGATCTCGACATAGGAGCCGCCCGCGTTTGCAAACACTTTGTCCAGCTTCGCGACCTGGAGCACGAAACCGCCCGTATCCGCCGGGGCTGGAAGCTCCGCCACCCCTTCCGTCGCTGCCGCATGCTCATAGGCCATGGAAAGCATGGACATCGGGAGCAGGCTGTACTGGGACTGAGCCGAGTACGTCTCATAGCCGTGCTGAGCCGACGGCTCGACCCAGTTCTTGACAATCTGCATTTCACCGTTTGGTCGCACCCAGCGCCACATCGAACCCAGCGCAAGGTGCGCTGCCCGCTTGAAGTACCCGGCAAGCTGCGAGTCTCCATCTGCAAGGGCGCGGGCAGCGTAGACCTCGAAAGTCACACACTCCGCCGCCTCGTTCCACTGGTGATGTGCCGAACGGCCCCCGGATGGCAGTTCGCCGGACGGTGACTGCATAAACAGACTGGTAAGTGATCCGCGCATCGCCGCTTCGTCGAGCTGTGGGCTGTAGGCACCGTTGTAGCCATTCGCCAGAAGATCGGCTATCCAAAGACGGGGGAAATGATCATAAGCCATTGCCTCTTCCAGATAAAGACCGAGTGTCGAATCGAAGTTATCACCCTGCTTGGCGAAGCTCTCCTCAACAAACGTGTGGCTGGCGTCGCGGATCCCCATTTTCTGGAGCAGCGCCTCGCCGCAGGCTGCCACAACATTCCAGTTATTGACTCCCGCTCCGTACCGATAGATAATATAGGGTTCAAAGAACCAGGCGTAATACTCCCATTGCGCGGAGCGTTCGGGAGACACAAACGGCTTGAGCAGACGGATGGAGTGGGCGACCATCGGGGTGAAGAAGTCTTCATGCCCGCTTGCGGCTCTGCGGGTGGAGAGAGTTCTTGCGGACCAGTCGAGCGCCAATGCTGCCGTCTCCAGCAGATCGGTGCGACCGGCATAGGCCACCAGCGTCGCTGCGGCATGCGCATAGGCAGGCGTGCTGTACTGGAACTCCACATTGCGGTCAGGATCGATAATCGCCCCTGTCGTCGGGTTCTGCAGATTCTTCCAGAAGTCTACCTGCCCTGCGATGAGGGACAGATAATCCTCACGTTTCAGTTCTGTCGGAGTGAAGGATTCTGACGTGAAACTCGCCGTTCGGACTCGGTGTCCGGCAAGAAGGGCGACGGTTGGATCTTCTAAAGGCGTGGTCCATGTGCTTGTCGCAAGGGGAATGTTAGCGATGGTTATCCGGGGCACTTCTGCATTCTGTACGGATTCCAGAACCAGACTATTGATAACCCAGGTTCTTCCGGTCACTGTGTCAAAGGTGATCTTTATCGTACTGCTTCCGACCGGGACGACCACGGTAGCCGTTACCGTGGCGTAGTGGGCGGTCGCGGGGGCAGCCGACGGAGCCGTGGTTAGATTCTCCATTGCCGGTTCGGTGACGATACGCGTCGTATGGTCCCCGAAGAAATGGTCTCCGGTAAGGAATGTCAGCCGATAGCGTCCGGGCGTCAGAAAACCGATGGTGAGCGTGCGAGGATGCGGCGGTGAGAAACCGGCTCCCGTCGGGCCAAAGATGAAGTCTCGATACAGTTCAGCGATGGGTGAAGCCGGCAGCGGGTTGTTTGTGTTGCGGTTTCGCGCACCCATCCCCGTCGTCAGGTTCCATCCCCAGGGGCGCGCGGCACTAATCGTACTGGCGGCCTGGTTGGTCAAGACCCGGCTATATCCTGATGCCGGAACCGGAGTCGTTCCCCCAAAGTCCAGCCGCAGCAGCACCGTCTCGCCTGCGCTTCTCGCGGGCAGGGCCGGCAGTACGCCACCCACTATAACCCCGAGCATCCCCGCTAAAACCGTCCGTCGTCCTGTTATCATTACTCGTCCTGCTCTTTTATCTGTTGACCGTTAAGGCTTGCCGTTCAACGATTTTTACCTGCCACCCTCGAAAGCGGCACCAAAAACTTATGCCATAAAGCGAAAGCGGTATTCCACTGTCTTTTCATCGAGAACTAAGTACAGCAGCATGCCCCCTTGCTTTATTTGGCATATGACAGAGAGAAATTTAGAGTGAGTTGTGCGTGCGTGCGGCCATCGCGAGAAAAACAAGGTGAGTTCGCGATAGGGGACAAACGCATTCGACCACCAATACGACAATCCAATCGGGGGTTTTTATTCTCTGACACACCAAGGACCTTCTGGAGATTACAAAAAGTCAGGCGCGTCTGGGGCCGGCGTCACTATAGTGAGCATAAAGCCGGAAAGCCACTGGGGTGTCAGAGGTAGTGTCACTTTCGGACGGGAAGCCGGGCTACCGGCGCTGTCGATAGAGCGTGGGATTGATAGCGCTTTGCATCCCAGTAAGATCAAACGGCTTTCCCAAAAAGTCCGACAGGTGTTGGCAGGCTTGTTCGGGCCGGTCGAGGACATCGCGGTAATTGAGGGATAGCACCTGCACATGTTCCTGACGGGAACACCAGCGCTCTACCTCCTCCATTTGCTGTGTCAGCGAAGCGGCAAGGGATTTTTCGTCCAGCGCACCACCTGGTCTGCCAAGACGCAGAAGCATTGCCCGCTGGCTCGCGATTACCTCCTGCAGGTCACGGTGCATCAAAACGATTCTATAGTACTCGGTGTTCGGAAGCCGTGGCAGTAGCGGCGCGACAATTTTTACGACTTTGCCCCTCGCTTCCGGCAGCCAGAGGGCATTTGAGGCGAGGCGGGCTGCCTGTTCGTGCTCGAAATAGCCGTTCGGGTTATCGATGTCGGGAGCGCGCTGACCATCTGAATAGGGGGCCATTCCCCCTTTTACGAGAATTTGCATCATCATTGAGGTTCCGCTGCGCGGCAGGCCCGAAACAATAGTAATTAATTTCCCGGGGGAAACCGAGGACGGAAAGTCCCTGTGCGCCTGCGGAATGTTTGTCCCACTCGGGGGCGGAGAGGGTTGGTCCGATTTCGCCGGTGCAGGTCGCGCCAGGACGCGAAGACGGCTGATGCGCTGCTGATGGGCGCTCAGCTTGCGCGGGTCCGGACGCAGATCCTTATAGAGAGCAGTCAGTCCTTTTCGTGCGGCACGCTGAGATGGGTTTTGATGCAGCGCAAGCTCAAAGGCCTGCTCGGCAGCATCGTATTGTTTCAGCCTCAAAAGCGCTGTGCCAATCAGGGAGTGACCGCGTGGATTGTAAAAGATCAGTTCGGTCGCGTGCAGGGCATTTTCCAGCATTCCATAGAAGTCGTAAAAAGCGCCTCGCGTTTCCGCCAGTCCCAGATGCGCCTCGACCTCCTCCGGGTCTCTTTCCAGAGCCGATCGGAAGCAGGCTTCCGCGCGCTCCCGCTCGCCCAAACGCAAAAGTCCGTAACCAAGCCGAACCTGCAGGTCCGGGGAGAGCGACATCGCTTTCTCGCCCCGTTCCAGTGCGGTAACCGCCTCTCGGGTGCGCCCCTCCATTAAATGTTGAAGCGCCCACAGATAACTGATCTGACCAACATCCGGCAGGCTCAGAGCGTAAAGGCGGCGTACTTCGTACTGTTCCCCGTCGCTCAAATTACCCATCGAGATACCGCCGTCCGGTTCACGATACGATTCCAGAGCCGCCGCCGCGGATTGGGCGGCGGCATTTATACGTGCCTCCAACTGCTCCAGAACGACTCGACGTCGAGACGCTTTTCCCATTGATGCAAGACAAATGGTAAGCGCAACACCCATACGCTTCTCTTCTGGCCATGCCTCCCAGAGTTCCTGAAGAATCTCGGCGGCGGCGGCAAACCGGAGACCGCCCATATACGACTGGGCCAGGTTATAGCGAAGCTCACGAACTGTCTGCTGAACACTCTTTTCAGCATCATCCCCGAGCGGTTCGATATAACCAAGATCAATCAGATGGCGCATCGTCTCGGTGGCGGCAATCGGGTCCAGTTCACGCTCGGCGGGATGACGTCCCGCATCTCCGGGTATGTCCTCCCACGAGGGCACTGTTATGAACTTTTGCAGCGCCTTAAAGGCGGTTGCCAGTACCTTGCCGTCCATGTCACCGCCGACCGGAAGTCCGAAAAGGTGCAGAATCGTCGGGCAGATATCCAGCACGCTTGATCCGAATATTCGCTCATTCTGTCGGATTGTCGGTCCCTTCATCGCGAGAATGCCGTAATGACGATGCTCGACCGCTGGACCGGCGGGCTCCAGAGGAATCTGCGATGGGCGGTTGTGGTCCGGGTGGAAACCATGGTCGCTCATGAGAATGACAGTTGTATCTTCGCCCGCAAGTGCGAGCAGAGCGCCGAGCATCATGTCATGGTAGCGGTACGCGGCCTCGATCACGCCGCTGTAAAGCGCAAAATCCTGATCGTCTATCCCCGCCTGCTGGGGGGGATGGTAGCGCATAAATCCATGTCCGAAATGGTCGATGCCATCGTAGTACACCGCCATGAAATCCCATGGCTCCAGCTGCATCAGGGCTGTGGCTGCCCCATGGATGCTGGTTACCTCGGCAATCGTACGCGCCAGCGCCTCCAGACGATTATCCTTCTCCTGATCGACTTCGGCAAAGCGAGGCACGAACGCCCCAATATGGCTATGGTCGAGTTCGGCGGGATGAAGACGGAATTCGGAAAGGGGGACCGCCAAATTCTCGGGGTGTACTGTGCCTTCCGGCATCGGCCAGGGCTGATCAAGCGGGCCGACAGCCTGCTGATAATGATTGCTGACCATGACGCCACGAACAGGTTCGGCGGGATGGGAGGGCCACCATCCCACGATGTTGGAGGTCTTTCCCGCCTGATGCAGGATGTTCCAGACCGCCTTAGTCGTGCGCGCCAGGTTGGTAATGGGGCGCACGCCGCGTCCATCTGGGGTCGGCTCGGTAAACCCATAAATACCGTGCTTGTAGGCCCGCTTACCCGTCGCGATAGAGGTCCAAAGCATGGGGCTGAGCGGGGGATGAAGGGTGGCTATATTGCCCCGGACTCCCTGCTGGAGAAAGCGGGCGAGATTCGGCATCTTGCCCGCCTCCAGCAGGGGGTCGATCACCCGCCAGTCGGCGGCATCCCATCCGATCAGCAGGACTTTCGGTACTTGCGGCTTGTTATCAGGCATCGAGCGAGGCGGGAGAAATGTTGGCTTTCTTCTGCGCCCGAAGGGTGCGCAGACCGGCAGCGCCGCAGGAGAGCATACCGAGTCCCGCCAGCATCAGCGAAGAGGGTTCTGGGGCTGCGGTCGCGGCCGATGGGGTTGTGATGGCCTGACCCGCAATTGTTTCGTAGGCCCAACCGCGAATCGTGAGCTTTCCGTTATCGGAGGTGGGTCTGTTGTCATACGCAACATCAAAATAGCCGTAGTGGAATCCCGTTGTCAGCGTGGGAGACTGGAACCGTATACCTAAAAACCCCGTGACGGTTCCTGCGCCATTCCATCTGCCGCCGCCGACCCCGGCAATATCGTTTTCGGTGTTGTTTCCGGCGTTAACCCAGGGGCGATTCGCTGGGCCCGCAGAGATAATGTAGTTTGCGGCAAGACGACGCGGGTCATTACCCGCCAGAGTTTGATCAAGCGCTAAAATCTGCTGGTTCAGGCCCGCCGGACCTTTCTGAATCACGAACGACGCACTGGAGAAACCGAAAGAGCTGAGTACGCCAGCAAACTTGAAAACAGAACCTACGCCGTTACCAAAATCTACGGACCCTGACTGGCCAGTTCCGATGGTGAATGGGACAAAGCCCTGGCTGCTGCTGGTGATAACGCCCGCCTTCGCGGATTCACAGCTCAGGCCGGCCAGAGCCAGAATACCGTAGCGCGTAAGCTGAACTTTTGTAGGATTTTTCATACAGTCCTCATAGGGGATGGAATTGGGTCAGATGCCGCGCTCGAAACAACCGAGTGTATCAAACAGGGCAGTCTCTGACCTGCGAATTCCTCTTCAACGAAGCCTTGAGGGAGTACGGTAACTGGAGCGTACAGACATAATCTTACCACTGTTTTTGCGCACGAGATATCTTACCTACTGCCCTTATCCCCGGACAATATCTTCGTACTGTCCGGAGAAAGGGAAGTAACAATCTTGCCGAACCGCCTACACCAGCACGACAGGCGTATTGGGGTTAGGCTGCGCCTCGATTCGCAGCGTGACACCCGTCTGCCCGGCTCCCGCGGCGTACTCGCCGGTCGCGAGACGCGCCCATCCGTTGTGGTTTGCGTACTGGGCTGTTGGGACCGTGACTGTCGATGCGCCGAGCATCCGATAGGTGAACTTTCCACCCCAGTCGGCTCCCGGCTGGGCAAGCTTGATTACCTGGCCGGTTGCCTGGATCTTGCACTTCACCTTGCCGTCATCGGAGAGTAGTGGGACGACACGGCGTACCGCACCGGTAAAGCCCGGCAGGGTCGTGGTTACCTGGACGGTGTTGGTCGTCAGCTCATACTGCTCCACGATACTGCCGACGCCGCCACCGAAGCTCCCGTTATAGGTGACACTGAACTGTACCCTGCCAGCTGTGGTCTCAGTCGGTGTCACGGTAATACCGGTGATCTGCGCGGGCGTCAGCTCGCCCTGGTGCCGCCAGACATTATCCGCGCCAAGCCACGATACCCCGATACCTGTCGTGATCGGGGCCGCGCTGCCGCTGGGAATGACATACGAGGGCGCCGAGAGCACGGAATCGCTGCCGATCTGAGGCGAGTGTTCGGTGAAATGAACACGAATAAGCCCCGTCCCATCGTAATGGTGATCCCCTGCAGTCTCGATTTCGACATAAGACCCGCTCGCATTTGCGAAAACTTTGTCCAGTCTTGTGGTCTGAATGACATACCCGCCTATATCCGTGGGCGCGGGCAGTTCCGCCACGTTTTCCGTGCTCGCGGCGTGCTCATAGGCAATTGCCAGCATCGACATCGGTAGCAGATTGTATTGCGAGTGAGCTGAATATGTCTCGTAGGCGAAGTTCTGGGAGGGGTCTATCCAATTCTTGACAATCTGCATCTCGCCGGATGGGCGCACCCAGCGCTGCATCGACTGCAGGGCAAGGTGAGCGGCCCGCTTGAAGTACGCCGCGAGTTCCGCGTCGCTATTTGCAAGGGCGTGAGCCGCGTAGACTTCGTAGATCACACACTGCTCGGCCTCGTTCCACTGGTGATGAGCGGAGCGTCCCCCGGACGGCAGCTCTCCCGTGGGCGACTGCATAAACAGACTGGTAATTGAGCCTCGTCGCAGGGTCTCGTTAAGTTCCTGGGCATACGGCCCACTGTAACCGCGTCCCAGAAGATCACTGACCCAGAGGCGCGGGAACTGGTCATACGGCATCGCCTCTTCCAGATACAGTCCGAGTGTGGAGTCGAAGTTATCACCCTGCTTGGCGAAGCTCGCCACGACATAGGTATGACTGGCATCCCTCAGGCCCATTGTCTGGAACATCGCCTCACCGCAGGCCGCCACAACATTCCAGTTGTTGACGCCGGGAGCGTAACGGTACGTGATAAACGGCTCAAAAGACCAGATGTAGTACTCCCAGGCCGCTGAGCGCTCAGCAGGCACGAATGGCTTGAGCAGACGAATGGCGTGGGCGATCATCGGGGCAAAGAAGTCTTCGTGTCCGCTGGCAGCTTTGCGGGTGGAAAGGGTTCTCGCAGACCAGTCCAGCGCAAGCGCGGCTGTTTCCAAAAGATCCGTGCGTCCGGCATAAGCGACCAAGGCGGAAGAGGCATGTGCGTAGGCTGGGGTGCTGTACTGGAACTCGACGTTGCGATAAGGATCGATGATCGCACCGGTCGTCGTGTTCTGATAGTTCTTCCAGAAATCTATCTCACCAGCGATCAGCGCAAGGTAGTGATCGCGTGTCAAGCCGGTCGCCGTTACAGTTTGACCTGAGTTCAGATAGTCGGCGACACGTGTCCGGTGTCCGGCGAGCATAGGTGCGGTCGGGTCTACCGGAGCGGCAGGCCACAGACTGGTGGGAACCGGCACTGCTGTGACGCGGATAGGCTCCGCATCTGTCACCGACTCCAGAACAATGCTGTTTATCACCCAGCTTTTTTCTGGCGTGTCAAACGTGATGTTTATCGTGCTGCTCCCGGTCGGCACCACTACCGTAGCGGTCAGTGTGGCGTACTGGGCGGTATCCGGTTCCAGTACCAGGTTTCCGTTCGAGCCTTCGACTCCCGGCACCACGATCCGTGTCGTGTGGTCCCCGAAGTTGTTATCACCGGTAAAGATTGCGAGTCGGTAGCGTCCGGGATTCAGGAACCCGATACGGAAAACACGCGGCGCGGTCGATGCGGCGGGAGTCGTCGCCGGGGGAACCGGCGCGGGTGTGGACGAGGCAAAAATAAAATCTCGGAGCAGAGGCGGTATCGGAGAGGTCGGTGTCGCCGTGGGGTTACGGTTTCGGGATGCCAGTCCCGTGTTGGTCACCCATCCCCAGGGCCGTGCGGCGTTCATCGTGCCGATCAAATCAGTGGTCAGCACCCGCCGATAGCCCGTCGCTGGCGGCGGAGTCGTCCCTCCAAAGTCCAGCTGCAGCACTACCGTACTGGTCTGACTTCTCGCGGGCAAATCGGTCAGAACCCCCGCCACTAGTGCCCCCAGCATTCCCGCTAAAATCTGTCGCCGTCCCGTTATCATTGCTTATCTCTGCTCTCTCGATTTTGGGGCTGTTAAGCCCGCTATGTCTGATGTAGCCTGACATAGTGGACAGCGGCAGCAGGCTGTGCCTGCAAAGAGTGCGACCCTAAGCCCCCTGTTTTATATGGCTGAAAACTGTCTTAGCCTTTAGAGTGAAACACACTGAATGCCTGAGATTTACAAAGGCATAAAGCGGCACTAATTAATGATATTAGTGTTAATTGAGATTAAATAGTATTAATACTATTTAATAATGCGACATGTTACCGCCGAGCAAGTGCTTTCCTTTGGAAGAAAGTGTGTTATGGAAGGAGTTCAGAAGACCATAGTTGTTGCATTACGCACGTAATAGCAACCCCGTATCAAGGCAAACAGAAAAGCCCACCATCCAAATCGGACAGTGGGCTATTATTTCGCGTCATAAGTATCGAGGATGGATATCCTGATAGCCGATGCGATTTACAGAGTCAGAGTCTTCTCGATCTCTGCGACCTTGTGGCGAGCCATCGCAAGGTTCGCTTTGCTCTTGTCAAGAGCGACGTAGAGGAAAAGACCGGCACCGCCTTTGGTTCGGACAGGGCGGATGATATGGTACTGCTTACCAAGGGTAATCAGAACATCCTCGATCTCGTCCTGCAGGTCCAGATCACTCATCGTTCGCATCTTCGCCCGCATCACTTCCGTGTTGCCTGCGGCGGCTACATCCAGGTTCAGGTGATCACCACCACCGGCCTGCGCTAGTGTCATACCGCTTTCGATATCGACAATCGCCACACCAATCGCACCGGAAAGCTGCATCGCCGAAGCGAGAGAATTGTTTAAGTTAGCCATTACTATTCCTTTTCTGGGGTGACCATCTTTCAGGTCTGTCGTATCCTCCGTGGAGGGAGGAATTCGTTCAACGGTAAGTGGGTCTCACTAACCGGTTAGTACGGTACTGTATGATTCAGCACTTAATATAAAACCAGGATAGGTATCCGTGGTGTTGTGTGATGAGTTCTCCTCGAAATTATAATTCGCTAATTCGCGTTAGCTGAAGACAATCCCAACATGCGTCGAACGGAGTCTTCGCACAAGTAGGCGGGAAGCTCATCTTCCGAGTCTCCCGAACTGGCATTTCTTGCTTCTTCGAGAGAGCGGTTGTTCTTCTGTTCCATAGCCCTGTTTTCCTTTTGCAGTCGCATGTGCATCAGTCGAACCCGGACCGGATCTGTGAAGAGTTGTTTCTCGAACTCGCAAACTTTATGTCGTGCCATTGCTAGATTCGCATAGGGGCGTTCCAGCACAACGTATAAAAATACCTCTTCACCTTCGACCCTGAGCAGGCGCAGCATATGGTACTGCTTTCGATAGGTGAGGACGACATCTTCGAGCTCGTCAGACTCCACAGGTGTCCGGTTGGCCATTGGCCCCACCAACCGCATTTTCGAGCGTAGAATTCCCGTTGTCTCATTTGCCGATTGGGAAAAACCACCAACGGTGTTGTTTCCCGCATAGGCAAGGCAGACACCGGAATTTACCAGAATGATTGCAACGCCGATTGTGCCAGGCAATTCCATGACTGATCCTAACAACTGGACCAGGACTAACACCTCCTCGAACAACAGAACAGGACCTAGGTGGTAACTGTCGCTTGCGTGTATTCTGTTGTTGTTAAATCAGCACTCAACTATCCGAGACAACTAGATTATGCGCAGTGGTCTGCGTCGTGGTTATCCGTAAAAATACCAGTCCTTTATAAATGCTGGAGGTTCACAGGAACAAAGTGGTGGTTTTATCTGTTGGCGAAAGACCGGTAAAGAGTATGCCCCGGCGCCGATGACGCCGGGGCATACTCCTTCTCATTTCTGACTCGATAGGCTTGACTACGAGCTTTTCGACACTATCCCCACAGTTTCCTATCGAGGGCTCGGTATTGGACGGCTTCGGCGATATGGGCGATGCCGATGTTCTCCTCACCCGACAGATCGGCGATAGTACGGGCGACTTTGAGGATGCGGTCGTAGGCGCGGGCGGAAAGGTTCATCTGGGTAATCGCGGCGGATAGAAGCATCTTGGCATCGCCGGTGACCTGGCAGTAGCGCAGAATCTGCCGTGCTCCCATATGGGCGTTGCAGTAAACGCTGGAAACCGATTCGCCGCCGCTGCCGGAGACAATGCCTTTCTCGCTCAGTACTTGCCGGTCCAAGCCAAGGCGCGCCTCCTCCGCGAACCGTTCTCGCTGACGGTTGCGGGCGGCTTCCACTCGGGCGCGAATCGCCGCGCTGGACTCCCCGGCAGGCGGCGAAGTCAGCTCATCGTGTTTCAGGCGAGGAACTTCTATATGCAGATCGATTCGATCCAGGAGCGGACCGCTGATCTTCTGCAGGTACTTGCTGACCGTTCCCTGGGAGCACGAGCAGGCTTTCATCGTATCTCCGAAGAATCCACAAGGGCATCCGTGAAGATAACCGTTCCAACTTTTTAATCCTCGAAATTGTCCACCTGATTTCGTCAGGCCGGTACAAGATGGGGCGCTCGCCACGGATGCGGCAGCCGTAGGATGATCATGACAGGGTTCGTTGATTCTTCAGCGAGCCTTGCTTGTGTTTGTATTAGCTAAAGGAATTAGGCGTTCTGATTGCAACAATCGCAAAACAAAAAGCACGTATTGAAAGAAGTAGGGTCATATGATGTTCCGAAGATCGGATACACAGTCGCGAAGTATCGTTGTAGCAGATTCTGGGGCGTATGGGATGCAAACGGAGATTTAGTCTGCATCTGTGTCTATAGAAAGGGGGCAATGGAGGTTATCAAACGCTTGGAGAGGGATAAAGATTGATGAATACCACTGGCTATATCCTCTCCCCCGTGCCTTGTAATTTGTCATTCACTGGCAAACGCAATGCTTGTCAGGATTGGTTACATGCCCTTTTCGGTAAGAGCACGTTCGTACCTCTGAATAAACTCAACCATCGAAATGCCAAGTGCATGGCAAACTTGGCGCAGTTCGGGAAGATCAAGCATCTTTTCGCCTACTTCATACCGGCTGACAAAAGGCTGCGGCTTGCCCAATCGCTCTGCAAGTTCTGCCTGTGTCAAACCTGCATCTTGGCGGATCTTTCTGAGATACTCTTGCAAAATCAACTGCTCGGGCGAGTATACGCTTTTCTGCACGCGCCCATGGTAGGCTTGTGTTCCTCTTATACACTTTCCCGTTATTAATACATAATAGAAGATGGAGACTCAATAGCATGAAAGACAGAAACGTACATCCAGCAGTGGCTTATGGGGCTATGTTGGCATTCTTTGCGGGGGTAATGTGTCTATACCGCTTTGGAGCTGGTCCACCAGTCCCCGCACCAGCTATCAGTACAGATACGGCTACCCCCGTGTTCGACGGCGCGTGTTCGACCCTAAACTCAACGATGCCATAGCTGCGCAAGAAAAGCTAGATATCAAAAAGCTAGAAGCCCCGGCTCAGAAGAACGCGCAGAAACCTAAATATAGACCGTTGTTCGGTAGTGATAAGGCCGAAGCATCCGTCAAACGACGTTTCACCAAAGCGCAACGTCACGAAATAGCTCAGGAATTAGAGAAAGGTGAGGAACGGGCAGAAAGAGAAGCTGATACCAAATATCCTGAACCTGACGAAGTAAGTGAGCGTGCCCGAACCATCATTTCTAAGAAGATCAAGCTAATGGGCGACTTGGAGGAACGGTACCACAAGCGAGTGTGCAGAAAGCACGGCATCAGCTACGACCAGATGGTATTCATTATCGGCGAGGAGGCTAATGAACGGTTGGGCTGGTAAAGGCACACGACGGTTTTTCTGCATCGAACACAAAAGTAAACTTATTGCGTTCTCAAGACTCGACTAGTCAACATGTAGACGGCAGATAAAATCTCTCCACAATATGTGCTACTATTCTGAACTTTTAACATTGGACGGGTTGGACCTAACTTGGTACAATTGAGTCACTCTATGAACCAGAAAAAATTACGAATCGCTTCATTTTTTACCGGTATCGGAGGCTTTGATCTAGCCTTCGAGCAGGCGGGAGAAACTTCTGACCAAGTTGAATGCCGGGTGGTGTTTCAATGTGAACGGGATGCATTTTGCCAAAAAGTTCTGAAAAAGCATTGGCCAAACGTCGCTCTTTCGACAGATATTGCTAAATTGGAGGCGTCAGATGTTCCTGATGCCGAAGTGTGGTGTGGTGGATTTCCGTGTCAAGATCTATCCCTGGCAAACCAGGGTAAGCGTAAAGGCTTAGAGGGAGCGCGAAGTGGACTCTTCAACCAGTTTGCCGGATTGGCTGGACAAGCACATTTCAGACCAAAGTGGCTTATTCTCGAAAACGTTCCAGGGCTGCTTAATAGCGCCGGCGGGGCCGATTTCAAGTATGTCCTCGAAACATTGGATGGTCTCGGGTATTTCGTGGCATGGCGAGTTCTGGACGCAAAACATTTCGGAACACCCCAGCGTCGTCGAAGAGTGTTCATTGTCGCAAGTTATCAAAACGACGGCGCCGCTAGAGTGCTTTTTGACAACAAGGTACTTGGAACAATGGCTGGAGCGGTCAAAATCCCGGTCAACACCACTTCCGAGTTCACTAGAAGCAGCTTTCAGGAAGCAGACCTCTTTGCTATCCAGCATGCCACCATTGGACGAAAGCCCGAAGCGGGGCCGCAAGCAAAAGGATGGCGAAACGACGGAGAAACCTACACCCTCGACAGCCGAGGAAGCTCCGATGTTGTTTGTGCGCCGTATGACGGCTTCCGAGTACGAGACACTGCAGGGGTTCCCGGAGAATTGGACTCTCGTCGACTAAGAGCCTGTGGCAATGCTGTTTGCGTCCATGTTGTGCGGTGGATAGCTGAACGGATAATAGCAGTTGAAGCAGGAGAAGGCATAGATATTGCGGAACGCAGTAGCTATGCCACTCTTGATAGCTGAATATCTTGGTCAAAGGACGGACGTTGATCCGCCTCAAGAACAGATCACACCCGCTTC
This sequence comes from Armatimonadota bacterium, assembly GCA_040387315.1. Lineage (GTDB taxonomy): Bacteria > Armatimonadota > Armatimonadia > Armatimonadales > Armatimonadaceae > JACMJB01. Next base: position 1,575 of record JAZKEA010000086.1, on the reverse strand, counting down.
GACAAGTCACATTCCAAATTGTCCCTTTATGGGAGTCGCCTGCACAAAAATAGCACAGGGGTACAAGCCCGTTTGCTCAGTAAGAGTCCAAAGCCGCTACTACAGCGGTCAGCCATTTATTGTCTGCTCTAAACGCTTACTCCCATCCCGTATGGGAGCATTATCCCCATACCAACTTAAACTCCTTAACGCAGTCGCTCACCACCTTCTACCGGGCGTACCCGACGCGGATGTACTATGTCGGCCTGAGACAGGAATTGTTCTTGGGCCGGGCCGTCGCCTCTACCTTGACTACGTCATTCAAGCTAACCCCGCAATCAACTATACAAATGGTCCGAGTAAGATCATTATGGAGATACAGGGAGGCGGTGAGACGAGTAACACCGGTTTCATCACTGACCACGTGTCTGATTGGGAAAAAAAGTCACCTCCGACGAATGTGAAATTGCGCGGGCAGGTGATTGTTCCATCAGGCAAAAGTACGCCTGGAATCATCCCTGACAATGCCTGGAAGCGGCAGCTCACTCAGATACTCAAGAAATCTGTGCTTGCCCGCCATTTCGGTGGTGCCTTCGCTTTGGTAATGGGTGAAATCCTGTTTGATTATGTCAAGACGAATTTTCCGAATGCACAGGCTTATTGGCCCGGCTGGGAGGTTGCTCTGATCCGGGTCTCTGAGAACACAAATGTAACACCGACAGCAGGTATGCCTATACCTATAGAGCAGGTGACGAGTACCTTGTTTATGACACATGCAGACTTCATCGCAGCACTTCAAGATTTCCCCATAGAGAAGACAGTCACTAGCCCGTTCAATGGTGATTTTCTTAACCTGTTGGGCAGCCATATCCAAGTTGACAGTGGTACTCTCGACCTAACAGACGGCGACATTCAAGTGATATAACTCCTCTGTGAAACGCGGCACCAGTAAATGGGACACACCACTTCCAACACCTCCTCCGGCTTCTACCTCTGCTATCAAGCGGTCTATGCAAGGCAACAAGTCACGCGACACTAAGCCGGAAATAACGCTTCGAAAGGCACTGTGGAGTATAGGGGTGCGGGGCTACAGAATTGACTGGCAGAAAGCACCCGGTAGGCCAGACATTGCTTTTCTAGGGCGTCGTTTGGCAGTCTTTATTCATGGGTGCTTTTGGCATTCGTGTCCATACTGCAATGATGGGCATATTCCAAAGACCAACAATCACTATTGGCAAGTAAAATTGCAACGTAATGAAATGCGAGATAAACGCAAACAAGAAGAGTTACATCAAGCAGGTTGGCACGTTCTCGTAGTGTGGGAGTGTCAAATAAAAAGGTCTGCTGATGAATCTGCGTTTCTTGTTGAATCCGTAGCTGAGAAAGTATAGAGAATGGGTGTTATTGTTGAGGAATATTTAGGGCGTCGCACGGACACCACAACACCATTAATTCCAGTCATTTCTAAATCAGGAGCACTTTGTCCATTTACATCTAAAAAATGTATAAAAGTATCTAAGGGACAGAAGCCACTTTGCACACTTCGTCTTTCTACTGGTGAGGCTTGGATCTCTTGTGAATTTCGCCTATTACCTG
>JAZKEA010000085.1:4702-8574 GCA_040387315.1 Armatimonadota bacterium | reverse complement strand
TCATGCCCTGACCGTGACTCTCGCCAACGGCAGAAAATTCACCGAACTCCTGACCTGCCTGCCGCCGAATCCGGCAGCATCGAGCGGATCGGAGCAGGCGGGCCGGGGTCGCGAATGGGCGATTCCTGGGCGTCCCGGCGCGGACTGGGAAAGGGAATTCGAGGAGAACGGCATCACTGGAACGGTGCGTCTCCATCATGTTCCCCTGACGCCGGAGCTGAATCACTTTCAAATCGGCTTTTCCCCACACGACACGCTTCACGAACCCTTTCCCTCGCCAACCGGGGAACCTGCCTGGACACGAGTCGGCTGGAAGAGTGACGATACCTGCCTGACCATTGAAACGATCCACACCTACCCCGAAGATGGGGCCGGGATCCGCAGTACTACCATTCTTCACCTTTCGGACGGGTAACCCGTTGGAGCCGCGAACAGAACCACTATGACTACCTATTCTTACTCGCCTGCCGGTGATCGCCGCTATCCATGGCGCGCGTTTTTCGTGGCGTTGCTGCTGTATATTTTTCTGAGCATCCGCGAAATGTCCGCGTGGACGACACCCGTCTGGGCGATTCTCGCCTTCGTCGCGATCCCCGGCGCGGGAGCCCTTGCGCTCGGACAATGGCCCGGCGGAACGTTCCGGGAACGGTTCTGGGTCACTCTCGGCTCGGTTGGGACGGCGATGGCGCTTTACACGGTCTTTCATCTGATACGGCTCCACCGGCATATCGGCTCCACGAGTGAGTCTGCGACGGCAGTCAACGTGTTTTTTGTCATCCTCAGTATTTCAGTTTTGTACGGCATCGGGGCGGGCCTGATCGGTGCTGCGGTCGGACAGATACGGGCGCGGGTGGGATCAAAGGGAGCGCGTAATTAGATGAATCTATTTGTTGAAGAGCGCGACGGCGGCGAGTTCGCCTTCTGGGCGGACGGTGACCTGCAGTTCGATTCCGCCGACGAAGCCGTTTACCATGAATTGCTGACCCTTCCCGCCCTGACACTCGCGCAGCGAGAACGTCCCCAGGGGCCAAGCGGCATGCGCGTCCTGATCTGCGGGGGCGGGGACGGGCTCGCGCTGCGGGAGGCCCTGCGCTTTCCCGGTGTCGCCCATGTCGATCTGGTCGATTACAGCGCCGACGTGGTTGAACTCGGGCGGACGCGCTTCGCCGCCCTGAACCGGCGGGCGTTTGAGGACAGCCGCGCCCACATCCATATCGCGGATGCCTGGGAGTTTCTGCGGAACGTTTCGACACCGTACGATGTGATCCTGTGCGACTTCACGACACCCCGCCGCGCCGAGGACACGCGTGTCATGACTCGGGACTGGTACGGGCGCGTCGCCCATGCCCTCGCACCCCATGGGGTCGCGGGCATCAATGCGGTTTCGCCTCAGACCACGCCGGAAGCGTTCTGGTGCCTGCGGGCGACCGTTCGCGCCGGGGGGCTGAATGCCCTGCCGTTCCGGGCGTGCGTGCCGTCGTTCCGTGACCAGGGGTATGGCACCTGGGCATTCCTGCTCGCCGGACACCGCAAGCTGCGCCGCTCCGACCTCCGGTCGCTCCAAACGTGCCCGGTGGAGACCGTCGCCGCGGACCTTGCGAGCGTCTGGGAAACCGCTGCCTTCTCGCATGCCGACCGGCTGATCGAGGCGCGGGTGCCGGTACACTCACTCGACAAACCGTGCCTGCTGTCGCTCCTTCTAAACCCCGGCGGGGAGCAAAAATTGGGCGAGAATGCCGGTCTGCAGCTTCCCGGGCTTGATGGTCTGCTCTCCTCGATTCCGATTCTGCATCCCTACCACACCCGGATCATGGTGGAGTCTCTTGCCGAGCAGGTTGTCGGTTCCGTGCAGGCGCTCGACCTGAGAAGACTGGTAGATTCCCTGCTTGTCCGAGCAGGAGAGCTTCCCGCCTCGCTTCGCGGCGAACTGCGCCGTCTTCGCGACTTTTTGAGCCGGGGGAATGCGCCGCACCTCGCGGACTGGAACCTGTGGGCGCAGCGCCTGTTCGCGATCATCGTCGTCATTATGACGCTCGCCAACCTGGTCGCCCCGGATAATGTGTTCGGTAAAGGGTCGTTTGGCCTCGGACATGCCAGCGTTTCCCGCAGCTTCAGCAGCAGCGGGCACTCGTTCGGCAGATCGTCGTTCTCACGGTCGACGCCCTCCGGCTATGCCGCTCAGGGCCGCGCGACGGGTGGAAGCTTTGGCCGTCCCGCCGGGCCTTCCGTGGCGGCGGCCCGTCCCACCGCGCCGATCAGCGGCAGCGGGTATCGCGGCGGCTTCCAGCGTGGTCAGCCGACCGATATCTTCGGCAATGCCTATCGGCCTCGCACCTTTGTGTATATCTACGGCTACGGCGGCCACGGCTATGGATACCACGGGGGCCACTACAACTCGGGCGATTCCAGCGGGGGAAGCGGGGGGACGTCTATCGCGCCGGTCACGCAGCAGGCACGGTTTGTCGCCGATGACGACATGATGGTGATGGACAACGGGGATGTCATCATCACGCTGTCCGAAACGGCGTTCCTCGTCGTTTCCGGTGGCTCGGTCTCGCTCCACGGTGTCGGCAGCCCGGCTCCGCTGTTCAATCTGTACCCGGACCCGCTTCTGTTCGAGAACATTACGACCCGTCTGCAAGGGCAAAAAGAGGGTCTGAAAAAAGAGATGGATTCCCGGCGCGAGTGGCTTCAATGGGTCGGATGGACCAAGCCCGTCTTCTCGTCTGTCAAAGGGGATCAGGCGGAACTGACCGCTTTGGAGGACCTGAACAAGCGTCTGGATGCCGCACTCCGCCGTGTCGGCGCGTCTCCTCGAAAGACCCCGCCACCGGATCTTCCCGCAGACCTGTCCGCGGATGCCATTGAGCTGTTTTCATCCGCGGGTCTGCTGAACAATGGACGCGTTGCCCTTATCGACAATACCGGTCGCTACCTTTATACGGACGGTCGGACCATCAGTGACGGCAAAACGAAAGAAGCGTCTCCGTCCGGCCTCGCCACCGCCCTGGCGAGTGTGCTTGAAAAGCTGGAAAAGGAGTTCCGCGCCGACCTCGCCTCGGCGGGAAGCGATCTGACGACCTTGCAGCAGGACAAGCTGCTTCTGGATAAAGATCTCGCGGAGTACAACATGCTGGCAAGCGCAAACGGCGCAAGCTACGAGGTGGACTACGGCACCGACTCGATGACCGCGCAGGAGGCTCTCAACCGGACCAATGCCGACATCGCTCAGAACGCCACGGATGTGGCGACTACCTACAAAGCCCAGACCACGCTGAACACGCAGGTGACCCGTTTGTGGGCGGCATCCGACGCCTTCTCGGCGGCGTCAAAGGGAGCGACGGCAAGCCGATGACCGCGGTCGCTGTCGAAGCCGTTGTCCGTTCGCGCGGCGCTGATTCCCTGACCCTGCGCCGAATAGACGGGGAAGAGTGGGATGCCCGCTGGGACGCCCTCGCCGGGCAGGAAACGACGGCGGGCTTTATGCAGTCGTCGTTCTGGTCCGCCTTCAAACGCGCCGAGGGCTACACGCCGCTCCGCTACGGACTGCTGCGGCAGGAGACCCTTGTCGGCGGGGCGGCTCTGCTGGATTATCCCGCCGCGCCCGGTCAGCCGAACCTGCTTCTCTGTCCGGAGGGTCCGGTACTCCCCTGGGACGATACCGAGACCACCCGGCAGGGACTGCGCCTGATTCTCCGTGCCGCCGAGACGGAGGCGGGCAGTGCGGTCGGGATGCGGATCGAACCGCATCTGCCGCCGTCGCGGCCCTCCGTCCTCCGGAACTGGCAGCGGGCTCCCCTTGACCTCGCGCCGCTGCATACCCTGATGCTGGATATCACAGCAGGCAACGACGACCTGCTGGCACAGATGAA
>JAZKEA010000085.1:0-4692 GCA_040387315.1 Armatimonadota bacterium | reverse complement strand
GCAGGAGGATCTGCGCGCATTCTACGACCTTTTTGTCGATACCTCGCGGCGTCAGGAGTTCTTCGGCGAACCGTACGGCTTTTTTCTTAACCTCGGCGCGACCCTTTTTCCAAAGCGCCATGCCGCTCTGTTTCTTGCCGAGTGGCAGGGAACGGTCTTAGCCGCCTGCCTCGTCGTCTTCTACGGGCGGCGGGCCACGTATCTTTATGGAGGCTCATCCCCGCACCACCGCAACGTCATGCCCTGCTACGCCATGCACCTCGCCGCCATCGACGAGGCGCGCCGCCGTGGCTGCAGCGAATACGATTTTTGGGGAATTGACCCGTTCGGACAGCCGGACCATCTGTACGCGGGATTCTCCCAGTTCAAGCGCCAGTGGGGTGGAACCGTGGTCTCCTCCCTGGGTGCGCACGATCTTCTGTTCTATGATCGACTCGCCGACCATATCTTCCATCGCCTGACCGCGGAGCCCGCCGCTTGACCACTATCAGCGAGCGTCCCCTGACGCATGAGTGATGTGGACCTCTACCGAAATTCGTAGAACAATGCAGACAGTGAAAACCGAGACCACCGGCCCCCGAGGTAACGCGCAGGGATGGACTCCCCGGACCCTGGTTCTGTTCGCCGTTTTGGCGACTATTCCCGGCGTCGCTATGCCCATTCTGTTTGCGTCGACGTTCCTCCAGGACGGGAAGTTCGATTGGTTCGCGGCTTTGTTTGTCGGTCTGCTGGCCGTTACCGCAATTGCCTTCTGGCGTCTGGCGATTCGTGCCGTACGAACTGGAATTGTTGCCCCGCTGCCCCTTGGGGAGCAAATCACCGCCGCCCTGCTTTCCACCCTCATCACGGCGTTTCTTGTGGCAGTATCCCCGCTGCCCATTCGGATCGGCTTGCTGGCGCTGTGGCTCCCCCTCACGATCTCTGCCTGGATAAAAGTCGTTCAGAAACGGCAGGCCCTGAGAACAAACAATGAAACTTCCCACCGCCATTTCCCAGATCACGCTTGACAGCCGTTTCTCGTCAGACCGGCCTTATCCCCCACTGGGATTCGCACCGTTTTTTGAGCGGCAGTTGGGGGGGACACGTTCGGCCTGTACTGGCCGCTGGGTCGCGAGGAGAAGGAACCTATTATCGCGGAGGTGTGGCATGACGAGGCGCGGCTGGTGCCCGCGTACTCGACACTGTCTGCATTCCTTGCCGCAACGCAGGAACGGGACGAGGAGGACCTGCCGGAGCCACCAAGCCTCGCTGGTGATCCACAGTCTCCGATTGCCTGTCTCGAAGCCGCGAAACGGGAGATCCAGTCCCAGGACGTAGAAGCGGCAGTGACTCTGCTGGAAACTGCCGTCGATGTGCTTCCCGAATTTACAGACGCGCTCAGCCTGCTCGCGGCTCAATATCTGCGGCTCGGAAGATACTCGGAAGCGTGCGAGGCAGTGCTCCGCGCCATTCGCTCGCCGCCGTGCTTCGGGCAGCGGCCTGTTAGGATTCTTCGCTGGCTTGCCTCTCAGGACGACGCGCAACCGGATACCCTTGACGATCCTATTTGGCGCGTTCGCAAAGAATTACGGCTGGTGTTCGGCGGCGAAAAAGAAAACTCCGACTACCCGATGTTGCAAGAAGCCATGGAACAGTACCTGGTGCAAGGCCAGCTGGTGGAGGCCCTGACCCTGATGCAAACCTATGGGCAGCTTATGAGCCAAGAAACGATCTCATTTCAGGAGCGGTATGGCTTTGACCCAGCGGCATTCCGAGCCAGGGAGAGGGATATCAGCGGTCGCCTGCCGGGCGGGCCGCGCACCGTTCACTTTTGACCACTCATAGGGATAAAAACAAAAAAGCGACGCTGCCTGATGAAGCAGTGTCGCCGTCTGTAGTTCCGTTTATTCGCCCGACTTTCGGGATTATCAACTCGACTATGAATACAGTATATCGCGAAAAAAGGGCCAAGCGCAAGTGCTATTGTTCGGAAGATAAAAGAGGCTTTAGACAGAGAAATCACCACAGAGGTGAGAAATCGCAATATTGTAAGTATACCCGGAAGGTAATACGGTCCGTAAGTCCGGAATATTGTTTCGAAAATATCTCACTATTCACGACTTATTATTTTTGGCTTCCTCTGCGTCTGCGATAAACACGAACCGTTCCTACTCGCAATGGGTACGCTTCTGTAGGGCCACTCTGTGCCGCCCGAAGGAAAGGGACCATTATGTCCGAACAAACTGCATCGCAGGGAACGAATCGCCAGTGGGTGCTGAAAAGCCGACCTAACGGCGAGCCGCGTGTCGAAAACTTTGAGCTCAGGGAATCCCCTGTGCCCGCTGTCGAGGAAGGGGAGGTGCTCCGCCGCACGCTGTATCTTTCTCTCGACCCGTATATGCGGGGGCGGATGAGCGAGGGACCGTCCTATGCCAGCCCCGCTGAGCTGGGGGAACCCATGGTGGGCGCGACGGTCAGCCAGGTGGTTCAGTCGCGAAATCCCGCATATGCCGACGGGGATTATGTCCTGGGCTATGACGGCTGGCAGGAGTACGGGGTGTCCGACGGAAACGGTCTGCGAAAGCTCGATCCCGCTGATGGTCCGCTCTCCTATGCGCTCGGGGCGCTCGGAATGCCCGGTCTGACCGCCTATGCCGCCCTCCTGCGTATCGGTGATCCGAAGGCAGGGGAGACCGTCGTGGTGTCTGCGGCGGCGGGTGCGGTGGGCTCCCTGGTTGGCCAGATCGCGAAAATCAAAGAGTGCCGAACCGTCGGTCTTGCCGGTTCCGACGATAAATGCCGCTTCGTGGTGGAGACGCTGGGTTTCGATGACTGCATCAACTACAAGACGGCGGACCTTGATTCCGCGCTCAAAACCGCCTGCCTCGATGGCATCGATATCTACTATGACAATGTCGCCGGACCGATTCTCGCCGCGGTCCTGGGGCAGATCAACCTTCATGCGCGTATTCCCCTGGTCGGCCTGATCTCCCAGTACAACGCGACGACCCCGCCCGCCGGTCCTAACCTGATGCCGCTTCTGGTCAAGCGCGCCCGGATCGAGGGATTCCTGGTCGGAGACCATCAGGACATGGCGTCCCAATTTCATGCCGAGATGGCAGGCTGGATAAAAGCGGGCCGCATCGAGCCCCAGGAGGATATCGTGGACGGACTGGAAAATGCCCCGCAGGCGTTTCTCGGTCTCTTTACGGGAAGCAACCTGGGAAAGCTGATCGTGCGCGTCGGTGCCGGCCCGGACGATCTCGCGGCCTTCTGACCGCGCTGTGCTACACTGGCTGTGTTTCCGGTCTATCGTGACCGGCCCTTCTGTGCTGTCACGAGGGGCTGAAAGCCCCTCGCTGTGCGGTTCGGTTCCCTCACCAGTCGCCCTCCGGGCGAAAGCGGATTGTCCTTTTTTGACTCTCGCGCCCGGAGGGCGCATGGCAAGCGGAGCGCCGCCGCACAGACCAGGGCTTTCAGCCCCGGTCGTAAACAGGCCCGTTTTTGAACCGCATCCTGCTACACTCATCAACAAGGAAACCCAAGACATGACATCGACACTTTCTACCCCCGCCTACGCGACCCCATCCGCGACCTCGGAACTCGGACCCTTTACGGTCGAGCGCCGCGAACCCGGTCCGAACGACGTTCTGATCGACATTCTTTTTTGCGGCGTCTGCCATTCGGACCTCCACCAGGCCCGCGATGAATGGGGCGGGTCTATCTTCCCCATGGTTCCGGGTCATGAGATCGTCGGCAAAATCTCCCGTGTCGGAGACAGCGTGACAAACTGGAAGGTGGGAGACACGGTCGGCGTCGGCTGTTTCGTGGACTCCTGCCGCACCTGTGAGGCGTGTCTCGCCGGGGAGGAGCAGTACTGCGAAGAGGGGATGACCGCGACCTACAATGCCCATGAGCGCGATGGAAAGACCCCGACCTACGGGGGCTACTCCACCCGCATCGTCGTGGACCAGGATTATGTCGTGCGGATTCCCGATTCCATCCCCCTGGACAGCGCGGCCCCGCTCCTCTGCGCCGGAATAACCACCTACTCGCCGCTGCGCCATTTCGGCGTCAAGGCGGGGGACGAGGTCGCGATAGTCGGACTGGGCGGTCTGGGGCACATGGGGGTCAAACTCGCCAAGGCGATGGGCGCTCGCGTCACGGTGCTCAGCCACTCCCCGAGCAAACGCGAGGATTCGCAGCGGCTCGGCGCGGATGATTTCGTCGCTACCAAGGATGCGGATGCGTTCACGAAAAACGCCGGGCGCTTCGACTTTATCCTCGATACCGTTTCGGCGAACCACAGCTACGACGATTACCTCGGGCTCCTGAAGCGCGATGCCACGATGGTGCTTGTGGGTATTCCCGATCCGACAACCGTGGGCGCATTCCCGCTGGTCGGCAAACGGCGGCGGCTGGCGGGGTCCATGATCGGCGGCATCCGGGAGACGCAGGAGATGCTCGACTTCTGCGCCGAGCACGGTGTCACCTCGGACGTGGAGGTGATCCCGATCTCCTATATCAATGAAGCCTACGAGCGTATGCTGAAGAGCGACGTGCGCTATCGGTTTGTCATCGATATCGCCGCCAGTCTCAAATAGCGCTCTCTCGTGAAGTGGTAGTTTTGTCGGCGCGTTGGTCCGGGCGTGAATGCCCGGCCTGGTCGGCGCGTTGCGCCAGGCTCCCCTCCGGGGCGCAAATACCGTCGCC
>JAZKEA010000084.1:0-10409 GCA_040387315.1 Armatimonadota bacterium | reverse complement strand
GATAGGCAACACCTTGCCACGAAGCGTGATCTCGCCCGTCATAGCGACATCCTTGCGAATGGGCCGAAGCGTAAAGGCAGAGGCCAGCGCGGTCGCAAGCGTAATACCCGCGCTAGGGCCGTCCTTGGGCACTGCGCCCGCAGGAACGTGAATATGGATATCCTTGCCCAGGACCGCATCGTCGGGAGCGCCAAGGGAAGCGAGACGCGAACGAACAAAGGTCCAGGCAGTCTGCGCGGACTCCTTCATGACATCGCCGAGCTGTCCGGTAAGGAGCAGCCGTCCTTCCCCGCTCGGGTTTGCGGATTTGGTGAGCAGAACCTCTATCGAGACGGTGTCCCCCCCCACCTCGGTATAAACGAGTCCGGTCGCCGACCCGACTTCGTCGTTCTCCTCGGCAACTCCCCAGTGGAAGCGACGCCCCCCCAGATAGGTTTTGATGTCGCCAATCCCTATCACCGTCTTCTCGGAGGCAGCTGTGGTCAGATTCTCCTCATCGGCGGCCGCGGCCACCTTACGGGCCACCTTACGGCCTATAGAGCCTATCTCCCGCTCCAGGTTCCGGACCCCGGCCTCGCGCGTGTACTCGCGGATCAGTCGGCGTAGCGAGTCTTTCTCGAAGCCAAGGAGATCGCCGGTCAGTCCGTTCTCCCGCACCTGCTTCGGCACCAGATACCCTTCTGCGATAGCTACTTTTTCGTCCTCGGTGTATCCGGAGAACGAAATGATCTCCATACGGTCGCGAAGGGCGGCAGGAATTGGATCGAGCAGGTTGGCGGTCGTCACGAACAGGACATTACTCAGGTCGAACGGCACCTCCAGGTAATGATCCGAGAAGGTATTGTTCTGCTCCGGGTCCAGTGCCTCCAACAGCGCCGAGGAGGGGTCGCCCCGGAAATCGGAACCCATCTTGTCGATTTCGTCGAGCAGGATAACGGGGTTGTTGACACCGACCTGTTTCAGCGCCTGGATAATGCGTCCCGGAAGCGCCCCGACATACGTGCGCCGGTGCCCGCGGATCTCGGCCTCATCACGGACGCCGCCAAGGCTAATACGGGTGAATTTGCGCCCCAGCGCCCGCGCGACCGACCGTCCAAGGCTTGTTTTGCCGACGCCGGGAGGGCCCACAAAGCAAAGGATCGGGCTCTTGAGAGCGTCGCCAGCCAGTTTACGGACCGCCAGGAACTCCAGCATGCGCTCCTTGACCTTTTCGAGACCGAAATGGTCCTCGTTCAGGATGCGCTCCGCCTCGGAGAGCAGCAGTGTATCATCGGTGCGCTTGTCCCAGGGCATCGACACAAGCCAGTCGAGGTAATTGCGGATGACTCCCGCCTCCGGCGAGGCGAGGGGCGTCTTCTCGAAGCGGTCCAGCTCTTTCAGCGACCGGGCTTCGATCTCCTCCGGCATGTGGGCGTCCGCGATCTTGGCGCGATACTCTTCCAGCTCATCGCCGCGCTCCCCCATCTCGCCGAGTTCCTGCTGGATCGCCTTCAGCTGCTCCCGCAGAATAAACTCACGCTGGTTGTCGCCCATCTCTTTCTCGACGCGCGACCGGATATTCTTCTGCACATCGAGTATCTCGTACTCTTTGAGCAGGGCAACGCCCAGTTTCCGCAGCCGCTCGATTACCGGCAGAGTCTCCAGAAGCTCCTGCTTCTGGTCTACGCGGAGCGATAGGTAGGGAATCACGGTGTCTGCCAGACGCGACGGTTCCGCGATGTTCTGAACGTTTGCCAGGGCCTCCGGCGGGATATTCTTCCCTTCGCTGACCAGCCGCTCGAACTGCTCCGTCACGGTACGCGCCAGCGCCTCGACCTCGATGGGTGAAACTGGTTCCCCGGCGGCATCCGCTTCCGATTCGGACAGTGGTTCCGTACGTACGAGCATATAAGGCTCGGTCTGCACAAACTCACCAAGCCGAACGCGAGTGCCCCCCTCCAGCATGACTCGGACCGTATTATCCGGCATCTTGAGGATCTGCATGACCTCCGCGACAATTCCGACCGAGTAAATATCGTCCGGCTCCGGGTCTTCTGAGAGAAGCTGTTTTTGGGCTGCCAGGAGGACAAAGCGATGGCTTGACTCCGTCGCCGCCTCTACCGCCTTGACCGAACGATCCCGTCCGACAAAAAGCGGGAAGATCATGTGCGGAAAGTAGACATTATCGCGGATCGGCACGAGCGGCAGAATATCCGGAATATCCGGCGGCGCTTCAACAGCGACCGCCGTCGCCACAGCATCACTGGCCGCTGTCTCCGCTATCGGAGGGGAGACGAGTTCCAGCTCCAGTTCCACCGTTTCATCCGAGGCTGGTTCCGAAGCAGGCAGGGTCTTTTTCTTTGTCGAGCGAGGGGGCATGAGTGGCGCAGGTCTCCAAAGGCTAGGCGAGGGGGATCGTTCCCGCCGTTATACTAACGCTCATCTTACGCCAAAGCCGCCCACGACGCCAAGCGGGCGGGGACTGCGGTCAGGCGTCCGGTATTGTTTTGCCCTGGAACCAGGCTTCCAGATACTTGATGCCGCTTCCCGTGTTGAACAGAACCACTCGTTCCTCTTTATCGACCAGTCCCTGTTCCAAAAGATGCCTCAGAGCGGCAAGGGTCGCCGCCCCTTCCGGCGCGACTAAAACGCCGGTATGCGACGACATCTCGCCCCACACGGCATGAATCTCCGCATCACTGACCGCCACCGCCGTCCCGCCAGATGCCCGAATGGCATCCAGCATCAGGAAATCCCCGATGGCACGAGGAACGCGAAGCCCGCTTGCCATTGTCGCGGCATTCTGCCACGGTTCCGCCTGGGATTCCCCGTTCTCGAATGCCCGCACGATGGGAGCACACCCCGACGACTGAACAGATACCATGCGCGGACGGCGCGAGTCGATCCAGCCCAACTGTTCCATCTCATCAAAGGCTTTCCACATCCCGATGAGACCGGTGCCGCCCCCGGTCGGATACAGAATAACATCGGGCAGCGTGCCGCCGAACTGCTCGAACAGTTCGTAGCCCATGGTCTTCTTGCCCTCGATGCGGTACGGCTCTCGCAGCGTCGCCATATCGAACCAACCGTGCGCCTGAATCCCACGCTGCACGTGCGCATTCGCATCCGTGATAAGCCCCTTCACCAGGGCAAGGTCCGCGCCGAATGCCTGGCATTCCGCGACAAAGGCACGGGGCGTGTCGTCGGGCATGGCAACGTGAGCGGTCAGTCCCGCCGCCGCGGCGTACGCCGCCAGAGCGCTGCCAGCGTTGCCCGCGGTCCCGACCGCAAGCTCCGTCGCCCCGAGCTCATGAGCGCGGGCGACGGCGACCGCCATACCGCGCGCTTTGAACGAGGCGGTCGGGTTGACGCTCTCCTCCTTCACGAAAAGATGAGCCATGCCATACAGCCGCCCCAGACGCGCGGCGGAAAGCAGCGGCGTCCACCCCTCACCCAGATTGGCAATGTATCGGCTGTCCCGAACCGGCAGAAGCGATGCGTATCGCCAGAGGTTTGGCGGACCGCCTCCGGCATCCGGTCGAGGCACGCGCGCCTTCGACTGGATCAGATCGTACCGCGCTAGCAGGGGAGCGCCGACACGGCTCAGGTTCTGCAGCGTGTCCGCGTCATAGGTCTCCCCAGTTTTGCTGCACTCCAGATGGGTCAGCAGGCTCCCCGTCGGGCTGCCGTTACTCATACGTCCTCCGTTTCCGTGCCGCAGAGGCAGATTTCAGGGTTTCGGCTGCGCGAGCGCCTGAAACTCCTCCAGTTGTTTACCCCACTTCTGGGCCAGGTTTCGCACCGTCGCCGGGTACTTCGATGCGAGGTCGTGCCTCTCGCTGCGATCCGTCCGGAGATTGTAGAGTTCCCAGGGCGCGTCTGCCCCGGCGGAAACAAGCTTCCAATCCCCCACCCGTATTGCCCGGTTACCCTCGTGGAACCACCAGAGGTCATCGCGGGAGATGGGCTCGTTTCGCGTTAGAGATGGAACGAGGCTGCGGCCCGGAATCGGGGGACGTGCGGTTCCGTTCGCCTTTTCCGGCACGGGCATGCCGACAAGTGAAAGAATGGTCGGCGCGATATCGATCAGGTGCCCCGGAGTATGCCGGAGTTCTCCCTGTGCGCGAATGCCTTTCGGCCAGTGGACAATTAGCGGTGTCGAGATGCCGCCCTCATGCACAAACATCTTGGTATAGCGCAGGGGAGCATTGGCAAGATTCGCCCAACCCGGCTCAAGGCAGAGAAACGAGGCGGCAGAACCGGGGGAGGCGGCAGAATCATTGCCATCACCACGGACCAGTTTTTCCGCACTGGCGCCATTGTCACTCAGAAAAAAGACGACGGTGTTGTCGATATCTCCGGTTGACTTTAGCTGTGCCAGCACCCGCCCAATCTCACGGTCCATACGGTCTATCATCGCGGCATGCACTGCCATGCGTTGCTGCCACTCCTTCTTTTCCACCGCACCCAGAGAATCCCAGGCGGGAACTTCCGACGCTCTGGCGGAGAGCTCCGTATTGACGATCCCAAGCGCCGTCATGCGCTGGAGACGTTCCTGGCGGAGGCAATCCCAGCCGCCCGCGAACCGCTCTCGGTACTTCGCGATATCCTGCGGAAGTGCCTGAAGCGGAAAGTGCGGGCTGGTGAATGCCAGGTACTGAAAGAACGGCTTGTCACGGTACCGCTCGTGATGCTCCTTCAGGTACTTGATGGCATGATCCGCCATGACCGTCGTGGCATAGTAACCGCTGTCTTTGGCAGGAATAGGAAGCGGCTTATCGTCCTCGAAGTGCTTTTGCGGACCAAAATAGCGATCCGTATCCTCGACATAGTAGGAATGGTCAAAACCATTTTCGAGCGGCAGTCCATCCAGATGCCATTTGCCGGAGTGGTAGGACCGATACCCCTGCGACTTGAGCAGGTCGGGAAGCATGCGTGCCCATTCCGGACGCACTCCTCTTACGCCGCTTGGGGATACTCCCGGCAAGGCATCACGGCGCACCTGCTGAGCGTAATACCCGGTGAGAAGCGCGGCCCGCGACGGCCAGCAGCGAGCTGTGTTGTAAAACTGGGTGAAGCGGAGGCCGTTCCGGGCAAGATTATCCAGATTCGGCGTCTCAACCTCACCGCCATAGCACCGGATATCCGAGTACCCCATATCATCCGCCAGAATAATCAGGATGTTGGGTTTACGGGCGGCCTGCGGCGCGGCATTTGCAGCGGCAGCTATGCAGATAAGCCACAGCAGAAGAAGAAAATGCTTCATTGATCTCTTCCGGGACGTCCGGCAGTCGCTATAGACTGACGGCGAATGTAGGCCTCCGCACGCTGATTCTCTTTTTCCGGATCGCATATTGTGCGCAGTTCCCGTGTCAGACGCTGAGCAATCCCCGGCTGCCGGCTGAACTGGTTCGTCAGTTCCTCCGGATCATCTTTCAGGTTAAATAGCTGATGCGGTCCATCGCTGTTGTACAGCAGTTTCCACGGTCCCTGCCGGATCAGATATCCGCTGGAGCGTGTGCCATGCCCATGGTACTCCGCGAAGCCAACCCTGCGGTCATCATTGAGGGCAAGGCCCTGCAGGGGTGAGCCGTGCCAGTCTGAGGGCCGCCTGCCCCCGACCGCGCGGAAAAGCGTTGCCTGCAGATCCAGAAGCGTCACCGGTGTCCGGGACCGAACTCCTGCCCGGAAGCCGGGACCGGCCACCACAAGGGGGATTCGAGCGGAATCCTCGTACAGGGAACACTTCCACCACATTCCCCATTTTCCCAGCATCTCGCCGTGGTCGGACGAATAGGCGACCACCGTTTCTTTGGTCTGCCCGGTCTTGTCCAGGGTGTCCAGCAGTCGTCCAAGCTGCCGATCCGCCGCCGTGACACAGCCAAGATACCCTCGGCGCAGGCCGCGTATCTGCTCCTCGCCGAACGAAGCGGTGCCGAAATGCGCCCGCAGGTCCTGGGCATAAGGATGATTCGCCGTCTCCTTCCCTTCGCCGTTGGGGCCACCGTTTACGCCGTACCGGGGCAGATCCCCACCGTTTGGATAAAGGTCCCAAAGCTCCTGGGTAACCAGGTGCGGAAAGTGCGGCTTGTTGATATTAACGACGAGAGTCCACGGCGTTCCCGCGGCGTTCAGCTTTGGAGCCGTCGTCGTGAGCCATTCGATCGCCGAGGCGACGATCCGATCATCTCCCGCGAAGGGCCGTTCTCGAACACCGTAGCCCTCCGCCCGGTTCGATCCATCACCCCCGTTGCGAATCGCAAGCGGGTGACGCGAGACACTGGTATCGCCGGGTGGTCGTCGATCTTCCGCCAGGTCGAGCTCGGTAAAATCAAGTTCTCGTGTCGGCGCATAAGCATCCGCTTTACCGATATGGACCGTATGTACCCCCTGCCGGTCCAGGATGGTCCCATAGGAAGGGAATGCGCGAGGCGAGGTCGCAAAGACGCTGCTGTTATTGTACGCCTGGGTCTCATGGACATAGCGCCCCGAGAGAAACGAGGAGCGACAGGGACGGCAGAGCGGCGACGGGGCATAACAGGCATCATAAACCGTCCCGCGTGCGGCAAGCCGCTCCAGATTCGGAGTGCGCACAGTGGGATGCCCATAGATCGACGCGTACCGGGGATTATGCTCGTCTACGAGCAGCACGACGACATTCGCGTGAGACGGCTGCGGACGCCGCTGGCCTTCATTGGTATTCGACATTTCGTTGTTATACCTAGTTCTGCCTATCAAGGTCTAGTCTTCACGGAACCAGGCCCCGGCGCGGGGTGAGATACTTGCCCGGTAGGCGACACCGGTATCACTGCGAACCGGTACATAGTCAGATCCAGACACGGTGTAGCTCGGTGTGGGCGCTTTGAACCATTTAGCGTGACCGTCCCCAAGAAGATAGTTCGCACCGCCGCTATGTCGCGTCCTTCCAACCAGGTAGATACGGGTGCAGCTTTTCAGCGTACCGCCAAGTGACGCGTACGCCGCCGGGTCATCCGCCCCTTCGGTCCAGACACAGCCACCGGTGCTTTCGGATAAGAACACATCCTGCGCAGGCGTTTTCAGCTCCGCCAGGGACACGGCAAGAGTGCGATTCCCGGCGGATAAATTCGCGTCCAGAGTGCCGAAAAAGGCGCGGTTCGTGCTGTAGCTCGACGAGGGCCGCGCCGAAGCGGACGTATCCGCGAAGTCCGGGCAGACGTAGATACTCAGTGCGTTACCGACTGTGTTGTTAATGGTCCTGGGGAAGTTGGCTTTGACATAGGGATCGATCGCGTACTGCCAGGTTGTGTTCGTCACCCCGGTCGAGTCAGGATAGTTGCTGATAGGCAGAGTTTCGTCATTATCCTGCACATAGGCAAGGACTCCGATTCCGATCTGACGCTGATTAGAAAGGCAGGTAGCCTGCCTCGCTTTCCCCCTCGCTTGCGCGAAAACCGGAAATAATATAGCTGCCAGTATAGCGATTATAGCTATGACAACTAGCAATTCGATCAATGTGAATGCCACAATACGCCTCGATAAACGTTCCATCAACATCTCCTCCGTGCCGCAAGGACTGAATTAAGAAGTACCAAATCAGTCTCTAACGCAAAACCTGTTCCAGTCGAGCAAATTAAATATATAATCCCGACTGACTTAGTCGTATTTAGGCACTATATTAACGTGCCTTCAATACGGTGTCAAGAGGCAGGTAGTCAGTACTGTAGGAACTTTCTAGCCAGGTCCTTGACACTCGGAGCCGCACCAGATAGACTAGCCAAAACGTATCTGCCCACAAAGTTGATTTATGCAATAAGCTTTGTCAACAAGGTAACTATGAATCCATTCTCTTCTGCCTTCTGTGCCAGCGCTCTCTGTTTGTTCAGTGCGGTCGCCGCGTCTCCAGGTCGATCCGCTCAGCCGCAGACCTCCGGCGTGACGACTCAGGCAACAGCAGTGGCACCACGACCGAACATCATTTTTGTCCTTTGCGATGATCTGGGCTACGGTGACCTGAGCTGCTTTGGTCAGAAAAACTTTTCGACGCCGAATCTGGACCGCATGGCCAAGGAAGGGACGCGCCTGACGCACCACTATGCGTCTTCTCCGGTTTGTGTGCCGACACGCGCCAGTCTGATGCTCGGCCTGCATACCGGACACTCCCCCGTGCGCGATCATCAGTTTGACCGGGCGATCCCCGACTCTCCGACCATGGCAAGTGTCCTGCGGCAGGCAGGCTACCGGACGCTTCATGTCGGCAAGTGGGGTATCGGCGGCAAACCGGCAGAGGGATTCCCCGCTCATCCGCAAAAGCGCGGATTCGACGCTTTCTATGGTCTGATGACCCACGGCGCTGGTCATGTCCACTATCCGGATGCGGAGCATACTCTGTTCGATGGCTATCGAGATGCCACCGCCGAAGTAAGTGACACCTACTCAACCGACCTTTATACCGCGAAGGCAAAGCAGTGGATCACGGAGCAGGTTAAGGAGCGGCCAAAGCAGCCGTTTTTCATGTACCTCGCCTATATTGCCCCGCACTCGGATTTCCAGGTCCCGGATGCCCCCTACCCTAACGGCAAAGGGATCAATGGTGGCCTACACATGCCTCTCAAAACGAACCCGACGAACAAAGACAAGTGGATTGATCCGGAATTCACCAATGCAACGTATGACGATGACGGAGACGTAAAAACGCCGAAGGTGCCGTGGACGGATCTGATGAAGCGCTATGCGACCATGGTCCGCCGTCTGGACGAGGCGAATGCGGACCTGCTGCAGACACTTCGTGATCTGAAGATCGATAAGAACACGCTTGTCGTTTTTACGAGCGACAATGGTCCCGCCTTTGACAAAACGCTGCGCGCCTCACAGCTTCAGTCCTGGGGACCTCTCGACGGTTTCAAACGAGACCTCGCCGAGGGCGGTATCCGTGAGCCCACCATCGTCTGGTGGCCGGGAACGGTCAAGGCGGATGCTGTTTCGGCGCGCCCATCCGTGCAGTATGACTGGCTGACGACATTCGCCGAACTTGCCGGAACGGCGGCCCCTGCCAGGACCGACGGCGTCTCTCTCGCACCGCAGCTTACGGGGCGAGGCACTCAGAAATCGCATGAGTATCTGTACTGGGAGTTCCACGGACCTAGCAACCGGGTGGAAGACAGAGACGTACTCACACGCAAGAAGTACCCGCTGCCGGTTCCGGACGGCCAGGGAGCCGCGAAAGATCCCTGGGGCCAGCAGCAGGCCATTCGGATCGGGGATTATGTCGGATTGCGGGCACAGATCAAGGACGCCGACAGCCCGCTTCGGCTGTACAACGTCGTTCGCGATCCGCACCAAGATGCGGACCTTGCGGGACGACCGGAGCATGCCGCATTGATCGCGCAAATGAAACGGCTGCTTCAGAGTGCCCATCAGCCGCAGCCTGGGAATCCACGCCCCTACGACAACATCAAGTAAAGCGCGTTCTTTAATTGCTACTCATTTGCAACTATAAAGAAATTGGAGTAGAATCCCGAACATAGAAACCAGTACGAACGGGAACTGTAACCCGGCAGGCTTTCTGTGAAATTATGCGACTCCTCTTCCGACATATGCCCTCCCTTCAGCAGCGCCTTGCGCTGGGGATCGCGTTTGTCCTTCTGTTCTTCGGGACTGTTGGAGAGGTGTCGCACTGTACGAATCATCAAAGTCAGTCTTCGATTCCGGTTTCCGTCGCGCAGAGAGCAGACGGCAATCACGCCCCCTCGATTCAGTCTGACATTTCGATAACCGTCCTACAACCGTTGGTAAGCTGTCCTATTTGTGAATGGGAAAATACTCTCGTTTCAGGACCTGCTGCCGTCGTTCTGCCGCTTCTTTTTCTTTCTGCTGTTGGGTACTGCCATCTAACCCGGCACACCCTGTTTTCCATCCGACTCACGATTGCACTTCGTGAGTCGCGCGGACCGCCCTGCCTCGCGTAACACTCTCGTCACGTCACTGTCTCACTTTTCCGGCATGACAACCGGATCCTGTGAGCACGGGTCTGTCTTTTTGTTACAGCGAGGTCTATAAATGGTACGTTCTCAAAGCAATATCCCCTTACTGCTGGCTGCGGTCGGCATCGCCCTCTTCGGCGGAATCAGCGTGCAGATGCTTGGCAGAGCCGCGGAGTCTCAGTCGGCGGTGGTCACTTCCGCAGGCGCAAGCTCTGACACTGTCGGCACGCACTCTGAGATTCAGCCACACTCCCCTAACGTGATTTCCGCGGGGGATTATCATATCGAGGCCCAGCTCAGCAAAATGGGAGAGCTGGAGATTTACATCTACGGGCAGGAAGAACGTCAGCTTCACCCGATCTCAACTATCGGTTTGGATCTCATGATGGAAGTCAGGGCAGTAATTCCCGGAGAATCCAGCATTCCGATCCAGATGCGACCCCGCCCCTACCCCAATGAAGCGGAAGG
>JAZKEA010000083.1:3116-3852 GCA_040387315.1 Armatimonadota bacterium | reverse complement strand
GGGGGTCTGGAACGCGCAGTCGATGTCGAAGACATAGCCGGTGTCGATGCCGTCCCGGAAGAGCGGCTCGTCCGCAGTCTCGCTGTCGCCGGTCTGCTGCAGAAACAGGCGCAGATCGGAAATCTGTCGTGCTTCCTCGCCTAGGGTGTCACGGTAGGATGCCTGTGCGGTAGTGAGGCGCGCCAGGTTCCGTGCCGCCGCCGCACGGGCCGCCGCTTCCCGCGCCGCCTGTACGGCAGGAAGCAGAAGCGCAATAAGAACGCCGATGATCGCAATCACGACTAGCAGCTCGATCAGGGTAAACCCGCTGAGCGAGAGAGAAGTGCGTCTCGCGCTGGTCGGTCGTCTTGTTAGGACAGTCGGTTTAACCTTCAGGAACGAGAAAACGGTCGCCTTCGTCATTTTCGTCATTTCTAAACTCTCCTTCATCGGTTATCAGTCATCAGTTTCTTAATCCAAGACAGCTTAGGGACTCAAGTATAACCCTCAACGTGGATGGCGTCTAGAGAGGTTGGGCGATGGTGGCTCGGGAACGGTCACAGGCTTTTGGATCAAGAGCAGTGAGCAGAACGTGTGCCATGCTTCTCATACCGACTTCCAGTACCGATTTCAGTTCGTCCCTTAGAACGAAATCGTCAAATCATCGAAATTCATACTGCTGGCGAATTCGATGACAGCCCAGACGGGTTGTGGCAAATAGTCATTCTGCCACTAATTCCGTTAAACAACTTCGATA
>JAZKEA010000083.1:0-3106 GCA_040387315.1 Armatimonadota bacterium | reverse complement strand
TGGGCGGGAATACTCCCTACTGAGACCTAGAGTTGACCCGGCAGAATTCGCCAGCAGTATCAAAAGTGCGTCAGAGCCCAAGTAAATATAAAAGCGACAGATAATGATAATCGTGTCAAGCTAGCCAGGCGGGAAGGGGAGCCACACGGTCCACCTCCAGAAGCGCCGTGGTTCCAACGCCCGCAACGGAAAAAAGATAGAGGCGATCAGCGCAGGACTGCATGTAGAAGAATCCCTGACCGAACCCACCGGTTGTCCAGCCCTGCTGAACAGCACGGTGGATCATCTCCTCCGCAATGCCAGGACCGTGATCCTCAATCCACACCTGAACGGTGCCTGATTTCCGGTCACCGTGAATGCGCGCCGTGCCACCTCCGCCATGCCGAACGGCATTCATCGCCGCCTCATGGGTAGCCGTGAGTAGGTCGCTCAGGCGCTCCTTGGGGTAGTGCAGCCCCTCCGCTACGGCCTCCAGTTGTTTGCGGAAAAGACGCAGCGACGAGGCCGACAATTCAGTAATGCTTGATAGTGGGGGCAGGGAAGCGGGCAGGTCCTCACGCTCGAAGCACAGCCGGAGCCTACCCTCGGTGAAGCCAGCGAGCATCTCCCGCAGGAACCGCCGCTGCCGAACACTCGCCTCCTGCAGCTCGGAAAGAAGCCGTTCGCGTTCCTCGTTTCTTTTCCGTTCCTCGTTGATGTTGCGGAAGTAAACGGAGATTCCCGTGCCCGCAAGGGCAGGATAGGCGCGCACATCGTACCAGGCATCCAGCGGGGGTGGGTAGTAAGGCTGGAACGCGGCAATGACTCGCTCCTGCGCCGCACGCCGGTACTGCCGCTCGAACTCAGAGCCGACCGCCGCGGGAAACTCGTCCCAGATGCTCTTGCCGACGAGGTCTTCCCGCTTCCGCGCGAGAACGCGCTCCGCCTCCGCGTTGACATAGGTGAACCGCCACTCCCCATCAAGGGCGAAGAAGGCCTCCCGCACGCTCTCCAGGATTGAGGTCACCTCGTCGCTTTTCGCCTCCAGCGCCTGTGTCGCTTGGACCCGCTCGGTGATGTCCGTAAACAAGACACCGACCTTGCACTCCTCGGCAGGGCCAATTCGCAAAGCGGACACGTCGAACCAGCGGCCCATCGCGGGCGCGTGGTTCTCGAAGCGGACTGGGTCTCCGGTAAGCGCAACCCTCCCATAGGTGCGGAACCAGAAGTCATCCATGTCAGGAACAAGTTCGAGCATGGTCTTGCCCAGTGCGTTCACCAGTCCGGTGTGCCGCTCGAAGGCGGGGTTGAACTCCAGGAATCGATAGTCGAAGGGACGCTCGTCTTTGTCCAAGAGCACCTCGATGACACAGAAGCCCACATCGATGGTGGCGAAGAGGGTGCGAAACTGCTCTACGGACGCACGCAGTTCCTCTGCGAGAGCACGCAACTTGTCCGCGCCTTGCTCGGGGTCCAATGAATGGCCCAAAGTCTCTGCTGGAATCTCGGTATTCAATTCGGTATTTGTCACGCCGATGCGCTCCCTGTCCAACCATTCTACCCGGCTCGCTCGAAAGCATTGTTAGCATTGTCGAAGCTTTCGAACCAGCAGGGTGCAAGCGCCCTCTCGCAACACGCCACCGTCTATCAGAGTTGCCCACCTGGTATTTGAACAATTTTGGTATGATGGGAGACAAGCCTGCCTGATATTTATCCCGGGATAACGCGCGCCACTTCGGAAACAAAAGGACGCTTCCTACTGTTATCTGTTTCAGCTTATCTATTACAGCGGGTTAACACGCGCCTGACCAAAGGCAGCACCAGCGCTAAGCAAAAATTGCCCTACAATCTTTATGGCACCAGAAAATAATCGCAGGGAAGCATCTCGGGACGAAGCTGCCGTTAACGGCGGCTTCGTCCCCGAGACTACTCAGACCTCCAGTGCTCAGACCGCCCGAATCTTCGACACACTTCTGAGTTCCATCGTTGACCTCGTGTACATCTTCGGCCGTGACGGTCGGTTCCTCTACGCCAACAAGCGCCTCCTGGATCTACTGGGCATCACGCTTGGGGAGATCGTCGGCAAAAACTTCCACGACCTGCCGTACCCGCCGGAGTTAGCGCACCGCCTTCAGCAGCAAATCGAGCAGGTTGTTCGCACCAAGCAGATCGTCCGGGACGAGACGCCTTTTCAAAGTCCCACTGGAGTGGACGGCGTCTACGAGTACATTTTCACGCCCGTCCTGGACAGCCGGGGCGAGGTCGATGTGGTTGCCGGTTCCACCCGCGACATCACCGAGCGCAAGCAGGCCGAGGACCAGGAGCGGGCTCGCCTGACCAACATCTTCGAGCAAGCTCCGGCATTCATGAGCGTAACACGGGGGGCCAGCCATATCTTCGAGATGGTCAACCCACCCTACTATCAGTTAATCGGACATCGCGACATCATTGGAAGATCCGTTGCGGATGCCATCCCTGAAGTGGTTGAACAAGGCTTCATCACACTTCTGGATCAGGTGTACCGAACCGGCGAGCCCTACGTCGGCAAGGACGTTCCCATTCAATTCCAAACGACTCCCGATGGTCCGCTGGAGGAGCGGTTTGTTGATTTTACCTACCAGCCTCTTCGAGATGCCGACGGCCTCATAACAGGGATTCTCGCCTTCGGGATTGACCTCACGGAGCGCAGGAGGCTGGAAACCGAGCGGGAAACGCTTCTTGGGGAGACGCAGCGTCGCAACCAGCGGGAAGCGCTTCTTTACCAGATCGGGCAGGCCATCCGTGCAACCGATGATTCCGACGAGGTGCAGGCGCAGGCTGTCGCCCTCTTGGGAGAAGCCCTCGGGCTGGACCTGTGCCACGCCGCCACATTCGACCCGGCCCGCGATGCCTGGCACGTTGCTCCTGACTGGCACCGCCCCGACTTGCCGTCACTCGCGGGCGACTACCCGATGTCCGTGTGGCGAGCGCTCTCCGAAGAGGTGGTTCTGCGGGAAGGGACTGCCGTCTTTCCCGATGTCATGGCAGCCTCGCCCCCATTGTCATCAGACACGAGGGCGCTGTTTGCACGGATGAACGTTCGCGCCTACGTCATCGTGCCCTCTCACGACGCATCCGGCATCCCCGT
>JAZKEA010000082.1:4085-4501 GCA_040387315.1 Armatimonadota bacterium | reverse complement strand
AAATCCGGTGTCGATGGGTCCGCTTTTCCGCTTTCGCCCTCCGATTTTGCAGCACGAGGCGCTTCCATTATTGCGTCTAACCCTTCTGCCGACTCTTGTGCGCCGCCTTATGGACGGCATTCCCGCATTCGTTCACGAACCGTACTCATTATTCCTTCGATACGAGTAGACATATTCTAACGTTTATACAAAATTCAAGTATTATTACCAGGTATTATCCGCACCGTACTTCTAACAGGAAGGTGACGGTCGCGCGAAACGAGAAACCATTGTTGTGACGGCAGGGCGCTGACGATTACCGGAACGCTTTGTAGCCGAGAGGAGAACACAAGAAAATGACAGATCGAGAAGCACAAGCGAACGCCGGACCGGGTTCTCCGGCGAACCAAAAGCGACCGGACAGCCGGAATGCCCGC
>JAZKEA010000082.1:0-4075 GCA_040387315.1 Armatimonadota bacterium | reverse complement strand
ATCCGTCCTTCACCATAATGCGAGGAGTCGCTCGCAAGATGTCTTCGACCGTCGCGAGCGAGCGCGCCTGGATGGCCTGTTTTCGAGGCCTGGTTGCGCGTTTCCGTGGGGCCTTTGCCGCCGGAGCAGCGGCAGTTCTCGCTCTCGGTCTCCTTGTCGTGACCACGCTGCTTTATCAGGAAAACAAACGGCTATCCGCGGCCCTGTCGGCGGGGCAGTCGCAGGCCGCCACGCAGGAGAAGGAGCGCAGTCTGCTGGAAGCCCGGCTTGGCACTCTTCAGCAGCAGAACCGCGGCAGCACGGAGCGCCTGACGCGGACAGCCGCGCAGCTTCAGTCACAGATGAAGACGCAGCGCCTCCAGGTCGCGCGACTGATGGCGTCTGAGACCGCCCTTCAGCAGATACCGCTTCCGGTCCCGGACTGGCAGATCAGGGTACCGAAGAACCCCGCCATCCGCCTCATCCGTCCCGTAGATCAGGCTATCTCGGATACCCGGCCGACCCTTGAGGTCGATCCGGTGGGTGGTGACACCGCCTATAGTGTCCGGCTGGTGCGGCACGACTCCGGGAAAGAGGTTTCCCAGATACGGCAGGCCGCTCCCGGTCGCTGGCAGGTGACGACGCCACTTGAGCCGGGTGCCGCCTACTATTGGACCGTTACCACGCAGCGCGGCGACGACCCCATTCCGCTCACGTCGTCCGCCTCCTTCTCTGTCCTGAGCGCGGAGGATCGGCGCACCATGGCGACCGCCGCTACAGGCAAGTACGCCCGCGAACCACTGGCCCTGTGCGTCCTGTATGCCCGAATGGGGCTGTGGGACCAAACAGAAAAACAGCTTCAGTCCCTGCTCAAAACGACGCCAAACCATCCGACGGCAAAGCGGTGGCTGAGTCAGCTTCAGGAGCGGAGAAACGGGATCAAGAGTCTTTAGGTGGAAGCGTCGCGGGGATTGCGCCGAAGCTGTGGAGAGGAAAACGCCCCGTCGTCGTAGGTCAGCTGAAATCCCTCGCCGTGATGAAAGGGGCCACCCCAGGCGGCGAAATCCCCGCTCGGCAGGCATGTCACCAGACCGGACTCAATGACGCGACCGTGCGAGACGATCAGCACACAGCCATCGTCCGGGACCGACTCCAGCGCGGTCTGCCAGATCGCCTTCTGACGCTTCCCCATTTCGGCGGTCGGTCCACCCGCGGCGGCGAACCGCGCGAACTGCGCAAAGGGGTCTTTCCAGGCCCAGCGTTCCTGATGCCCGATCTCGTCCCAGACCGCGGCAGGAATCTCCCCTAAGGCGGCAAGCTGATCGTCCACGGCGAATCCCATTGCGAGCGCCGTTTCCAGCGTCCGGGGAATTTGACTGGTCAGCACCAGGTCAAACCGCCCCAGGGACGCGCCGATATTTCGCGCCTGGGCGACCCCCTCTGCCGACAGGTGCGAGCCTTTACCCCTACCGTCGCCTTTTTTCGTGAGCGCATGACGCCGAACCTCGATAGTGCGCATTCTGACCCGCCTCTCTCGACTTTATCGATTTCAACAAGGTACCATACAGAGTAATCAATGATGAGAACTTATTCCCTTTCCCCCGTTGCGCCTGCCTGCCGTCGCCGGTCCCGTTTTTTTCTTGCCGCGGGCTTTTCCGTCTTCCTGATCTCGCTTCTTCCCGGCGCACCGGTCGGCGCGCAGGGGAGCGCGAATCTCGTCGGCAACGGCGGGTTCGAGCAGGACACGGCGGGCTGGGCGTGGATGACCGCAAGCGGCGCACCGGCGACCGGCGTTCTGGATTCGGGCGAGCGGCATACGGGACGCCACTCCTACCGCGTGTCCGGCGACTTCACCCAGACGCCACATACGTACGGACGCCTGCACCGGACCATCACCGGCCTGCGTCCTTTCACCACCTACCGGATCCGTGCGTGGATCAAGGGCAGCAAGGTGGGCACGGCGTGGATCGGCGGCGGACCGGGGTGGTACCTTCGGGCGGTGTTTCCGGAGGGAGACTTTGACTGGCGGGAGATAACCACGGAGTACGCGACGGGCGGGGAGGCGGGCGACTTCGAGCTGATGGTCCTGCTGGAAAGCCGTACCGGCGCGGTCTGGGTGGACGACATCGAGATGACCGAGGTGCGCGCCGATGCCGCGCGGCGGGACCAGGCGGAAAACGCGATCCGAACGAGTCTGGAGGCCGAACAGGCGCATCTCGCACGTCTTCGCGCGAAAGTGGAGACGAACCATGCCCTGCGCGACGACCGCTACATTACCCTTGGTCTTGCGGTAGCAGAGCGCTTTCTGACACCCCTCTCGCTTCCGCTCGCTTCGGCCCGCCAGAGCCCGGAGTGGCAGCGGCTGCAGACCGAGGAGGTCAGGCAGGTCCTGGACCAAACGGACACGCGGATCGCGCAGTGGACGAAAGAAACCAGTGTGAGCGGTAGAGTGCCCGCGCCAACCAGTGGCGCGACCAGTATCCGAGACGGCGTCTTCGAAACAAAAATCGGCAGCAAGACGGTCCCCTACTACTTCGGGGGCTACGGGCACTTCGGAAGCGCGGCCCGAGATATCCCTGTCTTTCCGGCTCTCGGCGCGTCGCTGATACAGCAGGAGCGCGGGCCATCCTCCTCGCTTGACCCGGACCATGACACCCTGCTCGAAGGGGGACGCTCCCTGGTCGATACGCTCCGCCTGGCGTCCCGCAGCCGGATGAAGATCGATCTGCTGCTCTCCCCCCACTACTTTCCGGACTGGGCGGTCAAAAAAGCCCCCGATGTGCTGAATGGCAATCCCGGCTTTATCGGCTTCAACATCGATCATCCCGTCGCCCGGTCCGTGGTCGAGCGCCATCTGCGCACCCTGCTTCCCGCGGTCCGAACGGAGCCCGCGCTCCTCAGCCTCTGCCTTTCCAACGAGCCTATCTACAGCAGCAGTGGTCGCGACCCCCACAGCCGCCCGCTCTGGACGGCGTATCTGCGGGACGTTCACGGCACGGTCGACGCGGTCAATGTCCTCTACGGCACGCGTTACGCCCGGCTGGAGGAGGTTCCCGTTCCCCCTGTCGGGATGCCCGCCGAGAGCGGAGCCCAGCGGGCTTACTTTGACTGGTGCCGCTTCAACCAGCGTCATTTTGCGGACTGGCATCTCTGGATGAGCGACCTGTGCCACAAGGAAGCGCCCGGTGTTCCCACCCATGCCAAGATCATGGTCTTCGACACCTTTGAGCGGGGTCTGGTCCATCGGGGCGTTGATCCGGAGTTGTTCTGCGAGGCGACGGATATCGCGGGCTGTGATGCCTACGCCTTCTTTCGCGGCGACCTCCTGGCGCGGTTCCAGCGGGCGGAGCCGTTAACACCCGCCGCGACCGGTATCCTGCCGGAGGATTACGCGTACAGCTGGCTGGGGCACGAGCTGTTCTATGATCTTCTCCACTCCTTCAAGGGGCAGCCTGTCTTCAACTCTGAGAACCATATCATCCCCGACAACTCTCCCGCTCAGCACATCCCTTCCGCGCACACCCGCGCGGTCTTCTGGCAGGGCGCGCTTCACCATCAGGGGGCGACAACGACCTGGGTCTGGGAGGACGGAACGGATGCGTTTCTCGCCGGAAGTATCTACTTCCGGCCCGCGAACACGTATGCCGAGGGCCGCGCCCTGCTGGATCTGAACCGTCTTTCCGCCGAGGTGACCGCGATCAATCGTCAGAAGCCGCGCGTCGCCATTCTCTACTCCCCGACATCGATCTTCTGGGAGCCGGACTACGGCGCTCAGGTCTCTCGCGTGTACGCCGCGCTTCGTTTTCAGGGCCAGCCCTGCACCTTTGTCAGTGAGCGGCAGCTGCAGTCGGGGAAATTCGCGAAGGTAGACCGGATCATCGTGCCCCACGCGACCCACGTCGCGGACACAGCCGTCGCCGCCCTGCGGCGTTACGTGAAAACGGACCGCAATCGCGTGCTGTTTGTCGGTGACAATAACCTGGCGTTCGACGAGTACCATCGGCCCCGCTCCCTGCCCGCCCAACTCACAGCCTCCGTCATTCTCGACGAAACAAAAGGCGGTAAGCCGGGAAATACGGCCTTTGTTCGATCCCTG
>JAZKEA010000081.1:0-9345 GCA_040387315.1 Armatimonadota bacterium | reverse complement strand
AGCCCGCCAAATGCATTGGCACTGATGTCGCCGTTCCACTGGCGGTTGCCATTGGCGACGTATGATATTACCGGCCCGGCAAACGCATAGGCGGCGGGAACATCTACGACAGGGTCAGAGGGGCAGTGAAAGACCTGAACAGATTTGACGTAGGGAGTGATCATCACGCTCCACGGGTTGTTCCAGCTGGAATCCTGAGCGAGCGGATACGATTCGTCGTAATCCTGGGTGTATGCAATCACCCCCATGCCGAGCTGGCGCATGTTGCTGGAACAGGACGACTGACGTGCCTTCTCCCGCGCCTGAGCAAATACGGGAAATAGAATTGCCGCAAGTATGGCAATTATTGCGATGACAACGAGGAGTTCAATCAGCGTAAAGGCGAAAGCTGCCTTGCCGCGGGTTTTTGCCGGTGCGGCATCCGAAAAACTACAATGTCTCATACAAACCTCCATGTCGATCATAAGGAACAAAGATCCTGAAAGCGCCCGGACGTGCGGACGACTGAGGGCTATATAGCTACGCTATTACGCTGTTATGTTGCTGTATTGTTAGCAGAGAGAGCGGCATGATTGCCTTACAACAAGAGAAACGGGCACAAGAGTGCACACTCGGCGTTCAATGCTCGTGCCGCCTGTGTCACTTCCTTTGCCGGTGTTTCCGGTGTTGTCGTTCAGGCGCGCGAACAACCGCCGAACCGCAAGCCGCCCCATCTGCTCGGTCTCCACACGCACGGTTGTGAGAGGCGGACTCGACTTGTGACTCGAAGCTATATCGTCGAATCCGACGACGCTGATATCATCCGGTACGCGCAGGCCCAGTTCATCGCATACCTTGAGCGTGATATGGGCCAGAAAATCATTGGCGGCGACGATGGCGGTAGGCCGATTTGGACCCTGCAAAAACTGCGCGATCTTCGCTTTCCGTTCCAAATGCGACAGCGTAAAGGGAACGGGGAAGACCAGATCTCTTTCCGGGGCGATACCGGCCTCGAACAAGGCGCTGGCATAACCCCGCTGGCGATCCTGAAAGGTTTTGACCTCGGCCTCAGCCGTCAAAAAGGCGATGCGACGGTGTCCCAGACCAATGAGGTAGCTTGCCGCCGCGTAGGCGCCCCCTACCCCATCGGTGATAATGCCTTCGGTGATGCCCATGTCATCCCGGTTATCCACCAAAATGATTTCGCGGAAATAATGAGAGAAAGCCGCCTGGATCTGCGGCTCCACGACCCCGACGAGCAGCAGACCAGCCAGATCTTGTTCACGTGCCAGCTGCGGAATAGCATGCGCTGCCTGATGCCGGTCGGTCGTGTTGATCACCATCTCCAAGCCTAGGGTAGCGGCTTCGGCTCTCGCTCCCTCCAAGACTTCGGCGTAAAACGTGTTGTTCGTAAGTGTATCGGCCGGCCCAGTTGAGAAAAACTGAAAGCCAACGGTGCGGCTAACGGCGGAATGAATCGCATCGTAGTTACTCGCCTGATTAGTAATCGCCATCTGCTTCCGTAAGCGAGGCGGATTATAGTTGAGGCGTCGGGCGGCTTCGAGAACGCGACTCTGCGTGTCTTTATTGAGCAGTCCAGATTCATTGAAGGTGCGGGAAACTGTTGCAGGTGAAACCCCGGCCTCTTTTGCCACATCGCTGATCTTCGCCATGAAATCACTGTATATCCTAGAGTATTTATTGTCAATAAATTTCATGAAATAAAAACCATGTCAAGATTTTTTATGAAATATTTTAGTGATAGCCCAAGGTACAATCGGTGATCATGCCTAACATCCCAGTTGCTGTCCCTACAGATGGTACTTCTATTCTCGACAACTTGACTACGCCCCTCTTGTTTCAGGGCGATCCGGCGACGGCGTACCGTGATCCCACTGCCATATTTTCAGAAGGTTTTTTTCACCTGTTTTTCACCCTTGTCGAAACGGAAGCGGATGGCTCGGTCTATATGTACGTTGCCACGGCGAAAAGTGACGACCTCGTTCATTGGACTCCACTTCGGCGGATCACGCCGCGCGATCCGTCACTCAATTTCTCCAGTCCGGGAAATGTTGTGCGTTGGGGCGAGGAGTGGATCCTCTGCCTGCAGACCTATCCGCGTCCAAAAGGAGAGAAATACGGGAATGGATCGTCGCGCCTCTGGATCCTGCGAACGGCGGACCTCGACGACTGGAGCCAATCTTCCCCCTCTTTGCTGCGCGTAAAGGGACTGGACACTCCGATAGCGGAGATGGGACGAATGATCGACCCGTTTTTGGTGGCTGATGGGGAAGAGACGGGGAAATGGTGGTGCTTTTATAAGCAGGACGGGGCAAGCGCCTCTACCTCGTACGATCTCGCTGTCTGGCATTATGAAGGGCGGGTCAAGGCGGGTGAGAATGTCTGCATCCTGTCGACCGAGCATGCGTACAGCGACAGCAGCAATCCCGGTAATACAGGCAGTCCAGGCTTCCTGATGTTCCACTCGCCCCAGAACGGCATTGGCATCAAGCGGTCACGTGACCTGCGCCACTGGGAAGACTGTGGTTTCACGACGCTGGGGCAGGACAAATGGCCGTGGGCTCAGGGCCGACTGACGGCGGGGTTCGTTCTGGATTTGACCGATGAGCCTCTTGTCGGTAAATATCTGATGTTTTTTCACGGCAGCGGCCCGGAAGACGAGGAAACGTTTTTCGACACGCACGCAAGTTTAGGCATCGCTTGGAGCGACGACCTCCACGAGTGGTACTGGCCTGGTAAATCGTAAAAGTGATAGTTGTCCTCTTTCCGTTGACAAAACAATCTTTGCATGTTAGTTTGTAGTCGTGGTTACGGCTGTAACCACTTTCCATTCAAAGCAGATACGCAAAGTACCCTGGAGGCGAGCGATGACGCTTACTCGCGGTGATCAAACTAAAAAACTGACCAGTCAAGAGATCGCCCGACAAACGGGCGTTTCGCGCACCACTGTCTCCTACGTCCTCAGTGGGCGCGAAGGGGTCCGTGTCTCGACGGAAACGCGTGAGCGCATTCTGCAGGTTGCGAGGCAGGCAGGCTACCGCCGCAACCATCTGGCGCAGGCTCTGATCTCCGGCCGTATGTACTCTGTGGGCATCGTCACCCACGCAGACAGCCTCAGGGATCCTGAAAATACCTATATCCAGCAGTTGTTTATCCAACTCACTCTTGCGATTCGTGCCGTAAAGATGAACGCCATGACCTTCTTCGACCCGTTTGTGGGCGAAGAAAGTGACGAGGAGGGACTGCGGCCTTCCGATCTCACGGATGGACGCATCGACGGAGTCATTCTCGTCGGGCACATTCCGGCTCCGGGATGGGTCGATGCGGTCATCCGGCAGAACGGGATTGCCTATGTCACCATTAACACCTGCCCAAACGACGCCTCAATATTCGCGGACAATATAGGAGGTACACGGATGGCGGTGGAACATCTGTTGACACTTGGACACCAGCGGATCGCTTATTTTACACATCCAGCATCCACCAGTATCGCTAAAAGGGAGCGTTTGGACAGTTTTCAAGAAACGCTAATGGGTGCGGGAATTGCAGAAGAAGACGCCCCAGTGGTCGATTCGGAACAGGCGCTCACCGAACTGCTGCAACGTGGCGCAAAGCGACCGACCGCCATCATGACGTTTAATGATGAACTGGCGAGTGTTGCTCTGCGCGTCTTTCGGCATGAAGGGTTTGACGTCCCCCAGGATATATCTCTGATCGGATTCGACGATGATGTTCGGGCGAAGGCAATGGTCCCACCTCTCACCACGGTCGCCATGCCGATTCAGGAGATGGCCCAGGCCGCTGTCGCCGAGCTTCTCCACCAAATCGAGGGAGAGGCCACGTCTTCATCGGATCGTCTACCGCTCTCCGCTGATTCAATTCATTCAAGACAGCCGAAAATCATCCCGGCCCGGCTGGCCGTTCGTGAATCGACCGCGCCGCCACCGTTGCTGTCCCGAATCTGATCTCTCTTTGATCTCTTTGCCTATCGTTACTCACTATCCGCAGTCTCTCGAAGGAGAAAGAAAATGCATTTGACCAACACCAATCGTTACCGCGCCGCACTCTCTGCTAAATCTTACGGATTTACGCTCATCGAACTGCTTGTTGTTATTGCAATAATCGCTATACTTGCCGCAATACTATTCCCTGTTTTTGCTCAGGCGCGGGAGAAGGCTCGTCAGGCGTCCTGCAGCAGCAACATCAGGCAGTTCAATCTGGGCTGGATGCAATACTGCCAGGACTACGATGAGACAACGATGCCCTCGCAGCTAAGATCGCTTCAGGCACAGTACTTTTGCTGGGCCGTTGTTATACAGCCCTATCTGAAAAACTACGACGTGATGCATTGCCCGAGCGCCGAAGATCCGGGCCCCTCTATCTCCTACAACGTCAATGTTGGCTTTTTTAGCCCGACCGGAGCTGCCGGATCGGGTGGCCCCCGCGGTGTCGCGGAGCTGCCGCTTCCCGCCCAGACGCCCAACTTTATCGACGCCCAGGGAACCCGGGACAAGGATCGCTCTCTTTATTTCGGGCCAGGGGCGTTTGCCACGACCTGCTGGGGTCGTTCCGCTACCTACAACGCAAATGGTTTTGCCAACTCCTACCAGTATGACTTCGCCGGGGCGCAGGCGACCAAGCGGCATAATGACGGCATGAACATGGGGTTCGTGGATGGGCACGTAAAGTGGTTTAAGACCCAGGGTACAGGGACGTTGAACACCAATCAGCACTGCCTCAACGATGCAACGCATAATACCAGCAGCGCTGTCTGTCCGGCGACGGACCTGAAGGTTCCTGGCCTCCCCACCGATGGCCTCGATTACAACAGTGACGGTACGGTCGGAACCGCGACGACCTTCCATTAAAGCCAGATAAGGGGATTTACCGGATGGCGACACTTGGAGTAAAGTTAACCCTGTTGACTCTGCTGGGCTTGACGACGGCTGCATCTGCCCAGATCAACAGCCTGCCCGACAGCCCGGTTGGGGAGATCAGCAATGCCAATTGGGTCGCTGTCGATGCCTTGGGGCGAAAACTGCCCACCTACACGGATGTCGGCGACCCCAAGCCGAACCGTCATGTCGGCCTGTTCTACTGGCAGTGGCACGGAAACAACCGCTGGGGACCGGACTACAACATCACCGAGTTTCTCAAAACGCACCCTGGTTTCAAGGATTGGCAGGCGTTTCCGCCCGAAGGTCCGAAGCATCCGACCTGGTACTGGGCGGAACCGCTCTTCGGCTACTACCGCTCTACCGACCCGTGGGTGATCCGGAAGCATCTGGTGATGTTAGCGGATGCCGGGGTTGATTTTTTGTTTCTGGACTACACCAACGGCAGTGTCTACGACAAAGAACTGGCGGTTTTTGTGGAGGTTGCCAAAGATCTTAAAACCAGAGGAGCCCCTGTCCCTAAGCTAACGTTCTTCCTGAATCATGAACCCGACTGGAAGGCGGAGGCACTTTACAATACCTGGTACAAGCCGGGCAAATACGACGACCTCTGGTTCCGCTGGCAGGGCAAACCGCTTCTTCTTTCGCCGCGCCCTACGGACCCCATTAAGCTTAGAGGCGCCATCCCGCTGTCTGATCTGCAGCAATACTTTACCTGGCGGCCTACCTGGGCCTTTCACAGTGCGGAGAAAGAGCCGCAGAAATGGCGGTTTATGGACCGCCATCCCCAGCACCCTGCGCTCGGACCGGATGGTATGGTCGAGCAGTTGGTTGTCGCTAAATCACTCGGCGGTCCGATCTGGGACAACATGGAGACAGCGAGTGTCAGCGCGGTTCCCGGCAGGGTGCCCGTTTACAACGATCAGTTTGTCTCGCCGGATGCGCCCAAGGGGTTGTTCTTCGAGGAGCAGTGGCGGATTGCCCGTCAGACACCCGCACCGATTCTGCTGGTGACCGGCTGGAATGAGTGGACGGCCTCGGTCTGGGAGACGCCCGGCGTGGTGATGCTGGGCCGCAAAACCGTAAAGGGCCAGGGCCACATCGTCGACCAATTCAATACCGACTTTAACCGGGATCTGGAACCGATGAAGGGCGGCTACGGCGATAACTACTACTGGCAGTTTGTCGCCAATATGCGCCGCTACAAAGGAATGCGTCGTCCCGAAGCCGTGTCTGCCCCGAAAACTATATCTATCGGGAGTAGCTTCGCCGCTTGGAGTACGGTACGGCCTCTCTACCGGGATGCTGCCGGGGACATCGCGAACCGGGACGCCGACGGTGCGCCGCCGAACACGCACTACACCGATACCAGCGCACGAAACGATATTGTTCTTACGCAAGCCGCCCGTGATGCAAAGTACGTCTATTTTCATGTTCAGACGAGCGCCCCACTCTCGCCCGCCACGGACAAAAACTGGATGCTCCTGTTTATCGACGCCGACACAAACCCCGCGACGGGCTGGGAGGGCTACGACTTTGTCGTGAATCGCAGCCGAAGCGGCGTGGGCCGCGGCACGCTGGAGCGCAACATCGGTGGGAAGTGGCATTGGCAAAAAATCGCGGATATCCCCATTCGCTGGTCGGGCAAAGACCTGCATTTGGCGATCCCGCGATCGGTACTGACGGTACTGGCAAAAGCCCAGGGGGCGCCACTCCTGTTCGATTTCAAATGGGCGGATAATTTGCTGGAACTGCCAACCGTGGATGATTTTTACCTAAAAGGGGACGCTGCTCCAAATGCCCGCTTCAATTACCGCTATGCGGAGAGAGCAACTGCTGCCCCTGCTGCCCCTGCTGCCCCTGCTGCCCCTGCTGCCACTATATCTATCGGCGTCGCGGAAGAATCGGCCTTTTTTGGTGCTCTTGACCTCGATTTGCCCGCGCTAGCCGGGGTTAAGGCCGCTGTCGAAGCGAAACATTGGACGGCAGCCAAAGCCGCGTGGGCGCGCCATCTTGAAACTCGCACTTCACCACGCTGGTTGTGGTCGCGGGGTGACAAAGAGCGCATCCTCAAAATTCTGGATGAGAAAGACAACGGGTTGACGCGCTTCATCAAGCCTGCCGATGAAACTATGGCGCGGCGGTTCGCGCCGCAGGGCGTACTGTATCAACTCGAAAAGAATATCAACTGGCAGTTCAAATTCAGCGAAGAAACCCACGTTATGAGCCGTATGCCCTACTGGCGCGATCTGGGTTATGCTTACTGGGCCACGGGCGATGCCAAATACGCGGCGGACTTCGTTTACATCCTGAACGATTGGGGCGACGACAATCCCGCTCCCACGACCCTGGAGGTCGCGGGAAAACACAACACGCGCTGGCGCGGCCTGGAAGCCGGCATCCGGGCTGATACCTGGTGGGACACCATGCAATTTTTCCTGGATGCTCCCGAGTTCGATGCGAATGCCAAGTACCACATCACGAAATCGCTGGTGGAGCATGCCCGGTTTCTCCATCTGCTGCAAACCGCCTTTCGGGGCGGTAACGGGCAGTTCAACGAAGCCAGCGGTCTGGCTATGACGGCGATGATGCTCCCCGAAGTCAAGGAGTCTGCCACGTGGCGACAGCGCGCGCTCGGCATGATCGCCCAGCATATGCACAAGAACGTGGTGTCCGATGGTGCCTACTCGGAATTTACTCCCGGCTACCATTCGTGGGTTGAGAATCAGACCGCCCGCGTCGCGCAAATGTGCAAACTGAACGGCTACAAAGCGCCGGAATTGCTGGAGCGCCACGAAAAAATGTATGACTGGCAATTGCGCATCAGTAAGCCCGACCGCAGCGCACCGCAAATAGGAGACGCGCGCGGCACCGCACTGGGAAAAGATATGGCCACCGGAGCGTTGCTCTACAACCGGAGCGATCTGCGCTATCTCGGTTCTCCAGAAGGCCCGCCTGCCTGGATTTGGACTTTCGGCGCCGACGCGCTGGATAGATACGCTAAAATTCCCGCAAAAAAGCCGGATTTCCTGTCAACTATGACTGAGGTTTCGAAGTTCCTCGTCATGCGCACCGGGTGGGAAAGAACCGATAATTACCTGCTTTTTAATAACCATCCCTGGGGCGGCACCCACAGCCATAGCGACCGCATGGGTCTCGTTTTACACGCCGGGCGCGATTTACTGGTCGATCCGGGCGTTTTAAACTACAATCAACCGCTTTCCGCCACCTATTTGAAAAAAGGCGAAGCGCATAATGTCCTTTTGGTCGATGGCAAAGAACAGCCCAAATTCGACCCGAAAGTGTTGGCTTGGAAAACCACTTCTCAGGCGGATTTCGCGTCGAGCATGATCGAGGGAGACGGTATTCGCTGGCAGCGCAGCGTTTTGTTCGTGAAGCCGGGTTACTGGGTCGTGGTGGATTCCGTAACCGGGGAAGGCGAACACGAAGTCAAACGCCTGTTCCATTTTCCCATTGGCGAAGCCCAATTCACCGCCAACAGCGTGCAAACGGCTTTCCCCACGGGCATGAACTTGCAAGTGCAAAGCGCCGATGATTCAAGGTTGGAGCAGGGCAAAGGTTGGATTGTAGTCAGTAGCATCAGAGCGGAAGAAGCGCCCGCAGCCGTCTTCGTTTCCAAAGGGCAGTTGCCGATGACTCTTGTTACCGTTCTGACGCCCTTCGCGGACGCTAAAGCGCTACCCAAAATAGAAAGAGTGATGGGCGATAATTCACCAATTGCGCACGTTAAATTGACCTTTCCCGATGGCCAGCACGACGAAATCGCGGTCGCAGCAGAACCGATGCAACTCAAAATCGGCGCTCGGAAAGAGAAGGGCCGCGCGCTCCTCGTGCGTCAAGGGCCGCAATCCAACGCGACAACTGTGCTGGATGGCTCGATTTCTTTGCGACCTTGATGTTTCCAGACCCTAACAACTCCATGAAAAAACATCTGCTCCCTATCGCGCTGTGTCTGTTGGCGGCGCCTGTCGCGGCGCAAAACGCTCCCAATTCAAACGCTCCGGCGCTGGCAGGCAAAGCTGAGTGGCACCCGAAGTTGTTGTTTGGAACGGTGAACTTCCACGAGCAACTTGCTCAAAAACCACAACAATGGCAAAAAACGGCGGCGCGCGTCGATGGAATGCTGTTGCACATCCATTTCTGGGTGCGGAATATGACCACACCCGGCAATCAAAAGGTCGAGAATGTGGACGCCATCAAGCGCGCCATTGCGCCGTCGCTTCAAAATAAGGAGAACGTCGTCGAATTGACCTACCACATCCGCGACACGACATCTTCGCCCGAGGCCATCGGGCGCGATCATGCCGCTCAGGTCGAGCGATTGGAAAAGGAGTTCGGTATTCCCATCACTGCCGTCAATGTCGATTGGATTATTGGCAGCTTCGAGGTGCAACAGATCGAAACGCCGCGCTTGACGGGCGAAAGCGAC
>JAZKEA010000080.1:0-1728 GCA_040387315.1 Armatimonadota bacterium | reverse complement strand
GCGGAGAAAGACGCCTTGACGCGACCGGCGAGGGCATCCCCGAGGCGGTGTTCAGCAGTGACGCCAGATACCTGGCGGTCAGCGACAAAAAATCGCTGCGGGTCTTCGATCTCGCCACGGGAAAGACAGAAGCGACGCTTCCCTGGACGGGCCGAGAATACTGGAACACAAGCACCAGTCTCACCTTTGCCAGAGACAACCAATTTGTCGTTGAGGGAAGTAATACCGGCAAGATCGTTGCTGTTGACTGGCGGGCAGGGAAGACGGTTTTTACCAAAGCGCTCGCCGAAGGGACGGGGCGGGAGAACCACGTCTTCGATCTTCAGCCGCTGCCGTCGGCTCCGGATCGTGTGCTCTTTACTCGGTGGGACAATGTCGTGCAGGATCTGGACCTGACGACCCAGAAGGTGACGGGACGCCCCTCTGCCGCGGGCTCGACGGACCTGCACCGGGGTCAGATTTCCCCGGATGGCACGCTTCTCGCCCAGTCGGACAGCGGCAATACGATCGTTATCTCTCGCCTGGAAACCGGAAAGCCGGTCGCACGGCTCGCCGGTCACACATCAACGGTCAAGGAGATGCGTTTCACGCCCGATGGCAGACTCCTGGTTAGCCGGTCGGACGACAGCACGACGCGCGTCTGGGACATCACGAAGCAGAAGGAGGTTCTGGGTT
The DNA here is from genome assembly GCA_040387315.1 of Armatimonadota bacterium. Taxonomy (GTDB): domain Bacteria; phylum Armatimonadota; class Armatimonadia; order Armatimonadales; family Armatimonadaceae; genus JACMJB01. The sequence continues at coordinate 1,053 of JAZKEA010000080.1, read as the reverse complement.
ATGTCCTCGCCCAGGCCGACGACGAGCTTTCGAGCCGACCACCAGAATGGATCGCCTACACCCCAAACGGCTACTTTGAGGCGTCCGAGGGAGCGAACAAGCTGGTCCACTTCGCGCGGGGTATGCATGTCTTCGAGGCGGACCAGTTCTACGAGCAGTTCTACCGTTCCGGTCTTACCCGCTCTGTTTTTGCGGGCAGCGGCGGAATGGACAGCGGCAAAGGCGGCAGCCTCAGCGACGCTCTGAAAAACGGGGTCCCGCCGACCGTGAAGCTGCGCGTTCCCACGTCCGCCGCGTCAAACAGTCCCACGGTGGAAATCACTGTCGAAGCGACCGAACAGGCAGGCGGCGGCGTCAAAGCGATCCGCCTCTACCATAATGACCGCCTCGTCGGGGGACCGGCTGTCCTGCGCGGTATCGCTGTCGAGGCCGTTGCCGGGCAGACGACCACCAAAAAGTTCACGGTTCCCCTGGCTACCGGCGAGAATTCTTTCCGTGCCGTTGCCTATTCTAAGACAGACCTCGAAAGCAAGCCCGCCACAGCAACCATTGCCTACGCCCCCGCACAGGTCCGCAAACCCACCCTGCATCTGCTCTCGGTCGGGGTCAACCGGTACCAGGATGCCACCATGAATCTGGCGTATGCCCAGCCCGATGCCATGGCGATTGCCGATTTCTTCGAGAAGGGTGGGGCGGAGAGCACACTCTTCGGCAAGGTCAATGTCGTCCGCCTCTTCGATGCGGACGCCACGGGAAAAGCGATCCTGGATTCCCTCGCGGCCCTGGCAAAGACCTCGGCTGCCGACGATGTTGTCTTTGTGTATCTTGCTGGTCATGGGGAAACCGCCGGTGGCGTGTGGCACTTCCTCCCCGCCGAGATGCGGCAGATGGCCCTCCCCGAACGCGTCACCGAGCTCGGCATACCCTGGCCCAAGGTCGAGGATGCCATCGGAAAGATCAACGCGCGAAAGGTCGTGCTCGTGGTCGATGCCTGCAAGTCCGGCGCGGCTCTCGGAGCGAAGACCCGTGGAACCGATGACAGCCAGCAGACGC
>JAZKEA010000079.1:0-3378 GCA_040387315.1 Armatimonadota bacterium | reverse complement strand
GCATCTTCCAGCATGTGGGAATCTTCTCTGTGTCGCGGGAGCACAACACGCACGACCGGAGGAAGAAACCCCATAGAATCCGGAAGCGTTTCCGCAGTCCACAGCGCTTCATCAAAATCCAGTAAGGAGAGATCATCGTCTCCGCTCACCTCAGGGGCTTTTGATGCAATGGCGGCGAGTCGGGGTAGGAAAGCGGCGCGTCCATCCTCTTCTTCGGCATCTATCAGAGCATTCAGCTCACGATACATCTCCGAAACCGAAAAAGGGAGCGCTTCTGAGGGTATAGCCCACGAGAGACGGCAGCGCGAGGCAAGCAGGACGATAGAGCGTGGATGAACCGTTTCCATACCGGCGGCGATACAAACCTCACCCGCGCCCATCGCATCCGCCGCCGCAAGAAGTCGGTTCAGCACTATTTCGTCGGCGTCGTCCATCTCATCGGAATTGAGCGAAAATAGCTCGCTTTCTTCCTCGATCAGGATGCCGTCCGCGCCGTTGGCCAGCGCCTTTTCCAGATCACTGCTGTGGAAGACTCGCGCCCAAACCGCGATGGTCCGACCACTTAGTGTTCGAGCCGGGGTGTGCGACGCGCCGAGCAGGACACTGGGCCGAAGGTGACGGGCGTTCTGGAGGCGAGCGATCTCCTCTGCCTGAGGATGAACCACGATACGACCGCGCGCGGGATCAACGATCACCCAATCGCTGTCCTGAATCTGAGTCAGCGCCTCGTCGACTCCGGAGACAAGGGCAATACCCTCGGCAGGGGGAACAAATGCGAGCGATTTTTCCGCGACGACACCGACAAGGGTGAAGGCGGGCGGCAGACGTAAAAGAAGGGCATGGGCGGCATCACTCGCGACAAGAACCGTGTCCAGTGGCCCGTCACCGCGACGTATCCGCCGGGCGGCGAGAGCCAGTACGGAGTCTGACAGAGTAAAGCGTCCCGAGGCGTCGTCAAGCCGTGCCGCCGTCGCCAGGACCGGGGTCGTCCCAACCATGGTTCCGCTTCCTTGAAGAACAGTCATTGTCCTGGTGTTACCTCGGGCGGTGGCGGCGCAGTCGGGGGTACGACCGGTGTCGTGGCAGGGTTGGTGGGCACTGTCACCGGAGCAGGAAGGAGGGGAGTCGGGGCCGCCGTCGGTTCGTCCTCGTCCTCGACATAAATTTCTGCTGTCGCCCCTTTTTTCATTCGGAACACTTCCGCACCCTCACGGATGATCGCGGTCGCCTCCGGTCCCTTCAGTTTCTGCCCTTTGGAGTCGACTGCGTTGACGTCGCCCTGAAGGAACAATTCCTCGTTACGCGTGTTGTAGGTCAGCTTTTTTGCGGTCGCTGTCCGGGTGATGCCGTCGCTGGTAATCTGCTTCAGCGTCAAATGTCCCGTCGCTACGGCAACACGGTTGCGCCAGTCGTATACAACCTGGTCACAGAAGACCGTGACCGGGTCTTTGAATTCGCGTCGAACAGACCCTTTGGGTGCTGAGGCGCTTCCTGGCTTAGGACGCACGACAATTCTCACTGCGCCCTGAATGATAGCCTCACGCTTTTTGTAATATGCCTTACCGCTGTTGCCCACCAGGGTGTTGCGCTCGTCATTGATCTGAATCGTGCCGGGCGCGACGGCGACACCGGTCTTGGTATTATACTGAGCCAGCGCCGTCCGCATCACGGTATCATCCGAGGTAATCTGGACGTTGCCCATGAGTGTGCGGATACCCGTCGCGATGTTGTCGTTGTAGTCGTCCATTTTGACGTCTAGTTTGCGCTGTTTCGGAACGGTTCCCGTTTGAGGGGCGGCTCTCGCCGTATCACGCAGGACGGCTATGCCGGCCATTCCCAGAGGGATGCCGACTAAAAGGGCGCTGAGTACGGGCTGCCGAAGGAAACGGTGGCCGTTTATAGATTTTAACATCACGGATTTAATTCCTGAAGAAGTCTGGGCGGTACATCGGATGAGGCACTATCCTCATCTACGTAAAAAGTTGCGCGGACGTTCTTAGCGGATTTATCTCGCGTCTGCAGATTTACGACGACCTGGTCTCCCTGCAGTGTGTCCCGTCCATCAAAAGTTGCCTGTACGGGGCCATTGCTGCGGATAGTCTGACTGCCGACCTCCCATTCGAGATCCGGTCCCTTGATCAGGATAGCACCCTTCCCTGATTTGTTCGCGGGCACCTGGCAGGTTATACCGTCGCTGACGCTGAGCTTCTGGCGCAGGAGGTCGTAGTTCGCGCGGCCCGCAGTGACTGAGGCGCGGGTCGTTTTGCCGTCCTTGAGCAGCGTCGCGCTGATCATTCCCGAAAAATCCACGCGGGTTCGTGAGCGTGTCGTATCGATATGGTCCGCGTTCAGTATCCAGGCGCGCTGGTTATCGGACCGTCCGATGACGCGAACCTGATTGAAGCGAAGCGCAATCTCCGGAGGCAGTGATGATGTCGGACCGGGAATTCCGGCGAGCGGACGGTAACCGCGGGCGAAGTTCAAAGCGATTACCGTGCCCGCCACAAGGGCTACCGTCAATATCCAGATCAACACCTGCTGAGTGCGGTCAGACAATTAAGTGCATCCTTGCAAAGCTGCCAGCCTGCAATTAGAGCGGTCCGCCTCCGCCCTCGAAAGGAAGATCAAAGGCAGGGGGGATTAGGTGCTGTGCTGCTGGTTCTGCGGTAAACGGAAACAGTCCCAACAGAGAAGCTCGCTCCCGAAAGTGGTCCCGCGACCGAGAAGGTCAGTGCGTTGGCGCAGCCCGAACCGGTCGATGTATAAGCGTAAAGCTGTGTCCCTGCAGGCGCTGTAATAGTTGCGTTACCGGCCGCGGTGTTGCGGGGGACAGCAAGACTGAAGTTTCCCTCTGCATCCGTTTGTACCGAAGCGCCCGCGAACTGAACCGTGGCCCCGGCAAGACCCGCGGAGCCCGCATTTATGTCAACAATCTTACCGGTGACAGTTGTCTGGTTGGCTCCTGCCGATGGACTGGGGGAAGGGTCACCACCGCCACCGCTGCCGCAGCCGGTGAGAACAAAGGTTGGCGCCGCCAGGACGGTGAGAACAGCCCCAAAAGCAAATAGACGGCGTACTGGCAGGTGCGACACCACAGTCGAACATCGGTGGAGATTTTTCATTGTGTTAATCTATGATACAGAATTTTACGGGGCAAGTGCAAGCAGCGACGGAAAGCTAATGCCTGTGGCATCGCGATACAATAGACGAAGTCCCACCATTTCCTGTTCCTGCGGTGCAGACATCTTTCTTCGTTTGAGGAGAATCTCGTGAAACCGAACTGTCCTGGCCTTTTTTGCCGTTTGTCTCTGGGAATACTTGTCTCTCTGGTCACTGTGTGTGCCGCCAGGGCGCAGACAGAGGCTCCGCCCGCGGGAA
>JAZKEA010000078.1:3227-5646 GCA_040387315.1 Armatimonadota bacterium | reverse complement strand
GCGACTTCGGGGATAAACCGGAGTGGCGAGATCTCGCAACGCTGGAAGAGGATTACTTTCCCTCTGACCTTCGGACTATTCCAGAAGCGGCGAAGACTGCAGGGCATGGTGGGGGCGTTTTTTATGTCGTGCGTGATTTTATTCGTGCGTTGGAGACTGCTAAAACAGGCGCGCCTCTGCTGGAAGACACCATCACACTTGGTATTCACGAGGCTCTTGATATGACTCTGCCGGGCCTAGTTTCGCAGCAGAGTATCGCACAGAGCGGAGCATGGCTTCCAGTACCAGATTCCCGATCCTGGGTGAATACCGGTCCGGTAACGGAGTTTCGATGAGAATATCACACAAGCAATTGCCGACGATCTTGCTCCTTGGAACGGGAACGATATCGTGTCGGGCGCAGACGACGCCGACGCAATCGACACTGTCATCCTCAAAAGATGACAGGTGGTCGTTCGATCCCCCGAAAGACACTTTCTCGTCCACAGCCCTGCTAGACCTGCGCTCACTGAACGAGAAAACAGCAGGCGAGAACGGGTACATTAAACGATCCGCTGATGGCGCGGATTTTATCGACGGAACCGGAAAGCCGATCCGATTCTGGGGGGTGAGTGAGTATATCCAGGATAAGGACAACCCGGAGTGGCTGGCGCACAAAGCGCGATGGCTGGCAAAACGCGGCGTTAACATGGTCCGGGTTCACACACAGATCACCTCTGACGACAAAGATTCCGAGATTACCGACGTTAACCCGAAAGCCGTTGAGCGTGTGTGGCGTCTGGTCGCCGCCATGAAGAAGGAAGGAATCTACACAACTATCTCACCGTATTGGGGAGTCCATGTAAAGGCGCAGCCTAAGTGGAACATACCCGGAACGAATGGGCAGGAGATGCCCGCGCTACTGTTCTGGGACCCGACCCTGCAGCGGGGGTACAAGGCATGGCTGAAGACGCTGTACGGGACACCAAACCCCTACACAGGCGTTCCCCTCGCCCGTGAACCGGCCGTCGGGATTATCCAGATTCAGAACGAAGACTCCATGCTGTTCTGGACGATGCAAAACATCAAGGGCGAACAGATGACGGAAGTGCGACGCCGGTTCGGCGCCTGGCTGATCAAAAAGTACGTCTCACTGGCTGCGGCAAATACCGCCTGGGGCGGCGAATCTCCGGGACCGGACCAGTTCCAGGATAAACAGGGCGACGAATTTCCACAGGGCCGGGCGGGCATCTATATCGTCTGGCACTGGACTCAGGAACGGACCGGGTATCAGGCAAAGCGTCTCGCCGATCAGCTCGCTTTTTTCGGCGAGACCATGAAAGGATTTAATAGCGAAATTTCCCGGTACCTGCGTAGCGACCTCAAGTGCCAGCAGTTGATCAACGCGGGCAACTGGCGTCCCGCCGATCCCGTCAAGCTCTTCGATGTGGAGCGCTACTCGTACTCCGCGAATGAGGTGATGGGGGTCAACCGGTACTTCACGGGCGCACACGAGGGCAAAGACAATGGCTGGGCCATCCGTCCCGGCGATAAGTTCACGAACAACTCCGTCCTGCTGGACCCACGGGGTATGCCGACAAATATAAAGCAGCCCGTCGGTCACCCGTTTATCATCTCCGAAATGGAGTGGGTTGCGCCCACCATGTACCAGAGTGAGGGTCCGCTCCTCACCGCGGCGTACCAATCGCTGAACGGCGTGGATGTCTCCTACTTTTTTGCGGACGGAGATCTCCCGGAGTGGCAGCCGCCCTTCCTGCCGTATTCATGGAACCCGCCGACCGGTAAATGGAATGTCGCCACCCCGATGCAGCTAGGTCAGTTCCCTGCGGCGGCCCTGCTCTTCCGATTGGGCTATCTGAAGAAAGGGACGCCTGTTGTCCATGAAGAGCGCGCCCTGGACGACTTATGGCAGCGCCGGTCTCCCCTCATCGTCGAGGAAGGTGGCTGGGACCCAAACCGCGATGCCGGTAATCTGCCGCCACGGAGCGCCGTGAAAGTCGGCGTGGACCCGATGGCGTTTCTGGTCGGCCCGGTTGAAGTGGTTCTTGGCGGTGACCCGGCAAAGAGCACTGTGGCGGATATGAAGCCCTTTCTCGACAAGGAGCGGAAGGTTGTCCGGAGCAACACTGGCCAGATACGATTTAACTACGGCTCCGGCCTTTGCGTCATCGATTCTCCAAACGCCCAGGGCGCGACAGGCTTCTTCCGTCAGGCAGGAAGCACGATCCCGTTGTCTGATGTCACTCTGCAATGCGCCAACGATTATGCAACCATTGCGATAGTGTCTATGGACAGTAAGCCAATCAAGTTGTCCAAAAAACTCCTTGTCCAGGTGGGGACTAGCGCCCGGCCGACCGGATGGCAGGACAAAGACGTCACCTGGACCAGTGGCGACAGCAAGCAACAGGTTACGGGCAAA
>JAZKEA010000078.1:0-3217 GCA_040387315.1 Armatimonadota bacterium | reverse complement strand
TGTCGCTGCGAACCTGACCGTCACCATCAATAATCCTGGGATTACCTCGGCGACTGCCCTGGATGCCAACGGTGTGCCATCCAAGAAAATTTCCGTTACCAAAGTCGGAAGCGGAATTCAGATTGTCTATCCTTCCGACACACTCTATGTTGTCCTCCAATAAACTTATGCTATTCAGATTGTCTGGCCTACTCAAAGCTGTATTTGCAGCCAGCCTCGTCTCTCTTTCGTTTGCGGACGCACTTTACGCCCAGTCCCCCCCTGCGGCCCCGACGTATATCTGGCTAGAGGGCGAGGCGGGAGCCGCGACCAATTTTGATGAGAAGAAGGTCAATCGCGCCGGCTGGGGTCATCCGGAGTACCTTTCCGGTGACAAGTGGCTCAACATTTCGATTGACGAGAAGGACGTAGAAACTGCCGTTGCTGCGGACGGTATTGTGCTGCAATACAGACTGAACGCCCCCAAATCCGGAAGCTACTCCCTCTGGAATCGCGTGGGTTTCGAATTTGTCCGGTCGCCCTTCTCCTGGCGTATTGACAACGGTGACTGGAAGACCGCCGCTCCAACAGACCTGACAACGGACTTAATAGAACTTGCCACATGGACCGAGGTCGCCTGGCTGAAGCTGAGTGAGAGCGAAAATCTTTCGGCTGGCCCCCATACGCTTCAGATCCGGCTGCAAAAATCGGTGGACGATAAAGGCCAGCCAAAGCGGATACTTTATGCCTCGGATGCACTGATCCTTCTGGCAGATGGCGTTTTTCACCCCAATGGCAAGTACAAGCCCGACGAATCCGCCGCTTCGGGTGCAGCGCCTACCCAATTTTCGCTTCCGGGTGCCACTTCCGAAGGCCAGAGAACCAGCGTCTCCTTGGAAGGTACCTGGGAGATTTGCCGGGATGACGAAATGCTTCCTGGACCCGTAGCCGAGCCGATCAAGTCCTTACCCAAGGTAACGCACTGGACAACGATCCCGGTGCCCGGAGACAAGAACAAACTCCGCCACGATCTGACATTCGCCCACCGCGTCTGGTACCGCACAAAAGTGACCGTGCCTTCTGCCTATGCGGGGCGTTCGTTTCTGTTGAATTTTCCCGTCAACAACCTGAACACAACGGTCTATGTCAACGGCGTCCTGTGCGGATTCGAAAAGAACCCCTACTGCCGCTTTAATATCGACATCACCAAAGCCGTAAAGCCTGGTCAGACCAACGAGATCTGGGTCGGTATACGGGATGCCTGGTATGGCTACTCGGCATCACCGACCAACCCGATGAAACTTCGCAGTAAGTTCAACATCCCGCTGGAATTTACCAGCAAGGGATTTCAGGACCTCGCCTACCCGATCTGGAACGGTTTCCAGTCCGGCATCCTGGGCACGCCAACACTCACCGCTGCTGGCGGCCCCGCCTATGTAGCGGATGTCTTCTGCAGACCCGGTGTCGCTCGAAAACAGATGGCAGCGGATGTCACCCTCGTTAACCCCTCCGGCAACCCGGTCACAGGCGAGATTCGCTGGGAGGCAGTCAATGCGCGGACCGGTCAGACGGAGAAGACGTTTGCACCCATTCCTTTCGCCGTAAGCGCGCTTGGAAGTCAAAAGGTGACGCTTACCGGCGGCTGGACAAATCCGAAGCTCTGGTGGCCCGACCCGAATCCAGAACTCTACTCGTTGAGGACAACCGTTTGGGTAGGTGGCAATAGAGTCGATACTAGCGACACGACCTTTGGCTTTCGGGAATGGGGCGTGAGTGGGGATCGAACCAAATTTACGCTGAACGGACAGCCCTGGCGTATCTGGGCGGACCTGCAGAGCGGGGACGACCCCAAACAGTGGCTTGCCAACTACCGCCGCACGAACCAGCGATTGATGCGCCTCTCCGGCGTCGGGCAGGGAGGCCACCTCTGGAAGGGAATGGGCCACAATCAGGCGCTCGATTTCTTCGACAAAAACGGCGTGGTTGTGCGACGAAGCGGGCCGCTTGATGGCGAGACGATCGGCTATAACGCCATTGAAAACGATCCGGAGCTGAAAGACCTCTACAGATCCGATATCAAGATGGACCTGATCAACAACACGATTGATCAGATGGTCGCTCAGGTCAAAGGCGAGCGGAACCACCCGTCCGTAATGCTGTGGAGCCTGGAAAATGAATACCTTTATATCAACTGTATCAACCTATACGGTAACCTGATGGACGACTTCGAGCGAGAGATTACGCGTTTTTCCAATGCTGTCCTCGCCGTCGATCCGACACGCCTTACGATGGTCGATGGCGGTGGCGCGACGAAGGCGCAGACGCTGCCCGTGCATGGAGACCATTATGTCGCCGGGGATTTCTCGAAGTACCCTGGTCTTGCCTACCAAGACAACCCGACGGGTGGCGGTCGCGGACGCTGGACCTGGGACAAAAAACGTCCCCGCTTCCTGGGTGAGGATTACTATGCTTCCGGCATCAATCCTGCGGAATACTCAACGATTGGCGGTGAGGCACCGTTTGTCGGTAAAACGGCGGCACAGCCCGCTTCGGGCCTGATGTACCGGATGCTGACGCAGGGCTACCGCTGGGGAGATTATGCGGCCTGGCATTTATGGACAGGGCCGGATATGGGCACTTACAAACAGTATAAAGATCAGGCCCCGGTTGCGGTCTTCTGCCGCCAATGGGACTGGACCTTTGGCCCAAACCAGAAGGTTAAACGCACCCTGGGCGTCTTCAATGACTCTCACGACGCGTCCCCTCTGTCTCTGACACGAACCCTCACCGTTGGTGGTAAGGTTGTAGATCGGCAGATCAGCCGCCATACGGTCAGGCCCGGTACCAGCGACAAATTCGATGTTGTGCTTCCGATTCCGGCTGTTTCGACGGCCCGTGTTCAGGGAACATGGACCCTCGCCTTATTCCAGGGCGGAAAAGAAGTGTTCCGCGAAACCAAAGCCGTTACTGTGCTGAACCCAAGTTCCAGCCGCTCCACAGTGCCGACTCGGACGCCTGTGGCTGCCTCCCCCAGTGCGTCGAACCAGATCCTCGTCTATGACCCTACAGGAGGCACACGGGCTTATCTGAAGGCTCAGGGACTATCCTTTACGACTCTGCTCAGCCTCTCGAATCTTCCGGGCAACGGAAAGCTGCTGATTGTCGGCAAAGATGCGCTCACGGAGGCCGATGCCACATCGCCCAAACTCGCCGCGTGGGCATCGGCGGGACGCGGGGC
>JAZKEA010000077.1:20130-28152 GCA_040387315.1 Armatimonadota bacterium | reverse complement strand
ATCAATGTCAGTATACAGATTCGAGTAGGGGAAGCGCTTGTGATTATCGAAGCATAGATCCACACCTTTTCCACGCGCCGCGACACTTCCGGACGATCCGTTCTCGACACTGATATCGTGCACAAAGCGGAACCGAAAGTCAAAGTCCTGAAACAGGGTGTCATCACCTAAGGTGAAGCCGTGATGCCCCTGATTTCCGCTCTTGTCGGGGCTGCGGTCGGATTCGTAGACGATCTTCTCCACCGTGATGAAATTTCCCTTGAGGAACGGACCGCTGTCGGCATTCAGAATCCGCAGATTACGCGCCCAGCAGTCGGCGGCGTTCAGAAAGGTGAGGGGGTTGAATCCGACCTCGGTGAAGTGACCTTCATACGGCGTGTTTGGGAACTCAAACGTGAGGTTCTCGATCCCTACTTCGGTAACGGAGGGCTGAAAAACACGGACACGCGCTTTCCACCGTGGATCAATATCCGTGCGAAGCGGTCGCTCCAGGCGCAGACGCGGGCCATCGACGCCAAGGACACGCGAAACAAACGAGGTTTTAGCGACCGATATTTTGCTGGTGTCGCCGGTCTGCCCTGCATACAAATGGTCGAGAAGGGACTTGTCGGCGGCATCCTCCTGAAGGATTTCCACACGCTGGCCTGTTTTTACCGCTGCGGACGTCTCCATCTCGACAACATACGTGCCACGCGTTGCCCGGCTCTTGACGTTTCCCAGGTTCGCCCCGGTATGTGTCCCGGCAACCCAGATCAACCCTCCGGACCAGGAGTAGTTCGAGGTCGGGCGTCCTCCGGTCGTCGCACCGCTGTTCGGCTTTATCTCCTCCATACCGCGCGGAAACAGAAGCGTCGTTTTATCCGGTCCCTCGCCTCTCAGTACGACATTGCCTTTACGTATATACAAGATCTCGGTGATCTTGTACCTTCCCGCGGGAACTAGTATCGCGCCGCCGCTCACTGTTTCCAATGCGCGGACAAAGGCAGCGGTGTCATCGGCGACCCCATCGCCTTTTGCCCCGAAATCGCGCACATTTCCTTTTACCGGCGGCGACGGAATCGGAACCTCGCCGCTGCGGTAACCAGCAAATGAAAAATCGGGCAGTCGGGAGGTCGGCGACCATTTCTCCCCACGCTCCCCCCACAGGGCCGATGTGTCGGCGCGGGACGTATTTCCAAAGGCACAAAACAGCAGGCCGGCCGCCATCGAAACGGCAGCACGACGCGAAACGGCACTGGATATCATCCATTCTCTCCTGATTAACCGAGCGGCAGGTCAGCGGACAGTGGCAGCAAATTTGGTCAGAGAATCCTGCCATTGCTGGGGCGTGGTAATAGAGCCCGCCTTTTCCCACCCATAGCCCGCGTAGTAGCTCACCTTACCGGCGGCGTCTGTTTTCGTCACAAGGAGAGCGTGACTCTCGTCCGGCTTCGTACTGCGAACCGCTCGCATAGCGACCACCCGTGATGGCGCGATAACGACTCCTGTGCCGAGTCCGAAACCTTCCATCTTCTCCCAGCAGGACATCCAGCCCTTTTGGGCGTTCAAAGTCGGCAGCGCTTTTCCATCATGGGTCGTGACGCCGATAGCGATTTCCTGGGCAGCGAGTGGCCGGTTGTTCTTCGTGAAAGTAGATTCTGCGTGGAAGAGCCGCTTGTTCAGCTCAATATCGATGCGTTTCACTTCCTGTATCTTCTCGCCGCCCAGATCATACTCATAGGTCAGCTCAAAAACCGACTTTTGTGGGGTGCGCGAAATGATTTTGTAGGTCTTATAGGGACCGGCGGTTACCATGGCACCGTCTTTCCAGATTCCCAGACCGCCACAGCCTCGCGAACTGCCGACATGGTACGGGTCATTGCCCTCGCCGTTGTCTTTGTGATAGCTGAGGCCCTTTTTCTCGCCGCCGTACCATTTGTCGATGATCGGATAGCGGACACGCTTCAGCCAGCAGTCAATGCCGCTGTCCTCGACACCTTTTGTCGTTTTGATCGCGGGGCCGTAGGCGCGGAAGGCGATAAGATCGTTCTCCCAGGCGAAGTCGTCGGCCCGTTCCGGCACAAACCGGCACCAGGTGCCGGGAGGCGGAACGGCGGCATCATCGGCCTGGGTCACACCGGAACCGGCAAGGAGAGACAGAGAGAGGGCAAAAACAAACGGAAATGGTTTCATATAGCTTTTCATAATGGGGGCTTGGCAGCGTTAACAGCACTGTTGTCTTTAAGTTTAGCAACTTAGTGGCTTAAAAGTCCAACCTCTGGCCTCAATAGACGGATTTTATGCTTAATTGTTTACCATCGGTCTCGATAGTGATCGCCCCCTGTTGATCCGTACGAAACACGCGCACTCCGCGCTGGCGTAATCGTGACAGCACTTCCGGGTGTGGGTGCCCGAAGTTGTTTTTGCGTCCGGCGCTAATTACTGCCACGGAGGGATGAACGGCATCCAGAAACGTTGCCTGACTCGATCCACGGGAACCGTGGTGCCCGATCTTCAGAACATCCGCTTCCAGACTGATTTGTTTTGTACTGAGCATGTCCTTCTCTTCCTCTTCCTCCGCGTCTCCGGTGAACAAAAAACGAGATTTGCCATAGATAACCCGCAGAACGATACTCTGGTTATTCGATGCCGAGCGCCCGTAGAGGATTGCCTTGTCCGTGGGGGAGAGTACCTGGAGGCGAACGCCATCCCCAAGGGAAAGAGTCTGCCCTCGCCGCGCGATATCGAGAGGTACGCGACGCGACCGAAGCCGGGCCAGCAGCCGGTTATAGGGTTTTGATGTGCCGGGAAAGCCATTGATCAGGGCGGCACGAACGGTCAGCCGTCCCGCGACGGCGTTCAGACCCTGCGCATGGTCATCGTCGGCATGAGTCGCGACCAGCACGTCAACGGTCGATATTCCGCGGCTTCGCAGGTACGGAACGACTACCTGATTTCCGGGGTCCCCGCCCGCCGTTTCGTCCGTTCCCGGCTTCCCACCGCCATCGATGACTACGACTTTCCCGGATGGGCATTCGACAACAGCGGCATCTCCCTGCCCCACATCCAGAAACGTCACGCGTAAGAGAGGCTTTTCATTTTCGGTCCGCTGTACCCGTGGCAGCAACAGTAACAGAACGAGAAGCAGGAGGGCTAATGTCACTGCCGCTGCCAGTATCCATCGAAGGCGATGCGGAGGGTGTGAAGAGCGGTCGTGGCGCGAGAACAGAGGGTCGGACAATGGCAGCGAGACCTCCTGCGAGGGCATAGTAGGCAAAGATGAGAAATGCAGGGGGAGCGGAAATACTGAATGCCGCCCAGGGGGGAGCGGCGAAGAGGAGAGCCGACTCCCGGAGCAGAGACAACCCCTGGGAAATCAGCCACCACGGTAAAAAGGGCGCGGCGCTAAATAACAAGCCACACACAACAAGGGCATCCGCGAAAAACGAGATCGGCAGATTCGCCAGGGGAGAGACGACTGAATACTGGTGAAAGTAAAATGCCGCAAGCGGCCAGGAGCCCAAATGCGCCACAACGCCCAGGCTCACGGCTGCGACAATCCCGCGGCTGATGCGGGCAAGCCAAGGCAGACCAGGCTCCCAGGGGAAGAGGCAGCGTTCGAGCACAGGGTTCCAGAGCAGAATCGTTCCGACCGTCGCAAACGAAAGCTGAGCCCCCGGATCAAAAAGAGTCCGGGGGTCCAGAACCAGCAGGATCAACGCAGCAAAAGCGAGGGTGTGGCGCGGTTCCGGATTGCGACGGAGCAGGGGAGCCGCGAGGAATATAGTGGCGCAGAGAGCGGCGCGAAAGGCCGGGGGATTGCCGCCTCCGCCGCTCGCGGCAAGCGCATAGAGCCACACGGCGGCAATACAGAGCAGATGCCCCAGCTTTTTGGGTAATGTAACAGCTCGAAACAGCCAGAGCAGAAGAGTGGCGATCACCGCGACATGCATTCCCGAGACGGACAGAATATGAACCGTTCCCGTTCGTGTGAAGGCATCGACAAGATCGATGGGCAGCTGGCCCCGCTCGGATAAAAGCATGCCCAACAGAAGGGCCGCATCCTCCGGCGGCAGATGCGATTGAACACGCTTTTCGACAGCGCCGCGAATGACAGCGGCGACCTGCATAACCGGCGGCAGCGGGACACGACCGATCCGCCTTATATCACCCTCGCGCCGCGCCGCAAGTGTCGCGTAGATACCCTGTCGCTTTAGGTGAGCCCGGTAGTCGAAGCTATCGGGATTTGTCGCCGGTGGTGGCAGTTCGATAGTTCCTCGCAGCCACAGCAAATCGCCCGGCTGCGGCGGGGAGGGACAGGAGAAGGCGGCGACTCGCAGCCAGCCGGACGCGGCCTGCGAATGCCGATAGTCATTCACCTCCTGCACCTTTACGGTGAACGAGTATGAGGGGCCGCCGCCAAAGCGGGCATGTCTGATTTCCGTAGCGGAAGCCACCGTCCCGCGTACCCATACCGATGGGCCACCGATCAGGTGTGAGATATCATCCCGTCTGATTTGCGCCGACTGATCGCTCCTGACGATGCCAAAGACAAAAAAAGCCGTGAGCAGGCAGAGAGCATTTCCTGCCGGGTGATACCGCGCCAGGGCCTGCGAAGCGCCGAGCAGCAGGGCCATAACGATCAGCAGAGACCAGAGGGGAACGGAGAACGGCAGCTGGGAGGCTGCAAAGATACCGAGCGCCATCGCTGCCAGCAGAACGAAGAGGGGACGCAGACGGACGCGAAAGCCGGCTGGCATTGTCACAGCGCTAGCCGGAGACCCGGCATCGTGGGCAGAATTGAGTCTGCACTGTCTCCCGGTACTCGCCCCCCATGAGGTGCGGCGGTGCGAGATCACCGCACCCTGTGCAGGGGACCCATCCGCTATCGAGACGCCAGTTGCGCAGCTTCATATCCGCGATCCGAAGTGTGCGCAGCCGCGAGCGAAGTGCTTCATCCGTGATGGCGGAGATTCCCTTCTCGACCGTTGCCAGCTCATTCTCGGAAAGCGGGATGTCATCCAGTTCTTCCGCTGAGGGCGACAGGGGGGGCGGAGCGTTCTCGGCAGCTTCCTGTGCCGCCTTCTGCCGCTGCAGCCCGTAGTTTTGAAAGAGAATATCCGTGATCGCCGGTCGGTCCGCACGCGCCCCGAGGCGGCTGTTCAGCCGCTGAAGGATGTCCTTCTTATAAAAGGTCAGCTCGTTAGACCATACAGATGATTTTGTGGAAACGCGCAGGATGCCGTCACGGACCCCGATTACCTCGGTAGCGCCCGCGACCTGTGGCCCCACAACCTCGGCCCAGACCAGAGGGGCGGTATGCTCGCGGATCTTGGCCTCGATATTCAGGCCGCCCCCCCCGAGCCGCTCGCCCACCAACTGTCCGACAGACAGGACCTCTGCTTTTCGTCGCCCGCCGTATCGCATCGTATGCCTCGCTTTTTCCCCTGCGGGTTATTATACGCGAGGAATCAGGTGCAGTACGTTTTCTGATTCTTTAAGGTTTCAGAAGCTCCGTATGATATAGGGGGGCAAGCGCTTCGGATTTTTCTTTGAACACCGTTTGAGCTGACTCATCGAGCTTGGGTGCGGGCGTTGTACGGGTCGCGACCGGGACCCCGACTGCCCTGAAAAACTCCTCCTGCCCGCCCGGTGAACATATACATAGCAGCCGCGCTGAACTTTGGGTGGCGTTGGTGAAAGAGTGCGGTGCATTCGCCGGAATATTGACGGTCTCGCCAGCCCGCGCCACCGACTTCACCCCGCGAAACGTAATCTCTATCTCGCCCTCCAGTATAGTAAAACCCTCCTCGAAATCGTGGCGATGGGGAGGAGGGCCGCCGCCAGGAGGAACGAGCATGTCGATGAGGCAGTAACGACCGTTGGTGTCCCTGCTCGACACAAGAATCGTGTAGGTATCGCCCACCACCCCAATATGGGATAAGTGCTGGTCATCGTTCGGTCGCGCAATTGTGAGATTCCGCTGAATGTTATCGGGGGAAAGCGTTGCTACGGGTTGCTGCGGGACACTGGATCGGTCGTCCATTATGGTTTTCCTATGAGGTTACTTTCGTCAGGCCGGTTTAGGCTGGAAATTCAGACTGGCGGAGTTTATACAGTAGCGCTGCCCGGTCGGTGTTTGAGGGGCGTCATCGAAAATATGCCCCAGGTGCCCTCCGCACGAACTGCATAAGACTTCGATCCGTGTCATGCCATGGCTGTCGTCCCGCTTTAGCTCGACAGTATCCGGCGCGGCTGCCTCAAAAAAGCTGGGCCAGCCGCAGTGGCTGTTGAACTTCGTGTTGGAGTTAAATAAGACGGCTCCACAGCCAGCGCAGGTATAGGTCCCATCCGCCTCATGTTTCCAGTATTCACCGGTGAAAGGGTATTCAGTTCCGGCCTGCCGCAGAACACGGTATTGCTCGGGTGTCAGTTCCGCGCGCCACTCAGCATCGGTCTTGGTCACGGGACGGCTGGAAGGATCGGAATTTTTGGTATCGCTCATAACATTGGTCTCCACACTATAAAGACAAACTAAGGAGACCGGACGTTCCCGGTCTCCCTTTACTCATGAACATATGCCCAGTCGCCAATGCGTTCCACACTTCCGCCGTACATTCTTCTGGGATAATTCTTTTCCGGCCAAAATACGAAGCAGTCCCAGTTGACTCCGCCATTCGGGGTTTTTAGCTTCAGTTCGTAACCGTCAAAGGTGGCTTGACTGCTGGTACCCGGCAATTGATAGTAATAGACCGGGCACCCTAATGCGTCCGGGCGCGGGTGACTTGGCAGGTACGCAGGCACAAGTTCCTGCAGTGACTTGGGGTAACTGCCATGATTAAGGCGATACATCTCCAGAGCGGTTGTCACGGGTTTGGCATTTTCGGCGATTCGCACGAGTGCCGCTCGGCGGCTCGCCCAGAGATTGCTGATCGGAATGGCGGCAAAACTCGCCCAGGACATCATCCAAATCCCCAAGCTGAGGGCCGCCAACTCTCTTTTTCGCCGAATCAGAAAGAGGAGTATGGTTACAGGTGCCGCAAGCGCCAGAATAACTCCCCCCAGGAGCAAGAAGACACCCAAATGCACTACGAGGTCTATGACAAAAACCGGAATTTCAACCGACGATGTTCTTGGGGCTGTCTGCAGCCATCGAGCAGCAGCCATCCCCATAGGACTGAATAATGCTGGGATGACAAGAATGCCTATTGCGGCCCCAACAGCTTTCAGTGCGTCTCTGGTTCGCTGCCTCATGATGCCGAAATTGTACCTGAACTAGGCACGGCGAGCGACGACGGCGAAGACAGGGTCGCTTTTGCCGGGAGCGGGACTGCAGTCCTGCATGGTGATATCCGTCCAGTTCCCCGCGGCGGTAAGATAATTCGCCACTAGCCGTAGGTGATCCTCATCGCCGAGCATCTGCCAGACTGCCACCGCTTTGGTCGGAAAGCAGCGGTTAGAGAAGGTGATAACGATAGGAGATCCCGGCGTCAGCACACGACCGGCCTCGCGTAATACCGTAACCGGGTCCGTAAGATACTGGATCGATACACAGATACCACAGCCGTCGAAGGACGCATCCGGGAACGGCAGGACCGGGTTGTCATTCAGGTTTTGAACGATCCAGCCATCCAGGCGTCGGTTCGTGACAAGCTCCTGGGCATTCATCCCAAGCCCCACGACACCGGAATAATCGACATCAGTGGGGAGGTGGCTTACCCAGCTGCTCATCAGATCCAGGATACGGTCCCCCGGACGGAAATGCTGTCGATAAAGCTCGGTCACCGCCCGAATCGCAGCATCGTCGATATGTGTTACCAGGCGTGGTGTCTGGTAAAAGTCGTCATCCGAACTTTCATCATAACGGCGAAAGGCCTCGTCGGGGAGTTTCTGGATGTCCATGCATTGCTTTCCAGCAGTGTTGTACCCGGTTCACGTAGGATTGGCACAAGGGATAAGCCTGCCCGGCGTACGCCCCGCAATCCGACAGAAGAAAGCCTTCTGTCGGATTGCTTTTGTCTTGTCAGCCGGTTAGAGCGCGGT
>JAZKEA010000077.1:16554-20120 GCA_040387315.1 Armatimonadota bacterium | reverse complement strand
CATCCGTGACCGGAGAGGCCAGAAGATGACCGGGACCAAGCCGGTATTGCCACAGGAGCGCGCCGTCACTCTGCCGAATTGCGGAGAAGATGCCGTTGACACTGCCGACAAAAACGGTTCCGTTGACTGCCGCGCAGGACGAATCGTAGATGACGGAGCCCGTCGGTGTTTCCCACTGCTTTGCGCCGGTCTCCGCATCAAATGCACGGACAAGTCCGGTGCCGGTGAGCGAGGCATTGTAGATCTTCCCATTTTGGAAGAGAGGCCCGCTATACCCCAAACTCATCGCCTCGGTCTCCCAGAGGACCTTGCCGGAAACCGCATCCATCGCGTGTAGCAGGCCATCATTGCTGGTGACGAACACCTTGCCATCGCCCAGCGTCGGAGACCCGATTGCCGGTGCGTAGTAGAAAGATCTGCCGAAGGTGTTTGTCCAAATGGGGGTACCTGTTTTTGCGTCCAGGCAGCGAAATTTGTTGTCCCATCCGCCGAGATAGAAGCGGGTTCCATCGGTTATTGCCGCGCTCTGGTACAGGCTTTCGACCTGCTGTGTCCACCGTACCGTCCCCGATGTTGAATCCAGGCCATAGATCTTGCGATCCGTGGAGGTGATGCAGACTACATCACCGGCTTTCGCGGCGCCCGCCAGAACAGACCCGCCTGTCTCCCGCTTCCAGCGCGGTTTGCCGGTCCGGGCGTCCAGAGCATAGATGAAGTGATCACCCGATCCGATGAAGACGGTACCGTTGTCTACCAGGGGCACGGAAAAGAGCGAGCCGCCCGTTTTGAACTGCCAGCGCGTCTTTCCGGAGGCGGCATCCAGGGCGAAAAGAACCCCGCCCATCGTCGGGACATACACCGTTTTCTCTGCCTGTACCAGACGCGACTGAACGGCGCTCGGAAGACTGCGGGTCCAGAGGGGCGATCCCTTTTCGGTGGGAGCGGCGACCGTTATCGAAACTGTCTGGGCATATACCGGGATCAGACCGCTCGTCGCGTTCGGTAGGGTCGCGGACACCAGTGCCGCATAGACGCCCGCCATCCAGCCGTTGGTCTTGAATGTGCCGCCGTAACTGCCGTCCGGGTTTGCTGCCAGTGGTGTCAGGTTGCCCCCGGCGCTGAAGGCCAGGGAGGTGCCGGCGGGCATCTTGCCCGGTTTTACGGTGACTGTACCTTCATTGTTTTTGATCTGCAGGGAGATGTTCCAGTTCGGCGCTCCTGCCACGTCACGGGCGAGGGGAATGGTCAGTACCGGCTGAGGCGCTTCCTTCTTCTGGAGCGTACGGCGCATCACCTGCATGGTGTCTTTGGTGACGCTTATCTGATGGTAAGAGCCCTGATAGAGACCCTTCGCCATAATCGCCGGGATTCCGTTGATCGACCACTGAATATCCGAATGTCCATGCCCGATGAGAAAGAGCCGAACATTATAGGGTGCGATCACCTTCATCAACGCGGCATAGTTGTCTACCTGCTGTGGCCCACCCTGGTTGTCGCGCAGGAAAAAGTGGTGGAACCCGAGGACTACGGGCCGTTCCCGTCCGTTTTTGGCGAGGTCTTTCGCGAGCCAGTCCAGCTGCTCCTGGTCAAAGTGTCCCCAGTGCTGCAGCAGTACCGTGGAGTCCAGAGCGACAAAGTGAACGTTCTCCTTATCCCAGGACCGCCACAAGGGGACACCCAACCCCCTCGTGAAGCCTTCCTTGCCCAATGGGTTCCAGCGCGCATCATGGTTGCCGGGCGCGTCGTACACCGGGATTTCCGTGCCCAGGTTCTCATCGCGGACCTTCTTGTAGGCCGCAAACTCGCTCTCCAGACCGGACTCGGTGACATCGCCCGTGTTTATGATGAAGGCGGGCCGCGGCGACAATGCGCGGATCTCCTGATACATTCCTGCATCAAGTTTTACATTGTCACCCGCCCCAATATGGGTATCCGTTGTGTGGATGAAGGTGAAGTCGGCTCGGGAAGCGTTTCCCAGCGAAAGCAAGACAAGAAGTACGAGTGCGAAACGCCGTAAGGGGGAGTCAAACAAAGTAAAAGTCTCCAGAATTCAGATCGCTGTCACAAAAGTATACAGGTCCCCCTGCAAAGGAATCAAGACGCGTCTGAGGACGGTGATTATGCAGCGGGAGGATGTGTCTGTGTCGAAGCTATCGCGGAGACGAACGAAAGCGCCGAAGATCACAGGACTTTCGGCGCTTGCGGTTGATTTAGAGGGTATGAAACTGGGAAATGTTTAGTTCCGCTCGCTGTTCCCGATACTGCTGCTGTATCGAGGCGTCTGGCGGACGCTGAGTCGCTCGTTCAGGAAGACCTTGACGCGCCGATCCGAACCATCTCCGGTGACGAGGAGGCGAATCACGCCGGAGTAGGGGGCAATCATGACACGGCGCAGGTCCATATCGAGACCCAAAACCTCACCTTCCCGTACAGCCTGTCCGTCTTGCAGGATTGACGCGTACAGCGGGTGAAGGTCAAACGTCAGCAGTTTTTCACTTTTCAAAGAAGGAGCAACAAGAGTCACGGATTCTCTACCTCATCATTCGAGCGGGCAACTGCTTGTCTGCAATGCCCGTCACAACAACCGACGACAAATGGAATCATGCTGACGTGATGACGCCCGATAGGCGCTCAAAGGCAGCGAAGAACAACTATGTGAAAAGCGAAGCGGTGTTGCTTGAGCAGTAGAGACTGCTGGTGGCTTCCGGCACCACTGATGCTGAATGATCGTGCTTATGTCATCTTGCAATGGCACGTCCCCAAGGTTAAACGTACGGAACCGCACATTGGTTCCCTGTACTGCAGATTTTACACAAGCTGGCAAATTGTGTCTATAGCTGCAGTCCGTGCCTGCGGCGATAACGCCACGAGAAATATATCCTGCACCCAAACATTTTTTCGGCTTGCAGCATCAGGAAACATAGATTGGATTTGAAAAAATCCAGGGCCGCGCGCCAAAAAAGAAGGGTCCAAGGCGAAAAGTATACTGGTAGACCTCAATACGGTACGCACCGGGGTGGGTAACAGTATATTCCAGAGACTGCCCAATGCTTCCGGAAACCACTTTGCCACCTTCGAGTAACCGGATCAGTCGCCTGCTGCCGGGACTCTTTGCCGCAAGTTTTGTGCCTACACCGGTCTTTCCGCCCATTAAGACAGTGAATTCTTCCGTTTTGTTTCGACTTGTAAACATAAATCCCTTGGGATCGCCGAGACAGTCGTAGGAAAAGTAACACCGTCCCGACCGGAGGGCGCTGTAGACTGCCTCACGACGGTTTCCCGGAGAGTCCTGCATCGCGTTTTTCGGAGGTAGCAGCAGGTGGGTCATGACCGCACGGAATGAGTCCGCGTAAGAAGGAATAGGGTACTTCTTTTTGCCGATCTTCATTAAGGCATGGGCATCCAGAGCGCCGATGCCGACCATCTGTCGCTTCCCTCCCGCCGTCAACCCATCCCATCGTTCCATGGCCTGATCCGGACGAGTGAGCAGTGCGCGGAGCACCGCCATCATCCCGCCCAGACGGTAGAGCGGAAGAAGCCAGGCAAGGGAGAGGAGATTGATGTGT
>JAZKEA010000077.1:5610-16544 GCA_040387315.1 Armatimonadota bacterium | reverse complement strand
CGCCGCGCGATTGTGCTGAAGTTGAGAACTTCCAGTCCCTCGAAGCCGGTGGCATTCCAATCTCTCCAGGGATGTTTCACATCAAAGGGAAGAGAGACCAGCGGCAGCCCCCCGTGCGCTAGTACCTCATTTATGGCTACCTGTGGCTTCTGCGCTTTGGTCGGTTCCCATTCACGTGGCATATCCAAAGCCAGTATAAATGCACCCTGTTCTACCGTTACCTCAGTTCCGATAAGTAGAAAAGGAGAACTTTTTGCGTACCTTTCCTCCCAGCCATCTCGCAGAGGACGCTGCGTGTTGTGATCTGTCAGGAGCAGGAAATCCGCGCCCGCCTCAGCGGCTCCCGACATCACTGTGGGGATATCGCCTGCACCGTCGGAGTAAGTCGAATGGGCGTGGATAGCCCCCGCGAGATCTGCCCAATCTCTTTCGAAGTCAACAGGAGTGGAACTTCCCTGGAGGCGCGATTGAAACAGAAAGCGTCCTGCGATGGCATCGAAAAAGCCGGTGCCGAGGAGAACGGAGGCAGCAATACGAAGTTTTGTGCGGAGCGAAGAAGCCATGATGCTTCGAATATCTTATCAGGCGGCAGTAGAAAGGAGGCGCTGTCCCTTATCGCTCGTTTATGGTCCAGACGAGGTTTTGAGAACGAAAAGGCCATCGGTATTCTTGCGGCGAAAAATTAGCTGTTAAATATATAATTTTTTTCGCCAGTTTGCTTGCTTATGTAATATAATCCATCGGGACATCCAACGCGTCAGAAAGCATTTTCTGCCGACGTAGTGACGGAGAAGAGTATGAAAAACATCTTAATACAAAATACATCATCGGCGGTATCAGCCAGACCAAACAAAGCACAGCGGAACGCGACATTCGGTTCCCTGGCAACAATAGTCGGTATTGCGGTAATCGCAAGTATTAGCTCTCCTGTTTTCGCTGCACCGACGCACGCTGAAGACAGCAAGGCAGCCGAAACGGTTCTTGCTCCGTCCGCTCTGGAAAAACTGGCCCCCGAACTTCGCGAAGCAGTTGCCAATCACCGTGTTTTGCCTCAGGATTTCTTAAAAACCGGCAAGGCAGGGGTCGCCGGCACCGTGCCGGCGCCGGGAACCATGCGCGTTATGGTGCGAACGTCCGGACTGCTCAGCAGCCGCGCCACGCGTTTACGTATCGCTCAATCCGGAGCCAAGCTGGGTCGAACCTTCGTTAAGACCGGCACTCAGGTTCTGGATGCTACTGCAGAGCAGCTTGCGGTCCTTGCTGCGGATTCTACCGTCCTTTCCATCTCACCGGATAGTCCCACCGCCTCCACTGCCGCCAAGCTTGATGTGAATTCCACGTCGATTGGTGTGCCTGAAGTGGCACGAGTCGCGCAGCATCTGAACCGAAGTTCCGCCAACGGCCGCGGCATAACCGTTGCCGTTCTGGACAGCGGCGTCGCCCCTGTCGGCGACCTGGCGGGGCGAATCGTTGGCTTCAAGGACTTTGTAAACGGTGCGAGCAGCGTTCCTTATGATGATTACGGGCACGGCACGCACGTCGCGGGTATTGTCGCGGGCAGCGGCGCATCTTCTACAGGGTCTGGTGCCACGCGCACCTATCGCGGAATCGCCTACGGCGCGAATATCGTCGGCGCCAAGGTTCTGGGAGCGACCGGACAGGGCACTGTTTCCGATGCTATAGCGGGTATCGAATGGTGCATCGAAAATAAGGCTGCCTATAACATCCGGGTCATCAATCTGTCCCTTGGTACAAAGGTCCGTGAGTCCTATAAGACTGATCCTCTTTGCCAGGCTGCAGAGCGAGCGGTCGCAGCGGGAATTGTGGTTGTTGCGACCGCGGGCAATCGCGGCAAGTACAACACTATCAACTCCCCTGGTAATGATCCCGCGGTTATCACCGTGGGTGCATCCAATACAAATGAGACAGCCCGGCGCAGTGACGACGTCATCACGAGCTACACCAGCCGTGGCCCGTCTGCCATCGATGCGACGATGAAGCCTGACCTCGTGGCCCCTGGAAACCGGGTCGTTTCGCTGCGGGCTCCCGGCTCCTGGATCGATACCAATCAGCCACAAACAAACGTCCCTGCGGGCGAATACCTGAAGCACTCGGGTGAAACAGCATACGCCAGAATTTCCGGTTCCTCTATGGCTGCCCCCGCAGTCGCAGGCGCTGCGGCTATCCTGCTCCAGGCGAATCCTCAGATGACGCCAAGCGGGGTAAAGGCGGCTCTGATGGTGTCCGCCCAGCTTCTTTCCGGCAAGGATCCGCTCAAGGGAACGACCGGGGCATACGATCCCTTCACCCAGGGGGCCGGCGAACTGAACCTGCCGGGTGCCCTGAACATCGCCCTGCATTATCAGAGTGGTGTTGGTGTCGTGGGAACGCCACATACAACGTCTCAAATCGCGGGCGAGCGGTTCCGCTGGTCCCTGGTAACTCTGAGGCATCGATGGCGCCTGAGGGATGCCTCTCCAACCACGCTTCTTTCCGGCTCCGCTCGCTGGGCTTCTCTCGGCGCCGGGAGCGTCTGGAACGATGAGCTGATATGGGGCGGTTCGATCACTCTGCAGAACGGCAACGGGATTGTTACGATCACCAATGCCGCCTGGGGCACATCCGGCGACAATGCTTCCTGGAACACGGGTGGGGACGCGCCTTCTCTGACGGACGGCAATCCCGCTTTCTCCGCGCCGGAGGAAGACAATGCCTCCTGGAATACGGGCGGTGACAATGCCTCCTGGAACACGGGCGGGGATGCACCTTCCTGGGCCGAGGATTCACCGTCGGAATCCGCCTTTGCCGCACCAGAGGAAGACAATGCGTCCTGGAATACGGGCGGAGACAATGCCTCCTGGAATACCGGTGGCGACGCCCCGGTGAGCATGCTTCTGATCGCAGATAACGCTTCCTGGAATACGGGCGGAGATGCACCCTTCTCTATCGCTGATGGGGATCCCGTCGCCGAAGATCCGGAAGAGGATAACGCCTCCTGGAATACCGGTGGTGATTCTCCCGCAATAACAAACGAAGAGGAAGAAGACAACGCTTCCTGGAACACGGGCGGGGATTAGATTTGATTATCGCTCAACAGTTTGCTGCCGCTGACAAGCAGGCACTAATTGACCTTCGATAAATGCTCGCGCACTGTGGAATAGATAAAGGTACGATAATGAATAACCAATCAGCGACTCACAACACCAAAAACGTAGCCTGGACTGTGACAGATGAGAATGCTGCCTGGGTCATCACCGACGAGAACGTGGCCTGGACCGTGACTGACGAGAATGTCGCCTGGACGATCGACATTGATCGTTAATTAATCGAAAGCGGTGCTAATCACGGAAGCAGGCAGGGTCGGCAGGGCAATTACGCACTCCCCCTCGCCTGCTTCCGGACAATTTCACCGGACCACATCACAACCATTGATGGTTTGTGTGAATATGTGGAATAATGTGCCTGAGGGATCGCCGGTTCCCGCTGCATTCCTGCACTGCGAACTGGGCCTTGTTCCTTATGCCCTAAATGAAAACTCTGCCGCTCTCCGCCAAAATTTATATCTGGATGGTGACTGCTTTAGGAGCGGCTTCTCTTGTCATTTCCGGACGTGACTTTTATAACACGGATTTAGTGGGGCCTGAGGGCCGTAAGCACCTGGCATACCTGTTCTTAGGATGCGTGGCTGCCTTTGGCGCCTCATTCCTGAAAGTCAAGGTATTCGTCCCCAATAAAAAGCAGCGCGACAAGCAGGGGAATATTTCCCTGGGTTTTGTCCCCACTTTTTTCCTCTTGTTCGGAATGGGCCCTTTCCCCGCCATCATTGCGAGTGTCGTCAATATGGCGGTAATGACCTGTTATCCACGACGGTCTCCGTACTATCAGGTTCTGTTTAGTATGGGAGCGGTAACTCTCTCCGTTGTCGCAGCGGGCGCTATACTAAGCTTTTCCGGTATCACCCCTGACTACTGGCGTGCTCTGACGTTTGAAAACGGATACGAAATCCTGGTTAAGACGGCGGGTATCGCCGCCGCAACTCTGGCCTATTCTATTCTCAACACGGCTCTGGTCGCGGTAGCCATTGCACTAACCAGCCGCCAAAATCCGTTCAAGATCTGGCTGTCGCATTATCAGTGGGTAATACCCTGTTATTTTGCGGGGGCTTCCGGAGCCACTATCGCTTTTGGCTTGATGCAGATCCTTACGGAGAATCCGTGGGTCAGTGTGGCACTTCTGGTGATTGCCGTCCCCATTCCCGCCATGATCTGGCTAATCTATTGTTATCATCGTCAGCAGGATGAGGGTAACCTTAAGCACATTGACGAGCTGGAGCGAAAGAACGCCGAGCTGGAGAGCAGTCAGGAGGCCCTGACACTCAGCAAGAATGAACTGCAGCAGCTTTACACGTCTACCGTTGAGTCACTCGCGCTTGCCATTGACGCGAAAGACCGCTATACCAACGAGCATATTCAGCGGGTCAAAGAGGTCGCGGTTCGGATCGGAATAAAACTCGGTCTCGAAGGCGATGACCTGCGGGCGCTGGAGACGGGCGCTCTTCTCCATGACATCGGTAAACTGGCGATTCCTGAACAGATACTTTCTAAAACGGGCCGTCTTACGGACGAAGAGTTTGAAAAGATCAAGCTTCACCCGGATATGGGCGCGAAGATTCTTCAGCCGGTACCCTTTCCCTTTCCGGTAATGCCTATCGTGCGGCATCACCATGAGCGGTGGGATGGTAAGGGATATCCCTCGGGACTGAAAGGGGAGGCGATTCCCCTGGGCGCCCGTATTCTGGCGGTTGCGGATGTGTACGACGCGCTGACATCGGATCGTTCTTACCGGCGTGGCTGGTCGACGGAAAAGACGATGGAGCATATCCGCGCTAACTCCGGAACGCACTTTGATCCTGCTATCGTCAATGCTTTCTTCGAAATCGTGGATGATTATGTGAAGGAGACTGTTACGACGGCAGTCGGTGTCTCGATGCGGGCGACCGTGGTGGAGGAGATCAACCGGGCGAGCCTTGAGTATATGTCTCTTTATGAGATCTCCCAGACCGCATCGGTCACACTTGGCTTGACCGACACTCTGGCTCTTCTCGCCAGCAAGATGCGCAACATTTTCAGCGCGTCCGCCTGCGCCCTCATGCTGACGGAGACGAACGGGATGGAGGCCGGAGCCCCGACCCTGCTCCGCTGCCGGAGCGCGAGCGGGGTAGGCGAGACAGTCCTGCTTCACACGATTGCGCCGGAGGACAGCATCCACACTGCCTACACCGCAAACATGCGCCAGGGGATGTTCGCCGCTTATGATCCTACGGACCTGCATATCACTCAGATGCAAAAGGGCAGTACGCTCCGCCTGCCGGAGTACCAGTCCGTGATGGTCGTCCCGCTTAGCACGAGTGCAGAAGAGCCTGTCATGGGAACGATCAATCTATATCAGGAGACAGCGGATGCGTTCGGCGCGGAGGATCTGCGAATACTTCAGCTTGTGGCCGCCCAGGTGGCCCGAGCGATACAAAATGCCTTCGAGTTCGACAAGACCCGCCAGTCCGCGCGTACGGACGCTCTCACGGGTCTGTACAACGCACGTCATCTGCAGGAGTTTTTGGACGGGGAACTCGCCCACGCGCGCATCAGCGATAAGCCTCTGACGGTTCTGGTGCTTGACCTCGACAACTTCAAGCAGGTAAATGACCGGTTCGGTCACTCACGCGGAAACGAAGTGCTGCGCGATCTTGGTCAGGTCCTGAAGACAGCGCTCCGCAACAGTGACCTTGTCGCTCGCTATGCGGGCGATGAATTTGTCGTGGTGCTGCCGGAAGTCGGTATAGAGGAGGCGCGGATCGTTGCGGAAAAGCTCAAATCCGTCGTTCTCCGGTACGATGGTCGCTCGGACCCGAGCAGTGCCCTTGGTGCCGAGGAAGAAGACCCTCTCGGCGGCGTTCGCATCGGAATATCAGTTGGCGTGGCGACGTTCCCGTGCGATGCTGTGGATGCCGCTGCTTTGATCGCTCGGGCAGATCGGGATATGTACCGGGATAAAGATGCCCGCAAAGAGGCGGAGGAAAAAGCGGTACGCCTTCTTCTCGCGGACATCTACCCCAACTAGCCCCGGATTCTAGGACTCGGGTAGCCCCACACGGCCCGGTTTTCGCAGGCCACTTCCTGTCCTGTTGGTCAGTGCATCGCCCATGTCTGCCCGCGCCTTCTCTGCTTCTTTTAGGAGCCTCTCGACGATCTCAGGATGTTCGGCGGCGATGTCGATCCGTTCACTGACCTCCATGCTCAGATCATACAGCTCCGGCTTTTCCACATTCCGCGTTTCGTACTTCACCGGGATACCTGCCGTGCCGCCGGGACGTCCGTTCAGCGTCCGGTAGGCATGCGGCAGAACCAGTTTCCATCTTCCGTCCCCGGTTGACACTGCTTGCAGCTGGTTCTGCTCGTAGTACCAGAAATAAGCGGTGTGGGAGTTGGCTGCTCCCGGCTGACCGGATAGAGTCGGCCAAACATCAAGACCATCTATCGGCAGATCCGGAAGTTTCGAACCTGTCAGCCGTGCGATGGTAGGGAACAGGTCTATCGAGCATAGCATCTCGTCCGAGACCGAGCCTGCCGGGATTCGGCCAGGCCAAAGGGCAAGAAAAGGGACGCGAGTGCCACCCTCCCAGCTTGTTCCCTTGCCCTCGCGCAATGGTCCCGCGGACCCGGCGTGATCGCCGTAACTAAGCCAGGGACCGTTGTCGGAGAGAAACATCACGAGTGTGTCCCGCTCGATGCCGCAACGCTCGACAGTTTTCAGTACCTCACCGACGCTCCAATCGATCTCCTCGATCACATCGCCGTAGAGCCCTCGCTCTGATTTTCCTTTGAACTTTTTACTGACATGCAGGGGAACGTGCGGCATGTTGTGCGCGAGATAGAAAAAGAACGGCTGCTCTTTATGGCGCTCAATAAACCTGACGGCACGTTCTGTGTACTGTGTCGTAAGCTGTTCCTGATCTCCGTGGTCCAGACCGTTCTTGATGATCCGGTCACCCTCTATAAGTGGCAGTGGGGGATAGCGCTCCGGGACTTCCGGGTGAAGGGGCCACATGTCATTGGAGTAGGGCAGGCCGAAGTACTCGTCGAAGCCACGATGCGTCGGCAGAAACTCCTTTTGATCGCCCAGATGCCATTTTCCGGCCATGCCCGTGGCGTAACCCCGCTGTTTAAGAAGCTGTGCGAGCGTCGTTTCCGTACTCGCAATACCGATTGGTGAGCCGGGGCTGGGGGCTCCATGAAGGCCGAGCCGGTTCGGGTAACAGCCGGTCAGGAGCGCTGCCCGCGATGCCCCACAGACGGGCTGGGCAACATGGAAATTCGTGAAGCGCCGACCCTCGGCAGCCATACGGTCAAGATGGGGCGTCTTGTATCCCTTTGCTCCGTAAACACCGATATCTCCGAATCCCTGATCGTCAGTGAGGATAACAATGATGTTTGGGGTATCAGCACGAGACGCTGGTACTTCTTTATTCATAGCAATGACGGCGCCCGCCAGCATCTGCAGCGCCTTTTTACGGTTCACTATCGTATTGCTGAGCATGACTGCGGGTGTCTTTTCCTTCCGGGTCTCTTTCCTCGCAGTTTCTGTATAATCGCGCCTCTTTCCTCCGGAGGAAGCAGGGAAGGGTGAAGCGCGGTATCCTGCGAAGCGATGAACGTTTTTGCTGACACAGTGCGCGCCGCTGTGATTCCCGCGCCCGGTGCGCCCGTTGAAATCCGCCGCTTTCCCATTCCTGCTATCGAGGCGGGCGGTGTGCTGCTTGAGACGATTGCCTCCGAGGTATGCGGGACCGATGTTCACCTGTGGCATGGACGGCTGGCGGGAGTGCCGTATCCGCTGATTCCGGGACATGTCAGTGTCGGCAAAGTCCTGGAAACTGGTGGTCCCGTCAGGGACAGTGACGGACGTCTGGTAAACCCAGGGGATATCGTCACTTTCTTGGATGTGGTCGGTACCTGTCACTCCTGCCATGTCTGCTCCGTTCTGAAAGCATCCACGCGCTGCCCAAAACGTCGCGTTTACGGAATTACACTGGGCGCGGAGGACGGTCTGTTTGGCGGCTGGTCAGAGGTAATCTATCTCGGGCCGGACACACAGATACTGACCCTGCCGCCAGGCGTATCACCGGACGCGTGGATCGGCGGCGGCTGTGGACTGCCTACCGCAACGCACGCCGTCGAACTGGCGCAGATCAAGCTGGCGGACCGGGTCCTGATACAGGGCAGTGGGCCGGTTGGCCTGAGCGCCTGTGCGCTTGCCTTGCTGTCCGGAGCGGGCTGGGTGGGCGTGATTGGGGCACCGGATATCCGCCTCAGCGCCGCCCGACGATTCGGCGCTGACTGGACAATGGATGTTACGACAACAACCCCCGACGAGCGTCTGCGAGCGGTCCGCGACGCAACGGGTGGTTATGGCCCGGACATCGTGATCGAGGCAAGTGGAAGCCCGGAGGCTTTCCGGGAGGGGTGCGAACTTGTCCGTGATGCAGGCCGCTATGTCGTCGTTGGGCAGTACACGGATAACGGCGACGTGGCAATTAATCCGCATAATCATATCAACAAAAAGCATCTGGAAATCCGCGGCTGCTGGGGAAGCGATTTCAGTCACCTCTGGCGGGCGATGGAAAGCGTACGGCGATTCAGCAGCGGCAAAACGGACTGGGCGTCTCTTATCTCCCATCGCTACTCACTGGACGAGGCAGAACAGGCCCTGCGTGATGTCGAGGCGGGGCGCGTCGTGAAAGCCGTGATCCAGCCCTAGCGCAGCGTCAGGGAACGGACTGGCGGAACCGGGTGAAGATCACGCCTGCCGCTTCGTCCTCGCTGCCGGGGACAACAAACTGGTCCACGGAATACAATCCTTCGGGAAGCGGAACTGCCTGGGCGGTTCCGATCTGCGCGGCTCGTCCCCAGGCTATCTCCCGAGTCTCATCGCTCCGCGAGGCGGCGGGCATCAGGAGTAGTCCATTGCCGCCAACCGTCAAGTTCTCTTGCAGTGTTGTCCAGCCGGATTCATCCTCCATGGCCTGGGAGAATAAGCGGTCATAAGACGACAGCGCCTCCGCATCGAGTATGAGGCACTGCACCAGCGCAAAGGTGCCGGGCCTATCGTCCGGCGATAGCCACGCGATTCCGCCCGCGTCTTCGGGAAGTACCAGCCCCCAGCTGTCCGGACCAACCGGCAGTACCTCCGCCCAGGCGATCACATCGCAGGCACGGTCGTAATCGGTGGCGGTTTCCTGGTCGTCCCAGCGCGAGATAGCGTCAACTACTCTCCCTGACGAGGGTGGGTCATTACCTTCCCAGAAGGGCAGCGCCTCACGCGGCAGCAGAACAAGCGGGCCACTATCCTGACTGAAGAAGCACACGGCTTCGATCAACTTGCTGCCTCCTCAGTCAAAGTCTGCACTGCGCGTCTTCTGGAAAACATCGATTGATTCGAAGCCTCGCGTTGTTGTAAACGGTACCGAAGGAGTGCCGTTCCCGTTCTCACTCTCCATTCCGGCACTCCCGTCGACAAACGGATTGGCATCCGCAAATTCATCGAATTTGGTGAACATCTGCACAAAGAGAGGCATCCCGGTAAAAGAGAGTGGGGAGGCGGGACCCGTAAACATAAACGGAAACTGCCGGTTCGACTGCGGATCGACAAAGGATTTATACAGGGAAAGCGCTTCCGGGTCTCCGACGATCTCCTCCAGTTGTGACAGCTCCGAACCCATCGTTAAGCCGAAGCCGAAGGCATTCAGGCGAAGCTGACCGATAATCTCCCGGTGAAGGCTTGCCAGAGTCTGCGTGATAAACATATAGCCCAGACCGTACTTGCGCGTAGTGCGGACCGCATCCACGAACTTTTTTGTCAGCTGTGCCATCTCCGAGGCATCATCGCCCCGGGTATAGGCGCGGACATACCGGTGAGCCTCGTCCAGGGCTACCAGGCAGTTCAATCGCCGGTTCTGCTGAAAAGCTTTTCCGCCTTCGACATCCAGTGCGGTCGCAATCTCTTTCAACAGCAGAGCCTTTATCTCTTCGTCGTCCTTGAAGGCAGTTCCCTCGCCGCTGATATCAAGAAAGACAATCGGCTGGGCATCCGTCTCCGATGCTCCCGCAATCAGCGACGACACGATATTCCACAGCGGGGTACGCTCGTTGCCTTTGCTGTCTACCTTCTGAAAAAGGTCCAGGGCGGTCTGCCATAAGCTCTCGGCATCGCTGAAATCATCGGGGTCCGTCAGCAGGGACCGAAGCCGCTCCGCAAGCTGTTCGCGCCGCTCCTTGCCCGTATAGATGCGTTCCAGAGCTTTGGGGTCCTCGGACAGAAGAGTCAGCGTCGCCCGCAGGAGATTGGCGGGAGCCGAGTCGATCTTGGCTTTGGCCTCCGTCAGGGCTTTGCGGACGCAGGCATAAATAACCTCGACCGCCACTTCCTGATTCTCCGCGTTCTTGATTCCCAAATAGCGGTAGAAGTTGGCCTTTCGCAGCAGTTCCGCGAACTGGTTTGCATCCTCGCGAAGCCTGACCTGTGTAGCCAGCTTATAGATGCGGACCTCACGGCCCGCCCGCCGCAGCGCAAGATGGAGCGGAAACGGCAGGTCACGATCCGAGGAGAATTGCCCCTGGGGGTCGATAAAAAGCAGCCCCATCTGCTTGTGCCGTGCATAGGCGAGCAGCATATACGCCGCGAGTCCTGACTTGCCGGACCCGGTTTTGCCAAAAACACCCAGATGGTACGCCTCGCCCGCGCCCCCGGCCCCCTTGCCGAAATGACGCAGCGAGAACGGCATCTTGACCGGTGTCCCAAAGACGTTGCCAAGGTAGACCAGTTCGTCCTTGTGCCGCTCCAGCAAAGCGGTCAGTACCTCGTCCCGCACCGCGTACACT